>JAUNHM010000105.1 GCA_030523945.1 Microbacteriaceae bacterium
AGAAAAATGACGAGAATCATTGCTGGCAGCGCCGGGTCTTTGCGTCTGGCCGTGCCCCCGCGCGGCACCAGGCCGACGAGCGACCGGGTGCGGGAAGCAATTTTTTCCACCCTGGACGCCTGGGATTTTATCACCGGCACGCGGGTGCTCGATTTGTATGCCGGGTCTGGCGCGCTCGGTTTGGAGGCTCTCAGCCGCGGAGCCGTGCATGCCACGCTAGTGGAAAAACACAGTGCAGCAGCAGCGATTGCCCGCAAAAATAGCGAACTTGTGGTCGCGGCGGTACGCAAAAATGGCGGACAGGCCAGCGCCGAGGTCGCTGCGGCAAATGTGCAAAGCTGGCTGGAAATGCGTGCTTCTCAGGCTGGTTTAGCAGAGAGCCACGAACTTTACGATGTTGCGCTAATTGACCCGCCCTACGATTTTAGCGAAGAAACAATTACCGCAAATCTCGCCTCGCTTTTGCCGCTACTCGCCCCGAATGCCGCGGTCATGGTGGAACGCGACAAACGCAGCCCAGCCCCGACCCTACCTGTCGGCTACCGCCATATTAAGGTAAAAAACTACGGCGAAACCAGCTGCTACTGGCTCGAACCAGACGCGGCTTCTACCATCTAACTGATCAGGCCGGACTCGTCCCACGACAGGCTTAAAGCCCGGCCTTTCAGCGTTTAGCGGTGTGGCTGCAGGCCACAGTTTGCCGCGTCAGTGTTGATCGCTTCCCGATCAACGGATAGCGCCAAACGGTTTATCTCTTCTTTTTCTTTATCGCTCATTTGTTTACCGCTTTTTATTCTCTCCATACCCCGCATCAGTTTGGCATAGTACGCGTAAACCTCAGGCTTGCTTGCTTCTTTAGACTTGGATAGCCTGTCGGCAAGGTTAGCGATTTCGCGATAGGAGCTGCTTGGCACATCTTCCGGTTTCTTAGCTGAAATTGCGTAGAGGTTTTGGGTATTTTTTTCGAGATTTTTACAGAAGCTGCTGTTTGGGTCCAGCTTTTTAGTCGGGTTTGGAGCAGGGTTCGAATTTGAGTTAGGGTTAGGACCAGGATTCGGGCTCGGAGCAGGGGCGGGCGCTGGAGCCGGCTGCGGCTGCTTATCATCGTGTTTCTGCTGATTGTGCTGGTTATCTGCTTTATTGTCTTCAGACTTATTAAAAAAAGCGAAGTAAGCAAAAATACCGCCACCGATCAGAAGCACCGCCACAACCGCACTAATAATAGCGGCCGGCACCCAGTTCTTTTTCGGAGGCTCAGGCTGATGCCCATAACCCGGCTGTGCACCATAAGCAGCTGGTTCGCCATAGTTCTGCGCCTGCTGATAACCGGCCGAGTGTGGCTGGTTCATGTTTTGCCCGCCATTAGCATTGCTGCTTGAGCCATATTGGCCGTTCATCTCAGGATTCCCTAATATATTTCAGAACCAGTTAAGCGCGAGGCCCGACCTGCTGCTGCGGTTTGAAACCACAGTTGGCCACATCGGTAGGAATTGCTTGCTTGTCAAGATCCTGCAATTCGCGCAAGACACCTTCTGACCGCTGCTGATCCATCTTGTTATCTTTAATATCTTTTTCAGCAGAGCGAATGATCTTGGCAAACTTTGCGTAGTTTTCTGGATTGTGTGCTTCTTTAGACTTCGCCAAGATATCAGCGGTGCTCGCCAACAAGCGCATCTTACTTGACATACCAGACCTGTCGTTTGAGCTGCTCAGTTTCTGCAGTTCGGCTCCGTTTTCCACCAGCTTTTTCACATTCCGACAGAAGCTGCTGTTTGGGTCCAGCTTTTTAGTCGGGTTTGGAGTAGGAGTTGGGGACGGGTTAGGATTCGGGTTAGGGTTTGGACCAGGATTCGGGCTCGGAGCAGGGGTTGGCGCTGGAGCCGGTTCAGGCTGCTTATCTTCGTGTTTCTGCTCATTGTGCTGCTCATCTGCTTTATTGTCTTCAGACTTGTTAAAGAATGTGAAGTAAGCAAAAATACCACCACCGATCAAAAGCACCGCCACAACCGCACTAATAATAGCAGCCGGCACCCAATTCTTTTTAGGCGGCTCTTGCGAACCACCATTGTAACCACCACCGTTGTAGTTTGAAGCGCCGTAGCCAGCAGCAGGCTCACCATAACCAGGAGCCGGCTGACCATACTCGCCACCACCGTTACCTGATGCGTAACCAGAGGCAGGCTGACCATACTCGCTACCACCATTACCGGCGGCATAAGCTGACTCGTCACGACCAGGTTTCTCGCCGTATCCGTAACCGTAACTGTTCTCTTGCGCACCATTTGCGCCGCTCTGCGATTCCCAGTTTGGTTTGTTGTTTTCGTTTGGGTGGTGTTGCTTGTTCATAGCAGGCTGTCCTTTCAAAATTTGTAGCCTTAATTGCAGTATATACTGCTGCCCCCCCCCCGGACACGACTCAAAAAACAAACTCACACCAAACACTCAGGTATGCGACAAAACAGTCTTTTTTCAGCCCCGATAAGCCGGTTTTTAACTAACCAAGATCACATCAATAAAGCGATACAAAAATAAAATATGGCCACCCCGTTTGCAGAAGTGGCCATATTTTAAGGAGTAAAGTTACGGCTACTTGCGCTGGCGGCGTACCAAAATTGACGCTCCAGCCAAAAGCAGCGCAGCAGATCCGGCAAACAAAGCGGTGTTATCTGCACCGGTCTTTGCCAACTGTATCTCCTCTGCCTTAGCCTGCTTCGCAGAGGCATCTGCACCAGTCTTTGCAGCAACAGACTTCGCTGGCACCTCAACAGCCGACTTAGCAGGAGTCTCAACAGGTTTCACAGGAGTCTCAACCTGCTTCACAGGAACCTCAGCCGGTTTAACAGGGGTTTCCACTGGTTTCGTTGGAGCCTCAACCGGCTTAGCTGGAGTTTCAACCGTCTTAATAGGCGTCTCAGTCCCCTTAGCTGGCGGAGTATCTCCAATCGGAATGATAGAAATCGGTGTTACCGGCTTAGGCAGAATAGTCGGCGGAAGCTTTGGAGCTGAAGGAATCTGTCCAACCGGCTTCGCAACAGACGCACCCTTGCCATTAACCTGGGTCACAAACGGAACACTACCGACATGCTTGGAACCATCATTATAAGTGGTTGTTACCTCAAAAAAGAAAATTACTTTTTCAGTAGGGGTGTCTTCATAAACTGGCACTGGTCGCTCGATGTTATCACAAGCCCCAGGCTCCTTACACTTCTCTTCGTATGCTTTGAAATCAGAATAGTTCAGAACGCCCTGCTCTACCCTAACCTCTTTTTTAATCTCGTAACCATAGGAGGTCACGGTGCAGCCCTGAGGTGCATCAAACACTATAAAATCACGGGTGTTGCCATGCTTTGCCGTAGCCAGATCCATGTCAGGGGTGTAGTCTTTGATGCTTGTGAAAAACTTAAAGCCAGGCAAAAGTGGCAAGGAAGGGCGACTCTTTAGAGAGAAAACATTGTAATTAGGGTTTTTCATGGAGCTTGCACCATAAAATTCTTTAAGCGATTCAAGTTCACTGTTAGTTAATTGATCCCCCGGCTTTACATCACGACGAATAATCGCCAATTCCGTTTTACTACTCGGGAATGGCACCGCGTTAACATTAACATTCGGTTTCTTGTTATTCACAAACGGTTCAAACGAACCATAATTGCCGCGATACACCCGCCCAACGCAGCTATCCTCGTGGCGCACGCCGGTTGGCGGGAGGTTATCGTTGTTTTGCGCTACCTGTGGTGCGCTGTTTGCAACGGTCTGAAATGACGCTGCTGGCGAAGCGT
>JAUNHM010000009.1 GCA_030523945.1 Microbacteriaceae bacterium
GAGATCAACGCGGTCAATCTCAGCAGCCCAGCCGGTAAACAGCTCGTATAGCTCGGCAAGCGGTTCGGCCGCAGCATCAGGCTCGGTCAGTCGATACCCCAGCGACATGTGGAACTGGTAGCCGTCGACGTCCGCGACATTCATGCCAAGCGTCTCATAAACCGCGTGGCGGAAACGCGAAAGTTCCGCAGCAACCTCCGGGGTTGCAGGTCCGAGCAATACGGTCAGCGACTGCTCCAGCGGATGCACCCCGGTAACCGCCATTTCCAGCGGCTTTGGCGCGGGAATCGCCGCATCGACCAGGCGCTGCCGCATAATCGAGGTCGCCTCGCTAAAAGGCAGGTCGCGCAGCTCCGCAGGCCAGCGGTCGTATTGCCGCTCATACGACGGCAGTTTCAGCCCGTCAGCAACGGTCATGTGGTAGCTCGACGGTGGCAGCATGCCATAGTTGTGGGCGATCCCGCGCCGCACGACCTCATCTTGGATCCGAACGCCCAGCTGATAAAGCGGGGAATCCGTGACAACCTCGCAGACAAAGGTCGAGCCGTAGTGCCGTTTGGCGCGCCCGTGAGAGTCCCATTTCTCGCGAATATCGAGACTCTCACGGAGTGCGACTGGATACGTCATTAGTTCTTCTTACCTGAACGCTTCTTGTAATCGTTGATAGCAGTCTCGGTGCCGGCCTTTGCTTTCTTGAACGCGTCATCTACAGACACGCCGTTTGACAGCTCAGAGATCGCAGCGCCGTATGACTTACGAGCATCGTTCAGCGCACCGGTGTGGCAACCAGCGGTGATGGTGTTCACTGGGTTGCTCTCCAGCTGCTTCAGCATAGATGCCTGCTGCGGCTTAATGTCGGTCAGGCTGCTAGCAGCAGACTTCACGGTTGGCAGGTAGCCGCTGGCGGTAAAGATCGACTTCTGAGACTTCTCAGAACCGATGAACTTCATGAACTCCCATGCAGCTTTCTGCTCAGCCTTGCTGTGGCCTTCTTTTACAGCCCAAATTGAGTTACCGCCAGGCACAGAACCAGACTGTGCGTTGTCGCGTGGCAGTGGAATGGTGGTCCACTTGAAGCTTGGGTTTGCTTTGAAGATGTTACCCATGACGCCAGAAGAGTTCAGCAGGATTGCAGCCTCGCCAGAGGTGAAAGCACCAGCTGCTACGCTACCATCTTTACCTGGGTTTGCAACTGCGCCAGAAGCGTACAGCTTACCGATATTGCCCCAGAAGCCCTTGATTTTGCTATCTTCCAGGTTGAATGCGTCGCCAGGCTTGCCCTTTACGCCGTTTTCTGGAGTACACCAGTGCACGCCGAGAGAAGCAGCGAACTGCTCCATGAACCAGCCGTTCTGGTGGAAGGTGATACCAGCTTTGCCGGTTGCCTCTTTGATTTTCTTAACGCCTGCGAGCAGACCCTCGGTGGTTTTCAGGCTGTCCGCGCTCACGCCAGCTTTCTGCAGCATTTCCTCGTTAACGTACAGGGTCGGCAGGGAGATCATCGCAGGCATTGAGTAAACTTTGTTCTCAATGGTGTAGTAGTTGGTTACTGCTGGGATCAGGCTGTCGAATGAGTAGCCTTTGTCTTCTTTAGCCAGGTCGCCCGCAGGCACGATCAGACCGGAGTCTTTCAGGTAGGTGGTCTGCACGTCAGATGCCTGCAGGAGCGCAGGAAGCTTGCCTGACTGCACAGAAGCGATGAACTTAGAGATCGCATCTTCGTAGCTACCCTGGTATGAACCTTTGATGGTGATTTTACCCTCGTGGCTCTTGTTGAATTCTTCGATCAGTTTGTTTAGGTGGTCACCGGCTGCGCCAGATGATGAGTGCCAGAAGTCGAGGGTTACTGGCTCGTTTGATTTTGGCTCCTCGGCTGCTTTGTTGCCTTCGCCGCCGCTACATGCGGTGAGACCGAGCATCGCAATCGACATAGTCGCAACGAGTTTGCGGATAGGGAATTTCATTTGTTTTTCCTTACTGTTAGGTTGGGTTTTTTACTAATGGATATGGATAGTAAAACTTAAGGGACTATTTCACGGCTCCGTCGGTCAAGCCGCGGCTCAGGTACTTTTGACCAAAGACCACGACAAGAATTGTTGGCACCATCGCAATGAAAATACCTGCGAGCACGAGGCCGGTGTCAACGGACGCCGCATCGGCAAGCGCTTTAATACCCGGCTGAATGGTGCGGACATCTGGCGACTGCGTAATCAGCAGCGGCCACATATAGCCGTTCCAGGCCGAAATCACGCTAGTGACGATCGCGGTCATGCAGACCGGGCGGTTCAGCGGCAGCAGGAACTTGAACAGGAACCCGAACACGCCGACGCCCTCAAGTTTTGTCGCCTCGTGGATCTCTTTCGGGAAGCTCTGGAATGCCTGCACGAACAGGAACAGGGTCAGGCTCGATGCCACATAAGGCAAAAAGATCGCGACAATCGTGTCATACAGGCCGATTTGGCGCACGGTCAGGTAGTTACCAATCACCATTACCTCTGACGGAATCATCATCGGCAGCAGGAAGAAAATCAGGATTTTCTTTGCGTATGGCAGGCGACCGAATACGAGCGCGTAGGCTGCCAAAATACTGGTAATAAACTGCCCGGCGGTCTGGCAAATGGTGACGATAATGCTGTTGCGCAGCTGGTTAGCAACCTTTGATTGCTCCCATGCGCGCGAGAAGTTGTCAAAGATGGTTTCACCGGTTAGCAGCGGGATCACACCGCCCTGAATGTCACCGGCCGAGCGGAACGCGCCAATTGCCGCATAAATCACCGGGAGAATGATCAGGAAGCAAGTGATTGCAAGGAATATCGTCAGCAGGAAACTGACCAGCGGAGAGCGAAGTTGAGAGTTCATGATTAGCGGCCCTTTCTGCTGGACAGTCCGAACTGGACGAGAGTGAAAACGAAAGTGAGCACAAACAAGATCATGCCCGTGGTAGACGCCATCGCAAAGTTTGCGGTGCCGCCACCGAATGCTTTATCGTAAATGTCGATAACGAGGGTAGTTGTGGCGTTGCCGGGGCCGCCGTCGGTGAGCACGTTGATAATCGTAAACTCTTTCATTGCGGAGATAGATTGCGTCACTGCCAAGAAAAGGAGCATCGGCACGATGGAAGGTAATACAATGTAATACACATTGCGCCAGCCAGTAGCGCCGTCCAGGTTTGCCGCCTCCATAACCTCACCGGAAATCCCGTCGATTGCAACCAGCATCAGCAGCGTCACAAACGAAATACCGGCCCAAATATCGACGATAATCACCGAAACCATTGCCATATTCTGGCTAGTCAGCCAGCCCGCGTCACTGCCGCCGAAAATCCGCAAAACATGGTCAAACAGGCCGATATGTGAGGCAAACAGCTGCTTGAAAATGAGCGTGCCAACCGCGGTCGATACCGCCAGCGGAATCAGCACCACCGAGCGCATCCAAACAGTGCCCTTTAGGCGGTAAGAAAGCGGCAGGGCGATCGCCAGGCCAAGCGCGAGCTTACCCAGCACCGAGAAAATCGTGAAAATAAATGTGCGGATCAGGGTCGCGATAAACTCCGGGTCTGAAAACATCGTGATGTAGTTGTCAAAACCACTGAACCCGGCCGGGCGGCCGAACTGGTCGGTGTCCTGCATTGACAAGAACAGTGCACGCCCCATCGGGTAGAACTCGAACACAATAAACAGCACAACCACTGGGAGAATGAACAAAAATGCCCACGGTGCTGGTTTTTCAACACGCCGCCTCTTTAGCTTTTTGACGGTGTTTACGGCCTCTTTTTGGGCGACGGCTACGACTTCTTCTTGTGCGACACTCATCGTTAGATCCGTTCTTCTGAGGTCGGGTCGAAGAGGTGGATTGCGTCGCGCGCAACAGCCAGGTTGATGCGGTCGCCGATGGCGATCTGGGTGGTCTGCGGCACGCGAATCAGCAGCGCAGCATTGTCTGCGCTACCCGCGATTTCGGTGTGTACATAGTAGTCTGGGCCGACGTTTTCGATCAGCAAAACCTCGACCTGCAGGTCTGCCTCTGCCGGGTTCTCGGTAATGCGCAGCGCTTCTGGGCGCAGGCCGACAACAACCTCTTTGCCGTCTTCGATAGATTTTCCTGCTGGGAGCTGGACACGAGCGCCGCCGACCTCGCAGTGATCGCCGATGATTTTGCCGTCGAGCAGGTTCATTGATGGCGAGCCGATAAAGGTTGCCACGAACTTGTTTGCCGGCCGGTTGTAAAGCTCCTCCGGGCTGCCGACCTGCTGCAGTTTGCCGTCTTTTAGCACTGCAATCCGGTCTGCCATCGTCATCGCCTCGGTCTGGTCGTGGGTGACATAGAGCATCGTGGTTTTCAGCTTGCGCTGCATCCGCATGATTTCGGTACGGGTGCTCACGCGCAGCTTTGCGTCGAGGTTTGACAGCGGCTCGTCCATCAGGAACACGCGCGGTTTGCGCACGATTGCGCGCCCCATCGCCACGCGCTGACGCTGACCGCCAGAGAGCGCTTTCGGGTAGCGATCCAGGTACTGCTCCAGATCGAGCATGCGGGCGGCCTCTGCCACGCGCTCATCCTGGGTCGCCTTGTCAACCTTCTGCATTTTCAGGGCGAAAGCGAGGTTGTCGCGCACGGTCATGTGTGGGTAGAGCGCGTAGGACTGGAAAACCATTGCGACGTCGCGCTTTGACGGTGGCACCGAGCTGGTCGCCTTGTCGCCGATGTAGATTTCACCGCCGCTGAGCGGTTCAAGACCCGCAACCATGCGCAGAGTCGTTGATTTACCCGAGCCAGACGGGCCAACGATAGCCAGGAACTCGCCGTCTTTGATGTCGAGGTTGAGATCAGCGATCGTCGGGTTTTCCGTGCCTGGATAGTGCAGGCTGGCATTGTCGAAGCGAATTTCGGACATATTAGTTCCTTTCTAGGAATGTTAAAGTATCGGTGACATCGCTGGCCTGGGTGAAAGTCACCGCATTCCAGCCGCGCGCGTTTGCAGCTTCGGTATTTACCGGGCGATCGTCAAAGAAAACGATTTCCTTTGATTTCGCAAGTTTTTCAACTGCCGCATAAATCTCTGGTTCCGGCTTGATCAGGGCGACTTCGCTAGAAAACACCGCGCCGTCAAACAGCTCAAACCATTTCTGCGAGCGCACCGCGTTTGCCATTGAGGCTGGGGCGTTGCTGAGAATAATCATCTGTGCGCCAGCGGCGTGGATACGGTGCAAAAGCTCGGTCATTTCCTCAGAGATTGCCGCGGAGAGTTCGCCGTCCATTTTGTCCGCGTATGCGATCAGCTCGTCGGTAATCTCGGCCTCGTCCGCGCCGCTCTCAGCGAGCACGCCACGCCAGTATTCCGCAGGTGACACGCCACGGTCATAGGCATCGCGCCCCTGCCAATAGGCAGCAATAAAGCTGTCCTTATCCAGGCTAGGTGCTTTGGCTGCAATGTTGTCGCGGATAGTCTCACGCCGGTTGCCTTCCTGCACCAGCACGCCGCCAATATCAAAAACCACCGTAGGCAGTTCAGGGTTCATGTCAGAGTTTGATTCCATTTATTCTTCTTCTGTGCCTGTTTTTGCTCACACAAAAACATTCCCTTTTTGGGGAACACTTTTAAGTAAAACAACTTTATGTGAACGGCAGGTTAACAGCTGAAGAAGAAAAAAAACTTCCGTCGAACTTTTGGTAACAATTTATTACCGTTTGGTAAACGCAATCTCGATTCAGCCCGGAAAATAGCGCGAAAACGCCTATTTTTGGCGGAAAATCACTTTTGTTGCGCTGCAGATTTGAGCGCGGGTTAAGAACATAGCGATGTATGCTATGAGTATGGATAAAATAAATTCTGAATCCGAGGCTTTAGCGGGCAAAACGCTTGCCGCGTCGCCAATGATTATCGGACATCGCGGGGCTTGCGCGTATTTTCCGGAGCACACGCGCGGCGCCTATGATTTGGCGTTTGAGCAGGGCGCGGACGCGGTCGAGCCGGATATTGTCGTGACGCAGGACGGGGTGCTGCTGATTCGTCACGAAAATGAGATTTCGGGGACGACGAATGTCGCGGAGTTCCCTGAGTTTGCGGGGCGGAAGCGGGTTAAGACCGTTGACGGGGAGAAAATTCGCGGGTGGTTTGCTGAGGATTTTACCTGGGAGGAGCTGCAGCGGCTGAGCGCGCGGGAACGGTTGCCGCGGCTGCGCCCTGATAGCGCGGTTTTTGATGATTCCGAGGGGCTTTTGCGGCTGGCTGATTTGTTGCAGTTGGTCGATGAGTGGCAGGCGCGCGTGAGCCGGGTTTTGCGGGTGGTTATCGAGCTGAAGCATGTGCGCTATTTCCAGGAGCTTGGGTTTGATTTGCCTGCTTTGCTGGCGCAGGAATTCGAGCTTGCTGGCTGGGGCGAAGCGGATGCTGACCGGATTATTTTCGAGTGTTTTGAGCTGTCAGCGTTGGTTGCTGTGGCGCGCGCGGGGTTACCTGGGAAGCGCGTGTATTTGGTGACCGGCGAGGGGTATCCTGCGGATGCTGGCTGGAATGGCGTGCCGCGGCGGCGTTCTGCCTGGTATCTGGGCGCGCGGGGTCTGGAGCTAGCTGCGCAGGTTGCAGACGGGATCAGCGTGCCAAAGCAGTTTGTGGCTAAGCGCGGCGGACGCGGGCGGGCGCAGCACTCGGATTTGGTGCGGAAAGCGGCACAGCAGGGGCTCGAGGTCTATATCTGGACTCTGCGCGCGGAACGAGAGTATCTGATGCCTGCGTTTAAAAAGGTTGGTTGGCTTGCTGAGTATCGGTTCCTGATTAGCAGCGGTGTTTCGGCTGTGTTTGCTGATCACCCAGATTTGGCGCTCGCGGCTCGCAACAGTTTGCGTGCATAACATCACGCATATTATTTAGTAGTACTCTATAAGCGCACGCGAAACACCTTCCTCGCGATGATAGAGATCCAGCCCACTCTCAACCAGAAGGCTGAGGCGGGCTGAACGATTAATTCAAATATAGCAACTCATGCCTGAAAAACGCAAAAGTTCCAAACAGGTTCGAGGCTAAGGACTAAGCAATACGCACAGGACAGTTCTAGCTGGCGATTACGAAAAAGCAAGAAACGAAATGTCGTAAAGAAATTCAATGATGGTGCGCCCCCCGGGACTTGAACCCGGAACCCACTGATTAAGAGTCAGTTGCTCTGCCGATTGAGCTAGAGGCGCATGCTGTCTAGGACAACATATAAAAATTTACCACACCGCAAAAAAGTTTGCAAATTAAAGTGCCTATTATTATAAAAGTTGCAAAAAAACTGGTAGGCAAAGGCGCGAAACCCGCGAAAATACGCGGCAAAACCCGCCTTGCTGGCCAAGCCGCAACACGCCGAAACCGACACAAAACCGAATCCGCAGACACCTAAACCAACCCGGCCACGACCTAAAAATTGCAGTTACGTCAACCCAAAACCCGGATCGCAACCGACCCGGCCGCCACCCTCGCAACTAAGCTCGCAACCAGGCTCAGAACTTGATGTTCCGCAACCGCAAACTATCCGGCAACGTGCGTGTTCAAAAACTCGCTAATATCCTTAAGCTCAGCCAAAGAAATCGAGTGACCGATGCCAGGATAGTTGCGCTCAGTCAGGTTCGTGTGCAGCGGCGACCACTGGGCACAGGCACGCATTGCAGCCTGACTAATCACCTCTTCATCATCATCACGACCCCAGAAAAGCGGCGGCTGTTTCTCGCGCAAATCCGCGTCGCCCAAAAACTCGCCCGGCGCCACAAAACCAGAACAGTTGACCCCGGCTGCAAAAGCCTCAGACCGCAGCCGCAACAGGGTCGTAACCATGACCCCGCCCTGCGAAAATCCCATAATCGCAACCTGACCCAGCCCGCCACCGTGCGACGCAACATCACTACGCAAGCCATCAAGCCACTCCAAAACCCGCTCGGCAGCCGCCTTTGCATGGCCACTCGCCTGCTCGGGCAACACGCCACCCGGCTGCAGCGACAGCGGGAACCAGGCAAAACCGTCGCTGCCCGTATAAGCTGGCAACGGCGCGCGCAAACTCGCACACACAAACTGCTGCGGCAGATGCGGCACCAAACCGAACAAATCGCGCTCGTGCGAACCAAGCCCGTGCATCAAAACCAGCAAAGGCTGCCCGGCCGCCAAAGCCTGCAAAGCCTGCTCGCGCCCTGCCTGCTTCCCGGCCACACTCCACTGGGTTGCGTCATCGCTAATAGCTGGAATTGACATTTTACTCCCCCGTTTCCGCTGCAACACGCTGCTGCAAAGCCTCATTTTTTGCCGCCACTTGATCCGAAAGATCAGCCGCATATTTCGCAAGCCGCCCCGCAACCTCAGCATCAGTCGCGCCGATAATGCGAGCCGCCAAAATCCCGGCGTTTTTTGCCCCACCGATCGACACGGTCGCAACCGGAATCCCGCCCGGCATCTGCACAATCGAAAGCAGCGAATCCATGCCGTCGAGCGTAGCCAGCGGCACCGGCACGCCCACAACCGGCAGGGTCGTCATCGACGCAACCATGCCCGGCAGGTGCGCCGCCCCACCAGCCCCGGCGATAATCACGCGCAAACCGCGCTCGGCAGCCGTGCGGGCATAATCCCACATCACGTCAGGGGTGCGATGCGCGCTAACCACCGCCACCTCGTGCGCGATACCAAACTCGCGCAAAGCCGCAACAGCCTCGCCCATCACCCGATAATCAGAATCAGAACCCATAATCACGCCAACCAGCGGCGCGTTTTTTTGCGTGTCAGTCATATTTTTATTCTACCGCTCCCGCCCGAGAGTTAGCCGAAAACGAGCAAAATTGCTGCTAAAGCCGGGAATTGGGCGATTTTTGGGCAGAATTCGGCGAAAACTGGTGATTTTCCGCAAACACCCAGACAAGCCACAGGGCTTTAAGATAAAATCAGAACGTAAGCGAAAAGCTGCGAGCCAGCCATGCAAAACCGCAAAATTTAAGGAGAAAAATGACTAAAAAAATTTCTGTTATCGTTGGTAGCCTGCGCGCCGGGTCGTTTGCCCGCAAGATCGCGAAGAACGCAATCGAGTTTTTCCCAGAAGATTGGGACGTGAACATCGTGGAGATCCGCGACCTGCCGCTCTATGATTTTGACTACGACGATCCAGAGGTGGACAAAGAGGTGCCGGCTGAATACACAGAGTTCCGCGAGACCATCAAAGCGAGCGACGGCATTTTGTTCGTGACCCCGGAAAATAACCGCACCATTCCTGCTTGCCTGAAGAACTCTGTGGACATCGGCTCGAAGCCAAACTCTGACGTTGCTTGGAAAGGCAAGCCGGTTGGTATTATCAGCCACTCGGTTGGTCGCATGGGTGGTTATTCTTCGCAGAAAAACCTGCGTTTGGCGCTGTCTTACTTTGATATGCCGACCCTGGCGCAGCCGGAAGTTTTCCTCTCCCAGTCGCCAACCCTGCTTGACGAAAACGGCAAGTTCAACACCGAATCGACCACCGATTTTGTGCGCGGTTACATCGACCGCCTGGTAGAGCTGGTGGAGCGCACCGCCGCCGGCAAGTGCGAAAAAATCTAGCATTTCACGGCAAAACTAGCCACACTAAAGCAGCAGGGTCATGCGGTTTGCGGCCCTGCTGCTTTAGTAATTGCGTTAATCGACTTAACTTTAGGCAGGTTTAGGCTGCGGAGTCTGCGGTGTCGTGACCGGCAAGCACCTCAGCATAGATCTTTTCCAGCTCGCGACAGTCGCTGAAAACCCGCTCCCGTCCGGCAATTGCAGCTGCGCTCGCCCGCGCAATCTCGGCCGGATTATCCAGCAAAGCCTGCAAAGACGCTGCCAAACCAGCCGCTTCCGGAGTTTCCGAAAGAAACCCAGCCCCGTCCGGCACAACCTCGGCCAGATCCGGGTCACAAAACATCACCGGCAGGCCAGAAGCCACAGCCTCCAACATCACCATCGGCTGATTATCGAAATCATACGAGGTGGAAACCAGCAGGTGAGCGTCGCGCATAGCCGCCAAAACCTGATGCTGCGGCACAGAACCGTGCAAAACCGCAGGCCCGCCGACTTTTTCGACCTCGCGACGGTGCATGCCCTCACCATAAATGTGCGCATCGATCTTGTCGCCACCGACCTGCGCAACGGCCCGCGCAAAAATATCCGGGCGTTTCTCAGGCGACAAGCGACCAACCCAAATCACGCGCATCGGTTCGCCCGGTTTCAATTTGCGCGGCACCGGCTCGCCAATTTTTTCGCGCACACTCTCCTCAAGCGTGTTGGACATAACCGTACTCGGCGTTTCGATGCCCTGCGCAAGAAATTTGTCGTGGAAGTGCGACGACGGCACGATCACGTGCGCGCTCAGACGCGCCTGCGCCAGCAACATGCGCCACATGCGGCGGGCAGTTGCGGTTTTGGTGTAGTGCAAATCGCGGCGAATTTTGATGCCTTTTGCGCTCGCGTGACGGCCGTGTATGCGGGCAAGCGGTCCGGAAACCAGGTGCGGCAGCGGCAGCACGCTCTGCGCATAAACATCGGCGCGACCATGCATTGTGTGGACGATCGGCAAATTGTGGAAACGTGCCGCGCGCACCCCGGCCAGCGATGCAAAAAGCTCAGAGTTGGTGTGCACAACATCGATTTTTCGCTCCGCAAATTCCCGCTTCATGATCGCGGTTGCCCGGCCGGTGCCGATGGTGAGCGGATAGCCGTCTGGGCGGAAAAACTTGGCAGCGGGTAGCGCAACCACGTGCGGGTCCTGGCTCGGCTGGGCCAACGGGCAAAAAACCGTAACCTCGTGGCCTGCCGCCCGCAACATTTCTGACTGCGCTTTAATCGCAGTTTGCACCCCGCCGAGAGTCGGCAGGTAGTAGTCGGTGACCATTGCTATACGCATAACACAATCATTTTATCGCGTTTTTATGAAAAAACATTAAAAACCTACAAAAAATAATGCGAAATATCCACAGATTGCAAAACAGGAAAGCAAATTCTGGGCAATAATTGTGAAAAATAACCGCTGAAACGGCTGAAAATAAACGCGTACACGGGCAAAACCAGGCGCACAAGCCGGACGCAACCAACTGCGCAACCAGACAAACAACCAGGAGCGCAACCCAGCTCATAATCAAGCAAAAACGCACACCCAAACCCGATAAAATTGTAAGAGATGACCGAAATTGCCAGCACCACCCTCGCCTGCGGCAGCACCGCTACCCTGGCGCACGACCCGTATGTGCCGGGAGCCGTGCAACTGCTGCTAAACGGCACCCCGCAATCGCACGTTTTGCCGGGCGACCCGAGCCAACTTTTTTACGCTTACATGCGCAGAATCGGACACATTATCGACGGCGTGGCACCGGCGCGCCAGCCGATCACCGCAATCCACCTCGGCGGCGGCGCATTCACCCTGCCGCGCTATATTGCCGCAACCCGCCCCGGATCTTCCCAGCAAATCATTGAGCTGCACAGCGAACTGGTAGAACTCGTGCGCAGCCACCTGCCGCTGCCCGCCCGCCAACCGATCCGGGTGCGCCACGGCGACGCCCGCGCTGTCGCGAGCAAACTACCCGCCGGACTGCACGGGGCCGCGCACATCATGGTGGTCGACGTGTTTGCCGGCGCCCGCACCCCCGCGCACATTACTAGCCGCGAATTTTACGAAACTTTGCAGCCGTTTTTGCACTCCGACGGGGTGCTCTGCGTGAACGCGGCCGACGGAGCCGGGCAAAAATTTGTGCGCGGACAGCTAGCGACATTGCAAAGCGTTTTTAAGCACGTTGCCGCGGTGGGCGAGCCGCAGATTTTGAAAGGGCGACGCTTTGGCAACGTGATTTTGCTGGCGAGCAACACCGAGCAGGACTGGGATTGGCTGCCGCGCGCGCTCAATGCTGGCCCACACCCGGCAAGGCTCCTGCTCGGGGCGGAACTGCGCGAGTTTATCGCCGGAGCAAAACCCGTGACTGACGCCACTGCCATTCAGTCGCCGGAACCACCGGCCGGGCTTTTTAGTTAGCAAGTAACCGCGATTTTGCCGAAATTTTGAGATTTGCCTGGATTTACCTGGATTTTTCGGTTTTTATCCAGCCCCGCTATTTTTGCAAATTTCCGGGCTATTTAGCAATAAAATCGCCTTCCTGCCCCGCAACCGACCGAGCTTACTCGCCCGCTCCATCGCTATAAATCTCCACAAACCGGCGCAAAATCTGGTGCGAAGCTGCCACGTCTGCGGCAAAAACGTGATCGCACAGGTCGTCAAAGCGGGTCGGGTCAAAATAGCCGTGGTTGGCATAAAGCCGCAACCGGTTCACGAAGTCCTGCGAGCGCAGCTCCGGGTGAAACTGCACCGCATACACATTTTGCCCCACCCGAAACGCCTGCACCGGGCAGTCAAGCGACCCGGCCAGCACGGTCATCGCAGGCGACGGCACGCTCACAGCCTCTTTGTGCCCGACATAGGCGTCAAATTCGTGCGGCATTTGCGCAAAAAGCTGGTCGGTTTTGCCGGCCGCGGTCAGCCGAATGTTTGCGGCCCGGGCAGTTTCGCCGTAGCGCATGTCGATGGTGGCGCCCTGGTGCGAGCCGAGCGTGCCAATCCCGTAGCAGATGCCGAGGAACGGAATGTCGGCGGCCACGACGGTGTCGAGCAACCCGGCAAGCGCTTTTTCCACCTTTAGTTCGAGCTCGTCTTTTAGCGAGTTGGCGACGCTGATGGTGAATGGTGAGCCGCCCAAAATAATCCCGGCATAGTCATGCGGGTTGATACCGGCCAAAAAGTCACGTTCGACTCGGTGCCATTCCAGCCCCGTATCGCCCAGCCCGGTCAGCTCGCGGTATGCGGCGAGTTCGGGTTGGAGAATTTCCTCGTTGGTGCGGGAGGTGATCAGCAAAAACTTTTTCATCTTTCCAGCCTATCGCGTTTGCCCGGCCCCGCCTGTGTGCTGGCTGTGTATCTGCTTGCTGGGCGGTTTAATTGCGTTTTCTGTCGGGTTTTTGCATGTCAGCCCGGCAGCAAACTAGGTTTATTTATATGTAAGACAATTGTATAAATTTGTATTACGCAAGGGTGCGGTAGAGTTTCGAGAAAATGTCAGAAATCACTATTTTTCCTAGTTTAGCGATATATAAATATAGTAATACCCGGGTTATTTCACGGTTTTGTGCAGTTTCTTGGCGGTTTCGAGCAGGATCTGCGCGGATTTTGCCCAGGAAAACTGAGCCATGTGCTCTTTACCACGCACAACGAGCTCCTCGCGAACCCCCGGCTCGCTCACTTTCAAGACCGCTGCCGCAAACTCCCTAGGGTTCTGCGCCTCGAAATACAGTGCCCCATGCCCCGCAACCTCATGGAAAATTGGTAGTTCGCTAACAACCGCAGGCACCCCAAGCGCCAGCGCCTCGGCGAGCGGTAGCCCATACCCCTCGTCCAAGCTCCCAGTCACCAAAATCGCGTTATCGGCGAGCAACTCCGCATACTCCACATCGCTCACGCCGTTGTGAAAAACCACGTTCGCCCCTTTAGGCACGAGCGCCTCCAGCTGCGCCTTTCGCGCCTCGCTCACCCGGCTCAGCAGGTGCAGCGTATAGTCCGCGGGCAGATGCGCCAGCCCCGCAATCAGGGTCTCGACGTTTTTGTACTCCATAAACGACCCCATATAAACGAGGTTTTTCGAGCTCTTATCGCGCACCGGCCGCTCCAGAAGTTCCGCAAGTTTCTGCGGCGCATTCGGGATCACCACAACTGGCCGCTTGGTTAGTTGCGCTTTCGCAAAATCTCGCTTGGAGGTTTCGCTGACGGTCGCCACAACGTCGGCGCCGTTGAGTTTCGCCCGCTGCGGCGCGTAACTCAGGTGATAAAGTCGCCAGCCGAGGCGGATCGGCCAAGGCAGGTGACGCGGCGGGGTGCGATGCCGATAGTAAATCATATCGTGCAGGGTCAGGATCAGCTTGAACCGCCGCCCGCTGCTGCCGATGGTCTGCATCGGGGAAAACACGACATCTGGCCCGTATTTATTGAGAATCCTGGCGGTAAACGGCTCTTTTGGCGAGGTTGGTGCGTGGATCTGCAGGGTATCAGCGCCGTCCGGCAGGAATCTCTTTTGATTTTCGTCGCAGATTAGGAACGTCACCTGCGCAATTTCAGCGACAGCATTCGCGAGCTCGGTTGAGTAGCGGCTGATACCGTCGTGGAAATCAGCCCGAATGTAGCGGGCGTCAAAAAAGAGTTTCATACTGCCGTCATTCTATCAGCTGCCATACGACCTGCCAGGGTGGCTATCTGCATACCCTGGGGAATATAAAAAGAGCTGCTCGCGCTCCACAAAGGAAGAAAGGAAAGGAGAAACATCTCAATGAAAACATTGAACGCAAGCAGCTCTCTAATTACCAATATACATGCCGTTCCTGAGAAAAACCTGATTAAACCAATTTTTAAAGAAAATCTCAGAAAAACGCCACTGGAGCAAACCTAAAACCAGACCGCCCCAAAATGCAGCATAACTTACAAACTAGCGCCGTTCACGCTTCTCGCGAATGCGCATGTTTAGCACAATTGGCGAGCCTTCAAACCCGTAGCGTTCACGCAGTCGACGCTGAATAAACCTGCGATATTGCGGCTCCAAAAATCCGGTGGTAAACAGCACAAAAGTTGGCGGACGGTTAGCCGCCTGAGTACCAAACAAAATACGAGGCTGTTTGCCGCCGCGCAACGGGTGCGGGTGTTCTTGCACGAGCTCTGCCAAAAACGCGTTAAACTTACCAGTCGGCACGCGTGTGTCCCAAGACTCAAGCGCCGTCTCCAAAGCGGGCACGAGTTTTTCCAGGTGACGGCCTGTACGCGCCGAAATGTTCACACGCGGCGCCCACGCCACATGATCCAGATCCTGCTCGATCTCCCGCTCCAGATAGCGGCGGCGGTCATCTTCCAAAAGATCCCATTTATTAAACGCCAAAACCAGGGCGCGGCCCGACTCAAGCACCAAATCGATAATCCGCAAATCCTGGTCGCTAATCGACTCGGTCACGTCGATCAAAACAACCGCCACCTCGGCTTTCTCCAGGGCCGTTGCGGTGCGCAAAGACGCATAAAAATCGGCTCCGCGAGTCATGTGCACGCGGCGGCGAATACCGGCGGTATCCACAAAAGTCCACACCCGGCCTGCGATCTCCACCTGCTCGTCGACAGGGTCGCGGGTGGTGCCAGCCAGGTCGTTCACAACCACACGCTCCGCCCCAGCCGCTTTATTTAGCAGACTCGATTTGCCCACATTTGGGCGCCCAAGCAAAGCAACCCGACGCGGCCCGCCAACCTTCGGCTGGGCAACGGCAGATTCTTTCGGCAGCTTGCGCATAACCTTATCGAGCAGATCGGCCACACCGCGCCCGTGCAGGGCAGAAACCGGGTGCGGCTCCCCCAAACCCAGCGACCAGAGCCCGGCAACTTCCGGCTCCAAAATTGCGTCATCAACCTTGTTGGCCACCAAAAAAACCGGCTTTTTGGTACGGCGCAAAAGCTGCACAACCCGCTCATCGGTCGCGGTCGCACCCACGCGGGAATCAACCACAAACAAAACCGCGTCACACATTTCGATCGCAACCTCGGCCTGCAAAGCAACCGAGCGGTCAATGCCTCGCGCATCCGGCTCCCAGCCGCCCGTGTCTACCAGGGTGAATGGCCGCTCCGCCCAGCGCGCCGGATAGCTCACCCGGTCACGGGTCACGCCCGGCACATCTTCTACCACAGCCTCGCGGCGGCCGATAATGCGGTTTACCAGCGCAGATTTGCCCACGTTTGGGCGGCCCACGATCGCCACCACAGGCGGGTTTTCCACCGGCGGCATAAAATCGTCCTCTGCGTCCAGATCGAGCAGCGCCAAGTCTTCGTCGCTCAGGTCAAAAGCACCCAGATGGTGGCGCAAAACACGCAAGCGCTCCTCATCGGAAATCCCGTCTTGCAGGCTGCCCTGCGCGGTTTCGTCACCGTCACCGCCGTCCCGGTCAAAATCGTAATCTGCGTCGTCAAAATCTGCGAAATCGCTGTAATCTCCGGTGTCGAGCACCTCTTCATAGGTGTCGTGCCCGGCAGTATAAATCACTTCGGTGCCGTCTGTTTCTTCGAAGTCGTGCTCTTTTTTGCTCATTTTCGCCCCTTAATATCCATTCCATTCTACCGGATTCTGCCGGGTTTATGCTGGGAAATACGAAAAATACGCGGCTAGAGCGAGTTTTGTGCGCGGCGGATTTCAGCCACAACCGCCGCAACCGCACCGTCGAAGTCGAGATCCGTTGTGTCGAGCAGGGTTACGCCAGGGGCGGGATTGATAAAATCAACCACCTGTAAGTCGCGGGCATCGCGGGCGGCCAAATCCTGCTGCACCTGCTCGAAACTCAACTGCGGCATTTCCGCGGCACGACGGGCGGCGCGCACATCGGCGGCGGCGGTCAAAATCAGGCGCACAGGGGCGTGCGGGGCGACCACCGTGGTGATGTCGCGTCCCTCGATCACGACTCCCGGCAGGCCGCTGGTGGCCACTGTATTACGGAACCAGGCGTTGAGGCGGAAACGCACCTCGTCGTGTTTGGACACGCTACTGACCTGCCCGGCAACTGCTGGGGTGCGAATTTCGGCGGTAATGTCGCGGTCGTCAAGAGTGACCGTAGCTGCGTTTTGCAGGTCGAGTTGCAGCCGCCAATTGTCGAGGGCCGTGAGCGCGGCGGCTTGGTTGGTCAGGTCTGCGCCGTTTTGTAGGAGTTGCCAGGTGAGGGCGCGATAGGCTGCTCCTGTGTCGAGGATGCCGAAGCTCAGGGATTTGGCGGCGGCGCGGGCAACGCTGGATTTGCCACTGCCTGCTGGGCCGTCGATCGCGACGAGCAGGGGTGCGCGACAGCCCGCGCTTGACGCGGCTTGGGTGCTGTTTTCTGTTGCTTTCATCGACTGCCTCCTCGCCGCTGGGAGTCGCTGTTAAAGCCGCGTCGCGTTTCGCCGCCAAATCCCTGAGCTGAGGAATTGCCGGCTCGTGCATTACGTCCTTTTACACGACTGTTTACGCCATTACTACCGGCATTTCCGTTTCCGCTACCGTCGCGGCCTCGCCCTGCCGCACTGCCATTTCCGCGGCTCGCGCCGCTTCCGCTACCGACGCGCCCAAAAGTTTTGCTCCGTTCAGCCTGCGGCCTGGCCACACCGTGCATACCGCGCGCGCCGCGCCCGTCACCCGGCCGCCCGGCAGTTACTTTCCTGCCCCGCTCACCGGTTCCGCCCTCGGCCGCGGTCAAAAGCGCCCCGCGCTCCCCTGCAGAAAGCTCACGCATTTGCCCGATTTGCAAATCCCCCAAATGCAGCGGCCCGAACTGTCTGCGCACCAGCGCCACCACCGGGTGCCCCACTTCTGCCAGCATGCGCCGCACGATCCGGTTGCGCCCGGAGTGCAGAGTAATTTGCACCACAGAAAATTCGCGGTTGCTGCCGTCCATAATTTTCGCCGCGTCCGCCGCGATCGGCCCGTCTTCCAGCTCAACACCGCGTTTCAGCTGCTGCAGCGTGCCGGCGGTCATTTTGCCGCGCACTTTGGCCACATAGGTTTTTTCCACCCCAAATTTCGGGTGCGCGAGTTTGTGGGCAAGTTCGCCATCATTGGTCAGGATCAAAAGCCCGGAAGTATCTGTGTCGAGCCGCCCCACGTTGTAAAGCCGCTCGTCAACCCGGTCGGTAAATTCGCGCAGGTCTGGCCGGCCGTGTTCGTCAGAGAGGGTGGAGACTACGCCGGTTGGTTTATTCAGTATAAAGTAGCGTTTTTCGGTATCGAGTTGCACCACCACTCCGTCAACTCGCACCTCGTCTGTGGCCGGGTCGATTTTGCTGCCGAGTTCATGCACGATTTTGCCGTTTACCCGCACGCGCCCTTTAGTTATCAGAGTTTCACAGGCACGCCGCGAGGCCACCCCGGCACTTGCGAGCGCTTTTTGCAGGCGCACCAGCCCGTCATCTGCCTGTCCGGTTTCGCCATCTGCACTACCCGCCCAATTATCTACTTTAGAGACATTTTTGCCACCGCCGCGCCCGGCTCGCCCGCTACTCCAGCCGGCATCGAAGCGCATTAAATCATCGGCACTCAGCTCGATAATTTCCGGCTCGTCTCTCCCGCGCATTTTCTAAACTCTCTACTCTGTATATATTTTCGCCGCCAACATTTTCGCCGTTTCGGCCAACTCGCCCCGCAGGCGGGTTAAGCGATCACGCCGCGCTGCACAAGTTCGCGCGCCAGCTGGAAATACGCCTCGGCAGCCGGGTTGTCCGGCGCAAAATCAATAATTGGCCGGGCAGCCACGCTCGCGTCTGGAATACGCACTGTACGCCCGATCACAGTGTCAAAAACCTTATCGCCAAAGGTGTCAACCACGCGCTCCAGAACCTCGCGGGCGTGCAGGGTGCGCGCGTCATACATCGTCGCAACAATGCCGTCGAGGTTGAGCGCCGGGTTCAGCCGGTCGCGCACTTTTTCGATCGTGTCGATCAGCAGGGCAACACCGCGCAGCGCAAAAAATTCGCAGGCAAGCGGAATCAGCACGCCGTGACTGGCGGTCAGCGCGTTCACCGCAAGCATACCCAGCGACGGCTGGCAATCGATCAAAATCACGTCGTATTCGCCCGCAACTCTACGCAAAACTCCGGCCAAAATCTGTTCGCGCGCGACCTCGTTAATCAGGTGAACTTCGGCGGCGGAAAGGTCGATATTTGCCGGGATCACGTCAAGCCCCGGCACGCTGGTCTGCTGAATTGCCGCTTTTGTGTCGCGCATGCCGCCAAGCATCAGGTCGTAAATTGTCGGCACGTCGTGCGCCTGCACGCCAAGCCCTGCCGATAGCGCACCCTGCGGATCAAGGTCCACCGCGAGCACACGTCTGCCGTAACGCGCCAGGGCTGCTCCCAGGTTGATTGAGGTGGTGGTTTTGCCGACTCCGCCTTTTTGGTTGCACATTGAAATGACGCGCGCCGGCCCGTGCTGTTCTAGCGGTTTTGGCGGCGCGAAAAACTGCACCGGTCGGCCGGTTGGGCCGGTTTTCGGGTCTTTTGCCACGGCGGCGTCCTTTCTTTGGCGGCTGTGCTGGCGTTTTGGCTGGTTTCGGGGCAGTTGCGTCGCCGGCCAAGTTCGATTTTACTTATATCCTATATTATCGTTTCTTGCTGAGTGCCGGGGTCGGCGGGTTGCTTGCCCTGTTACGCGATTTAAAACCAGTAGTTTTACCTGCCTCGACCCTGTTTTTAACGGATTTTCTTATTTTCGGCTAGTTCTCACCCGGCTTTGCTAGAATAAGAGTGAGAAGTCAAGATTTAGCTTGATTTTCGCTCAGGAGGTGTCTTATGCACAATTTTCCGCAAACGTCCGGCGACCAGCAAATGCCCGGTGATGAGCAGCGGCATGCCCCACAGCACCCTCCTGTAAATCAGCAATTGTCTAACGCCCAGCAACAGTATCCGGAGCAGCAGGCTCCTTATTATCCGCAAGGCTCCGACTACCAGCAGACCCCCGGCTATCCACAAGCCTCTGCCTATCTGCAATCACCTTATCCCCCGCAAATACAGCAGGCTCTCCATCAAAAATTTAAACGACTAAGCCTTTGGCACAGCATATTTTTCTGGCTGGGCGCTATTTTGATCATTCCGTCTCAGGGATTCCATCCTATACCTCTCATCAGCAAGTCTATCCGCACTGTATTTGACGCCTTCGCTAGCCTACTTCCTTTTATTGAAAAGGGACATTTTTATATACTGTGTTTCTATTCTGGGGTAGCGGCGTGGATAATCTCGTTTATTTTGTTCGTAATCAGAGCTTCAAAACTGCCTGCGCCGATAGTAATGGGCTTTCGCATTTCATGGCTGAGAATGCTTCATCGCATTATAAAAATAATATTTTTTGCACTATCTGTACTAGGAATTGTTGTGATGTTTATGATGCTTATAGCTTTTGCGGGAATTGCTCCGCGATCATAGTTTCGTTGCGGTCCTGCCGAGGCGCGAGGTTTGGTTTGCTTATTTTTTAGGCAGACATTATTTGAAACTGACCTCGCCAATTGCGCGGGCACCCTTACCAAATCCGAAACTAAACAGCGTCGCGCAGCAGAAAATCACTCCCGACAAAACCATCGCGTTTTGCGGGCCGAAATGATCAGAAATCGGACCAACCAGGGCGTCACCGATCAGCGTGCCCGCGGTCATGACCACGCTCATAAGCGCGAAAAGTCGCCCCTGCGCCTCTTCCGGCGCGGTTTTCACAAACACCATGTGTCCGGCCACTTCTTCCGGGCCGTAAGCGATGCCCCAAATCACCCATAAAACACAAAACCACAAAAAGTTCGGTTGCAGCCCCATCGCAATATTGGCCCCACCGTAGAGCAACCCGGCAGCAAGCAGCCAAATGCGCACCCCGCCCCGAAACTTTGCTTTACCAGCCAAAATCGAGCTGACCACGGTCGCCGTGCCATAACAGGCCGAGGCGATCCCGAAATACATTTCCTCCATTTTCAGAGTACTGGTAATGTATGGCACCGCGGGCAAAACCCCCAAAGGCACCGCGATCATCGAAAAGAACCAGAAAATAAACAGACGACGCAGCTGCGGCACGCTCTTAACCAGCCCGATCGCCTCCCCCAGCATTTCGAGCTTTTTGCGATCTTTGTTGCGTTCTTTACGTTCCTTATAGTCGGCGTCGAATCTGCGAATACTAACAATCAAAAACGCATACAAAATATATGCAAAACCGCACACAAAAATAGTTTGTGCAGCGCCGATAAAAGCAACCAAAAAGCCGCCAATAACCGGCGAAATTGCCTGCATTAAAAAGGACAGACCGATGCGTTTGCCCGCAAAATCCTGGTAGTTTTCACCAAACAGTGAGGGCAGACTGGCATACATTGCGGGCTGCTCGAGCGCACCCAAACTGGCGGTGATAAACGAAATTGCCGCGATTGCAGCCACCCCAAAATGATCCCACGAAAGCGGCAGCAAAAGCAGCAAAACTGCGCGCACAATATTGGCGACCAAAATAATGTTTTTGCGACTGAGCTGCTCGACGCTGGGAGCACCAAAAATGCCGACCAAAATTGCGGGCACTGCCGCGGCGATTGCGACGATCGCGGCGTAGGTGAGGCTGCCGGTGCCGCCGTAGACCAGCAGCGGCATTGCGATAAGACGCACTCCGCCGGCGCACTGGCTGATGATCAGGGCAGATAACACGCGAAACTGCAAAAGTCTTTGTTTGGTCATTTTGCTCCGTTTCTGTGTATCTCTCCACTATGTTACCAAATTCATAGAATAGGCTAGTATTTGTGACAAAAACAGCAGTTAAGGCCCGGCAGCGCGCAGTGCGTGGCGTGCTGGTGTTACTGTGTGCGCTTTTGGCGGTGCGGCTGGTCAGCCTGTTTTTGCCTGCGGATTTGGTGCCGGCTATTGTGCGCGACGGGGGCACGCTGGCTGTTGGCGTGTTTGTGGAGTCGTTTCCGTTTGTGGTTTTGGGGGCGCTGGTTTCGGCGGCGGTGCAGTTGTGGGTGCCGCAGCGGGTGATGTTCCGCCTGTTGCCGCAGCGGCCGGCGCTCAGGCGGGCGGTTTTGTCGCTTTTGGGTGTGGTTTTGCCTGTGTGTGAGTGCGGTAATGTGCCGCTGGCGCGTGGACTTTTGCGACAGGGGTTGAGCCCAGCTGAGGCGTTGACTTTTGTTTTGGCTGCCCCGATTTTGAACCCGGTAACGATTATCACTACCTATCAAGCGTTTGGGTTTGATAACGGGATTTTGGCGGCGCGGATTATTGGCGGGTTTGTAATTGCGAATCTGGTCGGCTGGGTGTTTTCGCGACAGCGTGATGAAAGTGCACTTTTGCAGCCTGATTTTGCAGCGAGTTGTGCGCATAGCGGGGAGGAAGAGCGGAGCGGCTGGCTTAGTCGCGGGTCGGTGCTTTTTGCGCAGGATTTGCTGCTTTTGATGCCGGCTTTAGCACTCGGATCGGTTTTGGCGGCGGTGATTCAGGTGGGTGCTCCGCCGCAGGTTTTGACCGGGCTTGGCGAGCATCCGGTGTGGAGTGTTTTTGCGCTGATTTTGTTGGCTGCGGCGGTTTCGATTTGTTCCACAGTGGATGCGTTTTTTATGCTCGGTTTTGCGGCCGTGTTTTTGCCGGGTGGGATTGTCGCTTTTTTGGTGTTTGGGGCGATGATTGATATTAAGATGCTGTTGCTTTTGCGCAGTACTTTTAGGGCGAAAACGCTTGCGGCTGTGACCGCGCTGGTGTTTTTGGGTGCGCTGTGTTTGGGATACGGGGTGAATCTGCTTGTTTAAACAAAAGTTGAACTGGATTCTCGCCTGCGCCGGGGCTGTGGGCTGCCTTGTTTTGGTGTTTAGTGGCAAACTGTCGCTTTATGTGCATCCGCGTTACACCTGGTTTACGCTGCTGATGGCGCTGATTGCGGTGCCGCTGCTGTGTTTTGCGGCGGGGCAAGCAGCGCGCCAAAAAGCGCCCCGGCAGCATGGTGACGAGGTGGCGAGTGTCGGCGGCGACGATTCTGGCGATGAAAAATGCGATAGTGTGGGTGACGCGCAGACGGCAGGTGCATTGGGCAGCAGTGCCAATGGCAGCGTTTCTGGCGATACAGACTCTTCTGACGCCGCCGACAGTGAGAAAACTCATGCCTCTACCAATCTGACGCCTGCTGCCGGGGCGCGGGGCGCAGCCAGGCTGCGCCCCGGCGCGCTGCTGGCGGGCGCCTGCGGCGCCCTGCTGCTGGCACCGCTGATTTTGCTGCCGCCAGCCCCGCTTTCAAGCCAGCGGGCCATTGCGGCAGCCGGCACCCCAGCCGGGGTGCCGGGCGGTGTCAGCAGCCCCGCCGCAAACCACAGCAGCGCCTCCGACAGCGAAAAAACAGTACTAGACTGGGCACAGATTTTGAGCGTAACAACAGACCCGGCACAGTTGGCCGGTCGCAGCGCGAACCTGCTCGGATTCATCACCGCAGACCCAGACGATCCAGAAAACCTGGTGCGAGTCAGCCGTTACAGCATCACCTGCTGCATCGTCGACACCCAGGCCATCGGCGTCACCGTATATATGCCAGGCTGGCAGGCGCATTTCAAAGAGGGCGACTGGGTAAAAATGCGCGGGCATTTCATTCAAAACCCGAGCGTTTTAAGCCCGCATTTAACCGTGTTTACCCCGGAAAAACACGAAAAAACGCAGGTTCCAGCCGACCCGTATCTCACAGGCGGTGGTAAATAATGCGCCGCACCAACCGCGCTCTGGCAATCACGCTAGTTTTACTCGCTGTTTTCACCGCAGTGCTGCTCACCCTTGCAGCATTTAACGGGCCGAAACTAAAAACCGTCACCTATAACGCCGCCCGCCTCACCACGCTAAAAGCGCAGCGCGTCAGCGTCGCACTCAACCAGCGCATACAAGAAATCAATGCCGACAGTGTAAAAATCACTCCCGCAGCAGATTTCAAACTGCAAACCCGCGGCGCGCAAATTGTTTTCACCTTTGAAAAACCGCTCCAGGCCAGCACCGGCTACACTCTCGAACTTACCGCAAAAAGCGCAGCAACCGGTGCCGCCTCACAAATTAGCGCCACAATCACAACCGACCCGATGCCAGTCACCGCGCTAATTCCACACGGCAGCAGCGCCGACCCTTCCGAAGCAGACCGCATCGTACAAAGCAGTGTCGGCGGAAAAACCCAACCACAAACCGTGCTGCGAGCGCCAGCAATCAGCGAATTCACAACCGCCGGCCAGTGGGCTGCCGCGATCACCAAACCAGCCGGCAAACGCGACCTGCTCCTCCTGGTCCAAAAATTTGACGGCACCGAACCCGCCTACATTCCACAACCACCGAGCAAAGAACCGCGTCAACTCCAATTCAGCAGCGACGGCTCACTGCTCGGTGTACGGTTTTTTGACGGGGTAAACGACGAACTCATGCTCTACAGCCTCGCCGGCATTAAAAGCGGCATCGGCAACGCAGTAATGGACAAAGACGGCAAAATTTTACACGTCAAAGACTGGTATTTTGAACAGGGCAGCTCAGTCGCCCACATTCTCACCGTCGCAGGCGCAACCTACCGCGTGCCATACGGCGGCAGAGCCGAGCCAAGCACAAAACCGTGGCCTGCCACATCGGCTACGACCCTGCCCCAAAACCTGCCGCTCACAGGCGGCGGCAGCGTCGAAATTAACGGGCGGGAACTCGCCCTCAAACACCCCGGCAAACCAGCACAAACACTCTACACACCGGCCGCAGCAAGCAGCACGCTCACCGGCCTGTGCCTAGCACCAAACAAACAATATGTTGCAGCACAGGTGCAACCGGCAGGCGGAGAAGTGCCGCAACTGGCGATCATCAACCTAAAAACCGGGCTACCAGCCCTCAGCACCCCGGGCATGCGACCGGACTGGTGCCAAATCAGACGCTAAACCGCAAAAAAGCAGCTATTTATCCGCAGAAACAGCCGCGTCTGCCTGCGCAAGTTCCGCCGCAATATCCTCACGAATCTGCTCACGATAGGCCATGCGACGCAGAGTGCGCACCGCAAAAAAACCCAAAACCATCACCATCGCGGCAAGCAGGCCAATCGCCAAAAACCCGACCGCACCCGGACTCACCTTCGACGGATCATATTCCTGCTGCGAAGCCTCCAAAGCCACCAAAAAAGCAAGCATAAAAATCCTTTACAACACGCCACAGCGCAATCAACAAAAATCCAACTAAAATTGAATATATAACCCATTTTACCAAACCGGCGAAAGGTTGCCAATGACCCCGCGCACAAAGCACAGCGACGAACACGAAGAAGACGCCCTGCTTAACGACGCAACCGGCCAACAACCCGCCGAAAAACCAGCCCAAAACACATATCTCGCCGCCAGATACGGCACCAAAAAACGCCGCCGCACCGACAGAATCATCGCTATCACCGGCGCTGCAGTTATCGCCGGGCTCATCGGCTACGCGTTTATCGGCGGGGGCATTTTCAGCCACAAAAGCGACATCGACTACCGCGACATCGCCCACTCCATCGAAACCGACCACACCGCCACCCTCAAATTCGAACTCACAGTAGCCACCGGCCACCCCGTTTCCTGCGCCATCGAAGCGTTAGGATCAGCCAAAGAAAGTCTCGGATTCACCGTCCTGGAAATCCCGCCAAGCCAGGAACGCACCCGCCTGATCACCCACAACCTGCGCACCCTCAGCCGCGCCAGCACCATCACCGTCAAATCCTGCCAAATCACCACCCAGCCCGGCCAAAACTAGCTAAAAACCAGCCCAGCACAACCCAAAACCTGGCAAAAACCAAGCAAAACCGAGCAATTAGACAAACATTCCAAAATTTGCTACAATATAATCCAGTCGCTTAAAGCAAAGCGGCGTTTTTAT
>JAUNHM010000010.1:0-4985 GCA_030523945.1 Microbacteriaceae bacterium
AAAAAGCCCCTCGCGCACCCGCAAGAGCCCAGCGACCCTTGCTGCATTTCTGCCCTGGGGGAGTTAACCAAGATTGCGCCACACGAGGAGCCACCTACCAGCTTATCACTAAACCAGCCAGCCTCAAAATCTCGCGGCCGCCAGACTGCGCAATTAGTGCGCTTTTTTGAAGGGGAGGTTGTGGACGATCGCGAAAATAACCGAGCCGACCGCGATGCCCACCACCAGGGCGCAGGCCGTCTCAACCAGCCACTGCAGCAAGCCGCCAGGCACCGCGTGCGACAAACCGTGCACAATCTCGTGCGGCAGATGCCAGCCGAGCGTGTGCGCGCCCTCGATCAAAATGTGCCCACCGACCCAGAGCATCGCAAACAGACCGACCTTTGAAATAATCTCCAACACAATCGGCATCGCCTTGACCAGCGCGCCACCCAAACCGGCCACAAAACCCGAGCCGCGGCGACGCAAAGCCAGACCGATATCGTCCATTTTTACCAGCAGAGCGACCACACCATACACGCCGACCGTGACCGCAACCGCGACCGCGAGCAAAATCGCTACCCGCGCCCAGAAGCTCTCCTGCGCCACCTCGTTGAGAGCGATCACCATAATTTCCGCGCTCAAAATAAAGTCGGTGCGGATAGCGCCGCGCACAAGCTGTTTTTCATCGTGCGGGGCGGTTTCTGGGCGGGCTGCCCCGGTTGCCGGTTGATGAGCAAGGCTGGTTTCGGCGATTGCCGCGCCAGGGTCTGCGAGTTTGCCGTGTTTATCTGCGGAATCGGCGTGCTGCTCGGCATGGCCACTAGCGTGCCCGGTATGTTCCGCGTGAGTTGCGACATGCTCCCCGTGTGAGCCGCGCAGCATCTCCCACAGCTTTTCCGCTCCCTCAAACACCAAATAGGCGCCACCCAGCATCAGCAGCGGCGTCAACGCGGCTGGCAGAAACGTGCTCAGTGCCATAATCAGCGGCAAAATCAGCAGCACCTTATTAAAGAGCGACCCCATCGCGATCTTGCCAATGATCGGCAGCTCGCGCCGCGGCTCCACACCCTCCACAAAGCGCGGCGCCACCGCCGCATCGTCCACCACCACGCCGGCAGCTTTTGCGCTCGCCCGGCCAGCCGCCGCCGCAACATCGTCGATGCTCGCCGCAGCCTGCTTGGCAATCGCCGCAATATCGTCAAAAAGAGCCGCTAAACCAGACGCCAAAACTGCCCCCTAAATCCGTGCAAAAAACCTTAAAAACAACCCGCTAAGCAAGCAATGATTTCGCCTGCAGCGCGATCTCGAGTTCCTCGTCGGTCGGCACGATCAACACCTTGACTCGCGACTCAGGCGCGCTAATCACCCGCTCGCCCGGCCGGCGCACCGCGTTTTCAGTTTCGTCCAGCACAATGCCAAAAGCAGCCAGGTCGCGGCACACCAGCGAGCGCACCACCGCGCTATTCTCCCCCACTCCGGCGGTAAAAATCAGGCTGTCCAGCCCGCCAAGTTCGAGCATATAGGCGCCAATATAGTGACGAATACGGTGCGCATAAATTTCCAGCGCCTCGGTGGCATCTGCGCGACCCTCTTCGGCCCAGGCGGTGACATCGCGCACATCGTTAGAGCCGGTAAGGCCGAGCAGCCCGGATTTTTTGTTGAGCAGGCTGTCGATTTCGTCGATCGACAGGCCGCCCACCCGGTGCAGGTGGAAAATAACGGACGGGTCAATATCGCCACAGCGCGTGCCCATCACCAGCCCCGGCAGCGGACTCAACCCCATCGAGGTGTTGATGGAGCGGCCGCCGTCGACCGCACAAACCGAGCCGCCGTTGCCCAGGTGCAGCACAATCTGCTTTGTTTCTGCCAGAGGTTTGCCCAAAATTTCAGCGCCCCGCCGCGACACGAACTGGTGCGAACTGCCGTGAAAACCGTAACGGCGCACCCGATATTTTGCGGCAGTTTCAGCGTCTATCGCGTATTTGTGCGCCTTTGCGGGAATAGTGCGGTGAAAGGCGGTGTCGAAAACTGCGACGTGTGGCACGGCCGGGAACACGCGCCGGGCTGCAATAATACCGGCGTGCTGGCCCGGATTGTGCAGCGGTGCCAGGTCTGAAAGTTCGGCGATGCCGGCGATCACTTCGTCATCGATCAGGGTTGGCTGCACAAATCGCTCCCCGCCCTGCACCACCCGGTGACCGACCGCGAGCAGATCGAGGCCGGCAAGCGGTGTGCCGGCAGCCTCGAAAGCAGCCGCCATTGCGTCGAATGCTGCGGTGTGGTCGGGCAGGTTCAGCTCGCTCGCCTCATATTTAAAAGGTTCGCACTGCGTATCGTGAGCCGGGTTGCCAGTGTGGCTAATATTTGCGGCAGTAGATCCAATCCGTTCGATCAACCCGCTGGCCAGGCGCGCCTGAGTTTCGCTGCAAATCAGCTGGTATTTTAGCGAAGAAGAGCCGCTGTTAATCACCAAAATTGCACTCATAATTATCTACTTTCTATACAATTAAAATTCTACTTCAGAACCAAATCAGGCAATTCTTAACCAATAAATAAAACCTAACCAGACTCTAAAAACCACTTTTCAATTTTTCTTAAATATCTACTTTGTATATAATTAAATCAGCAATCACACCCGCCACAACCGCACTAGGCGATGTCGTGCGCCACCTGGCCCAGCCCGATCGCACCCGTTGCCGCAGCCAAAGCCCGCGCCTCCCCGGCCTGCACCGCGGTGATCGCTACCGTGTTGAGGATATCAACCACACTCGCACCGCGCGACAGGTCGTTAACCGGCTTGTTCAAACCCTGCAAAACCGGGCCAACCGCGACCGCCTGCGCCGAACGCTGCACAGCCTTATAGGTGTTGTTACCGGTGTTCAAATCTGGGAAAACAAACACGGTTGCGCGACCAGCCACCTCAGAGCCGGGCAGTTTGGCAGCCCCGGTGTTTGGGTCGGCAGCGGCGTCATATTGGATCGGCCCAGCAATCAGCAGATCCGGCCGGCGCTCCTGCACAATCTGGGTTGCCTCACGCACCTTGTCCACATCGGCGCCAGCCCCGGAAGTACCGGTCGAATAGGACAGCATCGCAATCCGCGGCTCCACGCCGAACTGGGCGGCGGTAGCAGCAGACGAGATCGCAATATCGGCCAGCTGCTCGGCAGTCGGGTCGGGATTGACCGCACAGTCGCCATAAACCAGCACCCGGTCGCGCAGCGCCATAAAGAAAACACTGGAAACGACGGAGGTGTCCGGCTTGGTTTTAATGATTTCGAAGCTCGGTTTAATGGTGTGGGCGGTGGTATGTTTGGCGCCGGAAACCATGCCGTCGGCATATCCCAAATGCACCATCATCGTGCCAAAATAGCTGACGTCGACGAGCCGATCGCGCGCATCTTCGATAGTGACACCCTTGTGGGCGCGCAGCCGGGCATATTCGGCGGCAAATTCTTCGAGCAGGGGGCTTGCGACCGGGTCAACCAGGGTGGCTTTAGCCAGGTCGAGGCCGAGTTCGCCACTGCGCTGGGCAATCTGTTGCGGGTCACCAAGCAGGGTGAGTCGCGCCGTACCGCGTGCTAGCAGCGTGCTAGCAGCTCGCAAAACCCGGTCATCATTACCCTCCGGCAAAACAATGTGGGCGTTCGCCGCCGCAGCCCGCTCAAAAAGCTCGTAGGCAAACATAATCGGCGTGCGCACCCCGCCGTGATCGACCTCCAACAGCGACCGCAACAGCTCTGTATTAACATACTTGCGGAAACCAGCCAGCGCCGCATTCAGCTTGTTGTGCGAGGCAATGTTCAGCTTGCCGCGCGCCCGCACAATTGCGCTTGTCGCAGCAAAAGTTCCGGCGTTTACGCGAATCACCGGCAGGTCAGAGTCGATGCCGTCGAGCAGTCTCACAATATCCGGGCTGAGCGGAAATTCGCCGTTCAACACAATGCCGGAAATCGTTGGAAAGGTCGGGGCTTCGTGCGCCATCACCACGGCCAGCAGCGTCTCGGCACGGTCGGCAGCGACCACCACAGCCGCACCCTCGGTCAGTCGCGGCAAAATATTTTCCATGCTCATACCGGCGATCACCAGGTCCATCACCTCGCGGGTCAGCAGCTCTGGGTTGCCGCGTTCGAGCGTGCCGCCAATCAGCTCCAGCACCTGCCCGATCTGCGGCGCGTGCAAAAGCGCGTTTTCCGGCAGTGCCCACACCGGCATCTCGCCAACAGCGCGCCCCACGGTTGCGACAATCTCGTCAATCCTGTCGCCGTCCGCGCGGTTGACCACGGTTGCGAGCACGCGGGCATGTTCTTCGCGCAGCTGTTTTATGCCAGCCTCGGCAATAACCGCCAAATCGTGCGGCGAACGGGCCGGCAACTGCCCCAAAATTTCGTTGTCGGTTTTGCTGCGACCGCTCACGATCAGCAGCACTGGCGCGTCCAGGTTGGCGGCGATGCGCGCGTTAAAGGCGAGTTCGTTTGGCATTGCGGTGCTAAAGTCGCTGCCAACGATCACGACCGCGTCACATTTTGCTTGCAGTTTTTTGTATTGGGCGACGATTTTGGTCAGCGCCTGTTCCGGGTCGCTTTGCGCGGCTTCATAGGTAACGCCGACGCATTCTTGCTGCGGCAGATCGCTATGGGCGCGGTGCAGCAGCAGTTCCAGCAGGCGGTCGGGTGCTTGCAAGGTGCGCACGAGTGGCCTGAAAATGCCGAGCCTCGGGGTGTCTCGCAGCAGCGTGTCGATCACGCCGAGTGCGATTGCGCTTCTGCCGGTGCGGCCTTCTATGCTGGTGATGTAAATCTGTGCTGACACACTTCTAGCGTAGCCGTTTTTAGCTGAAAATGCACCTTTTTCGAGGATTTTTTTGGATGGTTTTGCTAATTTTTTGCGCTCGGTTTTGTGCTGGTTTTTGTTATTTTGGATTAGTAACTTGCTTTTTTGGCGGGTTTTTTGGTGTCTACTGCCCGGTGGTGGGCGGGTTGTGTTTGCGCGGTTTTTGGCTGGTC
>JAUNHM010000010.1:4995-25340 GCA_030523945.1 Microbacteriaceae bacterium
AGGTAATTTTCAGATTGTAATCAGGGTGGGGCGGTAGATTGGTTATGCACCGTTTTTAGGTGCGGCTAAATTTTTTATTCGTTTTATTGTCTTTCTGGGGGCGCTATGTCGCAGATTGAGCTGACGCTTTTGACGAAGCAGGACTGCCATTTGTGTGTTGAGGCTAAGGCCGTTGTGGCACGCGTTTTGAGTGCTGCCGAAAACAGCGATATTCCGGTTGTTTACAAGGAAGTCGATATTGACGATAACGCGGATTTTGCCGATAAATATGCTGACGATATTCCGGTTGTTTTGTTGAATGGTAAGCCGCACGCGTCTTTTTATGTTTATGAGGATAAGTTGGCGTATGCGATTTTGCACGAGCGTGATCGCCTGTTGCGTCACAAAACCAGCTGGTGGCGCCGCAAGTTCGGGTCTAAAACGAACTAATTTCTAACTCTCGGCAAGTTCTTTGGCGCGGGCAACGGCTGCCGCAAACGCGCGGTCGATTGTGTCGTTAAAGTTGCTTTCGCTAAACACGCGCACTGCCTGCTCGGTGGTGCCGCGCGGACTGGTCACTTGGCGGCGCAGCTCTGGCGCAGATTTGTCACTTTGGGCGAGCAGGGCAGCGGCCCCGGTCACGGTTTGTTGCGCTAAAAGCTGGGCTTCTTCCGCGTTAAAACCAAGCCGCTTAGCCCCTGCGATCATTTCTTCCACGAACCAAAACAGATATGCCGGTCCCGAACCAGAAACCGCGCTCAGCGCATCGATCCGCTCTTCTTCCAGCACCAAAACTTCGCCAACATTTTCAAAAATATCGCGCGCCAGCTCGATTGCTTCTTCTCGCCCGTCCGGTTCTGCGGCAATCCCGGTCACGCCCTGGCCGATAAACGACGGCGTGTTTGGCATTGCTCGCACCACGGCCACATCGTCTCGCTCTCCCAGCGCTTTGCGCATTGCTGCCAGCGTCACGCCAGCGGCCACGCTCACCACGGTTGCGCCCTTTGCGAGTTTTTCAGCGACCGCGCCCAAAACTTCTGCAATCGCCCAGGGTTTCACGCCCAGCAAAATCAGGTCTGCGCCATCTACCGCGGCCAAGTTTGCGTTTTCGTCATCGGCGAGCGCGGTTACTTCCAGCCCGTCCAGGTCCGCATATTTTGCTGCGCTTTCCGCCGAATTGGTGGTGGCGCGCAAGGCCGGGGCCCCCTGTGTGCGTGCTGGCAAAAGCCCCTGCACGATTGCGGAGGCCATGGAGCCGAGTCCGAGAACTGCGATGTTTGCGTTTGCTGCTGTGATTTGTGTCATATAAAAATTGTAGGGCAAAAAAATTCATTGCATTCTCAGGTTTTTTATGACAACCTAGAATTATAGATTTTTGTTGAACGATTTTACTGACTGGAGCAAATATGGGCGTAACCGAAAATGACGCTGCGCTTGCCTCGCAGATCACTGCGGAGCTTTTGGAGCTGGATCAGGTAAATCGTGTTGTGCGCGTGAGCGTTGGCGCGGACGAAAATGGTGCTCGGCTGGTTGGCGCGAAGGTTTCTTTGCCTGTTGAGTTGACGATGCAGCAGGTGTCGATTGTGGTGGCTTTGGCGGAGCGCCGGGTGCAGCGTGTTGTGCCTGATGTGGAGCATATTTTTATCACGCCTGATGTTTTTTATGATGCGCAAAATGCGCCTTCAACCAGCACTATTGTTACACTCAGTTACGATTAGGCTCGGTTTATGAGCACGATTCCGGCGACGGCCGAGCAGTTGGCCTGGCTTGCTGCTGCCCGCGAACAGGCGGCGATTGCCGAGAATAGCGGCGATGTGCCGGTTGGTGCGGTTGTGGTTGATGCGCAGGGTGCGATTATCGCGCGCGGTTTTAATACCCGGCAGGTTACGGGCGATGTGGCAGGTCATGCGGAAATTAACGCGCTGAATGAGGCGGGTCGGGTGCGCGGCGAGCGGGTTTTAAGCGATTGCACGCTGGTGGTCACTCTGGAACCCTGTGCGATGTGTGCGGGCGCGATTTTGGCCAGCCGGGTTGGTCGGGTAATTTTTGGCGCTTGGGACGATAAAGCTGGCGCTGCCGGCAGCGTTTATGACCTGCTGCGTGACGGACGCCTGCCGCACCCTGTGCCCGAAGTGATCGGCGGAATTGACGCGGCCACCTGCGCCACCCAACTCACCGCGTTCTTCTCCGCAAAACGACAATACGGTGAAACAGCTTAAAAGCTGAAAAGTTTAAACAGCAGAGTAGTAGCGGGCGCCGTTTTTTATGCCGGCGAAACGGAAAGGCGCTTTCGTTACGTGCGGGGTATCAAAGTCTGCGCCGGTGATCTGCTGTGCTTTATAAAGCTTACGATACTGCGCATAGTCCACAATTTCCCGGCTGGTAAGCGCCTGCGTCGCAACCTCCGGCCGCACAATTTCGCGATAATCCGGCTGCACAATCGCCGTAAAAAACTCGCCAATCGCGCCAGACCCGTAACTGAACAACCCCACCCGTTTGCCAGACAAATCGGCGTCGTGGTGCAGCAGAGAAAGCAACCCCAAATACATAGAAGCAGTATAAGAATTGCCGATCTGCGGGGTATATTTCAGGCTCGGCTCCACCACCGCGGCATCGTCAAAATCGACCCCGGTGTGCTCACGCAAACGCTGCTGAGCTTTCAAAGCCATTTTGGTAAACGGCTGATGGTGCACAAACCGCGCAATTTCGCCGATTTCTGCCCCACCGCGAGCGCTATAGTCCTGCCACGCACCCACAAAAGCATCCAGGTAAGCCTGCAAAGAAACCGCGCCATCTACCAGCGGCGTGTCACGCGAATTCGGCCGCCAAAAATCGTCAATGTGTGCCGACCACAGCCCCGAAACCGGCTCAATTTCAAGCAGCGCCGGGTCAGACCCCACCAGCATCGCGACCGCGCCCGCGCCCTGGGTCGGCTCACCCGCACTGTCCAGCGCATAACGCGCCACATCACTGGCGATCACCAAAACCCGCTCACGCGCATCGCGCGCAACCAACCCCAAAGCCAACTGCAGCGCCGCCGTGCCCGCATAACAGGCCTGCTTTAGCTCAACCACCCGCAGGCCAGGGCCCAAACCGAGCAGATCCTGCACAAAAATACCGGCGGATTTGGACTGATCCACACCGCTTTCCGTCGCCAAAATCAGGGTGCGCACCCCCTCAGACCCGGTGCGCTGCAAAAGGCGAGAAGCCGCGGTCGCCGCCAAAGTTACTGCGTCTTCGTCGGGAGCTGGAAAACTAAAAAACTCCTGCCGCAGCCCCAGATGATATTTCGCAACATCGACGCCGGTGGCCTGCGCCAGAGCAGCCAAAGGCACCGCAAAATGGGCGGTCGCCATCTCCATGTCGATAATTCCGAAACGCATAGTTCAAGTCTATCGCACCGTAGCGATAAAGGCTGCGGTTACGCCGAAAATTACGCGGTTTTGCTGCCCCGTTCCCATGCAATATGGGTCGCCATAAGCTCGCCCGGGTTCGTTTGCGCGGCAATCAAAGAAAGCTCCCCGCACAAAACAATTGCGGCCGTGATCGCGGCCAGGCGACGGGCATTTTCGCCCGGTTCGCGCGCCTCGGCACACCCCATGCGCGCCAAGTTTTCAGCCACGTGCGGCAGGTGCTTGCCGTTGCCGACGGTGCCCATGATCAGGTGTGGCAGCGTGCACGAAAAATACAGCCCCTCTTCGCGCACCTCCGCATAAGTGATGCCCTGCGATCCCTCCACAATATTTGCCGCATCCTGGCCGGTCGCCAAATAAACCGCCAAAAGCATGTTTGCATAGTGGGCGTTTGCCGAACGCAAAGCCCCCGCAATTGTCGAGCCAACCAGGTTTTTTTGCGTGGAAAGCGCGGTGATTTTCTCAGCGGTGGAACGCAAGCGCTTTTCCACAATCTCGTGCGGCAGCAAAATATCAGCCACCACGTGCTTACCTCGACCCAAAATGCCATTGACCGCGGTCGCTTTTTTATCAGAACAAAAGTTGCCCGAAATCGAGCCGTAACTCAGCCCCAAATTCCAGCCCAAAATCAGCGCCATCAGCGTTTCAGAAGCGGCCGTGACCATGTTGTGGCCTGAAGCGTCCCCGGTGGTAAACGCAAACCGCAAAAACAGCAGATTGCCCACAACTTCCGGGTGCACCTCGATAAGCTTGGCAAAACGACTCTGTGCAGAAACCGCAGCAGCCAGCTCGTCAAACCGTGCCACAATCGCCTGCGCCGCCGCTGCCGCAACCGCCGCATTTGGCGCCTGATACATGGTGGAGCGGGTCATGCGTTCACCCAAAAGCGTGACCTGAATGCCGCCCTCCAGCATGCGCGAAATGCTCGCGCCGCGCCCCACAGAAGGCCACAACGGCGTCTCATAAGTAGCCAGCGGCACGCTCACATCTTCATTCAGCACGTTGCCGGAAATACGCACCGGCCCCACCCAGCTAGTCGGAATTTCCGTAACCAAAACATCGCGTTCCATTATTTCTCCTCACTCCGCCGCGCAAACCCGGCCGCAGCCACGCCACGCAACTCACAAAACTCGCGCACCTCACCGCGCAACAAAACATCGGTGCGACGCAAATCTGCCACGCTTTTCGCGCCCAAAAGCGCACACAGCTCGCGCGTGCGTTCCAGCCACCAGCGCAACTGCTGCGCCATTTTTGCGCTATCGCCAGAGATCGCCGTCTGCAAAAAGTGGCCGGCCACACCCACCGCCTGCGCCCCCAGCGCGAGCAGTTTTACCGCGTCAAGCGGCGAGCGCACCCCGCCCGAAGCAAAAAGCGTGCCAAAATCTGCCGGTGCATCAAGCAAAGAAACCACCGCCGACTGGCCAAACCCGGCCAAGTCGGCGTAGCCATCATCCCTGCGACCGGCTTCGATCAGCGCAAAATCTGTGCCGCCGCGTCCGCTCACATCGGCAAACCGCACCCCGATTTCGCGCAGCTGGCTCAGGGTGCGCTTGCTCAGGCCAAATCCGACTTCTTTCACAACCACCGGCACCGGGCAGGAGGCAGCAATTTCGGCGATACCGTCGAGCCAATCGCCGAAATTACGACTGCCCTCTGGCATAACTGTCTCCTGTGCCGCATTAACATGGATCTGCAGGGCGTCAGCCTGTAAAAGCTCGACCGCGCGCAAAGCGTCACTCACCGGGCGACCCGCCCCAATATTTGCGAAAACAAAACCCTGCGGATTTGCCTCACGCAGAACACGAAAACTCGGCGCAGTTTCCGGGTTATCCAACGCAATTCCCAAAGACCCGGCAGCCACCGCAACCCCGGTCTCCGCCGCGGCCTCGGCCAGAGTGCGGTTCACAACCCCAGCCCGCTCGGTGCCGCCAGTCATCGCGTTAATATAGAGTGGATGCTGCCAGGTTTTGCCCGCAATTTCCTGCGCCAAATCCACCTCGGCAATGTTGATGCCGCCAAGCGCATGATGCAAAAACTCAACACAGTCAAAATCGCTCGGTTTCGCCTGCGTCTGCTGAGCTAGCGCGAAATCAATGTGGTCTTCTTTTCGGCTCGCCGCCAAAGAAACCTCAGCATTCAAAACTCTCACCCTCGCTCTCGGTCACCGCCAGCGGCAACGGCAAAATATCCTCCTGCTGCCAAGCCTCCAAAATCTGCTGCTTCTGCGACTCCCCGTCACACAAAACAATGCCGCAATCGCCGCCACCAGCCCCGCTCGGTTTAGCCGCAGCGCCCGCTTTTTCCGCAATCTCGCACAGCGCACTTAATTGTCTAGTTTCTATATCAATTCCAGCACCGGCCGCAAAACCAGCCAAACGCTGTCGCGCCGCCCTAATCTCACTTGCCGCAGCAGCCGCATCAGAAGTTTCTAACGCCCTCGCCAAAGCCTCAACCCCAGCCCTACTCTCACGCAAAAAAGTGCCATAATCAGGATTTTCTTTTGTAAAACTCGCGCTCACACCGGTCACAAAATCATCGGTCGAAGCCGGCTGCCCCGTCCAACCAACCAGCAAATGCATACCCTGCGGCGCAAGCAAACACGTCACTTTACAACCCTGCCAACCAGCACTACTTTGTAGACTAAAAACCACCCCGCGCTCACGCAAATCATGCAGCAGCTGTTCCCTGTCAGGCGAACGATAAAAAACCCAGCCACCAAACGTCGAAGCCGCAATATCACCGCCAGAACCGCGCGGAGAAACCTGCACACTCGCCAAAACAGCCAGCTTAAACCGCTCCGCAAAAGACAAGCCAAGCCCGTAATAATTATCTAAAGCCTGAATAATTGCCACCACCACCGCGGCACTCGAACCAAGCCCAAACTTGCTGCCATCAGCACTGTCCAAGTCGCTCGAAATATGCAGATCGTAAAGCAACGGATCTACCCCGCGCTCCGCCCGCACAGCCTCAAAAGAAGTAACCGCGGCCGCAACGTAGTCAAAATCCGCGTCAAAATTCACCGCATCAACCGTGTGATCACGCCGCCACTGCCGAAAATCCTCGTAAGCATTCGAATGCACCCGGCCAGCAATTGCGTCATCCGGCACATCCGTCACCTCAACCGTCAAAAATCGGTCAACCGCAACCACCAGAGCCGGCTCCCCCGGCTGCACCACCGCATATTCACCAGCAATATAGAGTTTGCCCGGAGCCTGCGCCATCACCTGCGACCTCATCACTCACCCACCTCAGGCACCTCAAGCGCAGCCTCTGTTAAATATGCCCCGCGACCCGGAGCCGCAATGTGCACACTGCCAAACTCTGCCAAAGCCGCAGCCACTTTTTCCGCATCGGCTGGCAGCGCAATCGCCACCACGTTCGGGCCAGCATCGGCCGTGGCATAGGCCTCAACCCCGCTCGCACGCAACTCGGCGACACGATCGTAAGCAGCAAAAGAAGCCGGCGCCAAGTAGCGCACCGGCGGCTGAGCTGACATAATCAACGCGTGCATGCGCAAGCCATGCGTCTCAGTCAGCTCGCCAAGCCGGGTAAAATCATCCGCCGCGCAAGCTGCCAAAGCCTCTCCCAAAAGCTGCTCGGTACTCGGCGCCCAAGCGCTCCAAAACGGGGAAGTATCGCGCGTCAACTGCATACCAACACGGCTCGAAACAGGCTTTTGCGCACCGCTAATCTCGCACACAATCATACGCATATCAGGCGCCTCAACCTGCTCAGCAAAACTCGTTTCCGAACTATCCCCGGCATGCCACACCGCGAACTTATCAATCACCGAACGACAAGCAGAACCAGACCCCTGCCGCGCCAAAATACTCAACTCACGCGTGCTCAAATCCAACCCGTAAGCCGCCGCCGCCGCCCGCGCCAAAGCCGCAAAACCGCTCGCAGAAGAAGCCAGCCCTGCTGCCGTCGGCGCATCATTATGCGACACCACCGTCGCCGGTGCGCTACTGCCTGAAAGCTTGCGCACCCGGTCCAAAAACTCGCTCACCTGCCGCGCAGCCTTACCCGTTTCCAGCCGACCGTTCAAATAAAAAACATCACTATTTTCGCTAAAATCGCCCGCCGCGCTCGCTTCCGCAACATCGCCCCGCGCTGCACCCAACCGCACCGTCGTCTGCGTCGCGACCGTGTCCAGGGTCATCGACAAACTTCCCGCAACCGGCAAAATCAGCCGCTCATCACGCTTGCCCCAATACTTCACCAAAGCAATATTCGGATGCGCCACCGCGCTCACAACAGTCATCGATTCCCCCCTACCGCACTATCGCCAACCGGCGCATAATCCTCCAACGCAATGCTCCCGGTATGAAAAGTGACCCCCGGAGCCGTGCGCGCCAACGTCGAAACCCAAGTATTTTTCGCCCCAGCCAGCTGCAGCTCGTCAGCAATCCGCAAACCATCAGCCGCGTCCCGCGCCAAAGCAATCACACAACCGCCCAAGCCGCCACCCGTCATCTTCGACCCCAAAGCACCGGCCCGCTTCGCCACCTCAACCAGCCTGTTCAAATCCGGCGAAGTCACCCCAAGCTCGTGCAAAACACGGTGCGCATCAGACAAAACCCCGCCAAGCGATTCCAAATCACCGCCCGCCAAAGCGCGCTCCGCACTGCCCGTCAAATCAGCCAACTCGCCAATCAAACCATCAATCAGGCGCGGATTATTGTCGCGCCGCGCCCGCACGCCACCAACCGCAATCGAAGTTTTGCCCGGATTGCCCGTATCGGCGATCACCACCGTGACATTCACCCGACTGCGCAAAGGCTTCGGCACCCCGGCCCGAAAAAGCAACGGAGCCGCCGCCGTCACCGCATGCGCATCAAGCCCAGACGACGTGCCGTGCGCCACCCGCTCCGCATGCTGCACCAACTGAAAAAGCTCCAAAGCACTCAACCGCGCCCTGGCAAAATCCGCAACCGCCCGCACAATCGCAGAAGCCACAGCCGCACTCGACCCCAGGCCCCGCTCCACCGGAATCGGCGACTGCACCGTCAAGCCAAGCCGCTCCGCATCGATCCCAAAACTCTTCGCCGCCTCCGTCAACGCCGTCAAAGGCGGGCTAAGCCGCGAAGGCGCCCGTGAAATCGGCCCCGTATAAACCGCCGAAACCAGCTGCGGCTGCTCCTCAGCCTGCACCGTCGCCGTCACCCGCAAATCATGCAAAGGAAACGCAATCGCAGGCGCGCCATAAACCACCGAATGCTCGCCAATCAGGATCGACTTGCCATGCGCAAAGCCGACCCCGTGCTGATCCTGCGGTTGCTTCCTGTGTATATCCATAAAATATTCCCAAATTAAGAATAGTCGCTAAAGCCGCTAAAATCCTTAAATAAGCACAAAACCGACCCCAGGCAGCCCAAAAAACTTCACATAAATCTTACAAAACCGCACACAAACCCTGAAAAACCGCCGATTTTACAAAAATCGCAAAAATCTAAGAGACTTGCTAAAATAGAAAGAAACGGTAAAAATAACCCAACCAATCGCAAAAATCGCGGTCGGTTGTTAAATTTTGAACTCACCGTCGCGTAACCAACCCGGCAGCGACAAAAACAAACAGAGGAAAGCAGTGGCAAAAGCGGCAAAAACACGCGGCATCAAGCCTGTGCGACACGGCAAACTTCGCCGTTCCAGCAGCGTCGCAAACCTGCTGCGCGCCTTTTTATCAATGATTCTGATCGCGACATTCTCCGTCATTGCAGTCACAACCTGGGCTGTTCTCGACCTAGGAGGTCGCGTAAAAACTATCGATCTGACCCCTGACGAAGACAGGCAAAAACCAGAAAAACAGTTTGCTTCCGTCGGAGATTTGAATATTTTGCTGGTCGGGTCCGACACCCGACAGGGTCAAAGTTATGATGACGGCATTGAAAGCGAGCTCAACGATGTGACTATGCTCGCCCGCATCAGCGCCGACAAAAAACGCCTTACAGTGATCAGCTTTAGCCGCGACATGCTAGTGCCATTCTACGGTTGCAAAGACACAACAACCGGCGAAAAAATTTCTAGCAGTGTGCCACAACAGCTCAACGAAACTCTGCACTATGGAATGCGCTGTGTGGTCGGCACGCTTGAAAATCTGACCGGCGCTACCATTCCTTACGCGGCAATGATCACATTCGACGGTGTGGTAAATATGTCAAACGCGGTCGGCGGTGTTGAGGTTTGTCTAAACAAGCCAATCGAAGATCCAAACACAGACCTCAGCCTGCCTGCCGGCAAAGTCACGCTGCAGGGAAATAATGCGCTGCAATTTTTGCGCACCCGCTACGGCGTAGGTGACGGGGGCGATGTTAGCCGTATTAGCAATCAGCAGGTATTTATGTCAGCTTTGATGCGCTCAATTCAGAGTCGCGGTACGCTTGGAAATCCGCAAAAAGTGTATCAGCTGGCAAAGACGTCGCTCGACAATATGAAAATGTCTTCGAACATGGCAAAAATCGATTTTATGCAAAATCTTGCCAATACTGTGCGAAATATCAAAACCGAAGACATCAACTTTGTGCAGTATCCGGCATTTACCCATCCGCAAAACCATAATCGTCTCGCGCCGGACGAGCGGGCGGGCGACCTTCTGATGAAAAAAGTGCTTGCTGACGAGCCGATTGAGGTCGCAAGCGCTGGCGCGGCGGCGGCATCTGCTAGGGAATCTGCTGAATCGTCCACCACAACACCTGAGCCACCAACTACCGAACCTAACGCAAGCAGCAACATAACCGGCATTTTGCAGCCTGACGGGTCGATGCTTTACAGTGACGGTACTCTCATTAACCGAGCAGGCACTGTTGTGCGCAGAGGAAGCAACCCCGAGGCGGCGCAGGCAGCGCACGCAGCTGCAGCAGATGGAACAGGCAAAAAACTGCCGAACAACATTACCGGTCAAAACGCCGCTAACGTGCTGTGTTCAACCGGCCGGGTTCGATACTAACGTTTGCAGCGTATACGCTACCCAGCAAAGACTCTGGCGCGCCGCAGATTTCGTTTTCTTAGGAAATTACGGTAAGATAGAACTTGTGCTTAATGCACATTGGAGACGTGCCAGAGCGGCCGAATGGACTTCACTGCTAATGAAGGGTCTGGCTAAAACCGGACCGGGGGTTCAAATCCCCCCGTCTCCGCCACTATGAAACCCCGTAATTTCAAGCAAGTTGCGGGGTTTTTGGCTTCCTGCAACAGCCCAATGTACAGTCGCGCAAAGCGAGCCATCATCCACCTGTCTCACATCCCTACACAAGCAGCAAAACTATGGAGCATCCTCGGAAAGCAAGCGGGGATCGATCAAACCGCTAATAATTCAAAATCTGCCAGAAAATCTTCCAAACCCGCCAATAACGGCCGCTAAAACGAACACATTTTGAGCGAGTCAGGGCATCTCACCGCAAAGCCGCCGCTTTGAGCAGAAACCTGGCTCGCCACCAGCAAAGCAGCAGACACAGTTTTAGCGTAAATTGCCCCACCACCATCGGAAGGGTGGATTTTGTCCTGTGCCAAAAGGTGCGTGTGCGGAGCGATCGCGGCCTGCCAATCAGCCACAATCACGTTCCGATAGTTGTCCTGCGCGATCTGCGCTACCCGCGCATTCGAACCCGGAATCCAAGAGCGGTCGCCATACGCGTTAACCAGCACAATTTTGTGGTTTTTAGCCAGCCGCGCAATATTTTCAGCATCTTGATCGGTGACATGACCGTTCGTCGCCAAACCGAGCACCACATATTTGCGCAAGCCACCCGCCGCCGCCAGTTGCGTTGCGTGTTTCACCCCCGCAACCATCGAGCGTGACACTGCCGCATCAATCGCAATCCCCGGCAACGCGCCGGCAAGCTCCCCCGCCGAAGCGAGCATCACAGAATCGCCAATCGCGCTAACTTCCGCCCCTTCTGGCACGCCCTGCGGACGTTTCGGCGGCTCCTGCTTTTGCGCGCGACCGGCCTGAACATCGGCTGCTTTCTTTTCGGCAGCAGCCTTCTGCGCCTCCTGCACCCGTCGCAACTCCTCCTGCCCGCGCATTACCGCAAGCTCGGTGCTGCTGTATTGCGGCTGATTTTGCAATGCCACCACTGTGCCCGGCACAAACGCGAGCAAAGCCACCATAATGCCCGCGCAAACCTGCCGAATCACGCCATAGCGCGGAGCATCATCAGGCTGCTTACCCCACTTAAACCAACTCGAAAAAATAAGTGTGAAATACCGGCGCAAACCGATTAGGCGGATCGGCAATTCCACAAAACTATACGAAAGACAAGCAGCAGCCAAAGTCGCAGCCAACGCGAGCAACCCCACCCAAACCGGAGCGACCGCTACATTCCACTGCTTAAAAGCCGCACCAAGCAGCACAAAAAGCGGCCAGTGCCACAGGTAAATGCCGTAAGATCGCTCACCGATGAAGCGCAGCGGGCGATTTTCCAACAGCCAAGCAAGCGGTGCAGTCTCGCGGCTCGCCGCCACAACCGCTGCCAACCCGACCAGGGTTGCCGCCACATAACCAAACCGGAAACTAAACTCGCTGCCCTCGTACATCGTAAAGGCAAGCAACACCAGCCCGGCCAAAGCCGCACTCAAAACTAGCACGCATGCACGCCGCCCAGACCGGGTGACGCGCGCACCAGCAGCGGCAGCTTCCGGCGATTTATGCAGCAAAACCGCCGCCGCCGCACCCCAGAAAAGCCCCATGCTGTGCGTGTCCGCGCCAAAATAGATCCGGCTCGGAGCGGCCCCAAAATGCACCAAAACCTGCGTCGCAGCCAAGCCAGCCAAGCCCAAAATCGCAAACAGGCCCGCCCGCGAGCCGCGCTTGTGCAACCGCAAAATCAGCAAAAGCAACAGCGGCAAAAGCACATAAAACTGCTCTTCAACCCCGAGCGACCACATATTGCGGAAAAGTTCCGGCGTATTTTCGTTAAAATAATCGATGCCGACCAGCGCAAAAACCCAGTTCGCGCAAAACAGCAGGCTCGACAAAAACTGCTCTCTGATGCGCAAAAGCACGTCGCCGCCGATCAGCGAGCCGGCCGCTGTGCAGGCGAGCAAAACCAGCACCAAAGCTGGCAGCAGACGCCGCGCGCGCTTAACCCAAAAAGTGCGCAGGGAAATGTGGCCGGTCAGGTCGCGTTCGCGCACTAGCAGGGACGTGATCAGGAAGCCGGAAATGCAAAAGAAAACGTCGACGCCGATAAAGCCACCCGGCAAAACGCCCGCGAAACAGTGGTAAATCAGCACCATTACGACCGCAATGGCACGCAGGCCGTCGAGCCCGGGGAAGGCGCGATACGGGCTGGCAGGCGTGCTGCTCGGCGGGTCGATTTGCGGTTTACTCACAGCTTACTAGTCTACCGCTTATTAGCACAGAAAAATAATGTCCGGAGTGTTTTTCGATATGTTTTGGGGGCGTACCGCTCAGCGTGTTTTCGGAAGTCCTGATTACTCTCGCAGCACACCCGATCGCCGATCGCGCAAGTTCGGCTAGATACCGGCTTCGAGGCGAGCTGCAGTAATTTCTGGCTCGTCTAGTGCAAATTCCACAAATTTGCGCAGCAGCACAAGTTTGGCGCTGCCCGGGTTTAGTTCGATACCGGCGATCGTTCCGCCGCGCACCAGCGCCAACGCCTCTGCGGCTGGCATTACCGCGCCTTTTACCCCGTCGTTGCGTGCAGCTCTACGCAGCTCGGCCATCGAGGTGAAAAGTGGCAAAACCTGCTGACCGTTTGTTGCGCGAATGGTGCGTGCCCGCGGCCCTTTCTTTTTGGAGTTTGTGCCGGTAATGTCGACGATCAAAAATCCTTCGCGCAGGGCTTGCAAAAATGCGGCAAGTTCCGGGTATCCGCCGCCGTTTTGGAGGGGTGCGAGGGTGGCGAGCAGCGAGTCGTTGCTGTAGCCGGCGTCGATGCCGAGCGCTGCGGCAGCGGCAGCCGGGTCGTCTGGCAGCTGAGTCTGGTCTGCTGCGTGGGTGCTGTCATTGCCGGCCGGCCAGTTCGGATCGCCCGCCGGCTGGTTCAAGCTGTTTTGCGCATTTGATTTTGCTCTTTTTCGCTCAGTTTTTACCTAAAACCTTACCAAAATGCTAAAAAAGTGCGTTTACGTCTTCGATTCCGCGCATTGCGTCGTAGTCGAGCACTAAGCAGCGAATGCCACGATCTTCCGCCAAAATTCGCGCTTGCGGTTTGATTTCTTGCGCGGCAAACACGCCCTGCACGGGTGCCAGGCGCGGATCGCGATTCATCAGGTCGAGGTAACGGGTGAGCTGTTCCACGCCGTCAATTTCGCCGCGTCGTTTGATTTCGACCGCAACGTTGCCGCCTTTCGCATCGCGCGCCAAAATATCGACCGGCCCGATCGCGGTCATGTATTCGCGTCGCACAAGGGTGTGCCCTTCGCCCAGCAGCTCGATTTGTTCGGCGAGCAACTCTTGCAGGTGTGCTTCCACTCCGTCTTTAATGAGCCCGGGGTCGATACCGAGTTCAAAAGTCTGGTCGCTTTCAACCTCGTGAATTGAAATAATCAGCTGGTCCGCACCCTTTTTTTGAGCAACGTGCCAGATTTCGGTTGCGCCGGTTTCACGCTGTTCCGGTTCCGGTTCGCTGGCGGTAAAAACGACCGGCGGGCTCATCCAGTTGAGCGGTTTATAGCTGCCGCCGTCGGAGTGCACCAGCACGCTACCGTCTGCTTTCAGCATAAGCACGCGTTTAGCTAACGGCAGGTGCGCGGAAAGCCGCCCGGCATAGTCCACGGAACATTTTGCAACCACAATTCTCACCCGTCTATTTTAGCGAAATTCGCAACAGCAATTTGGCGCAAACGCCGAGCAATTCAGCAACCCGGTAAATACCGGCAAAGCCAGCCACCGCGTTATCCTGGCAGTCACGCGCCACAAGCGGGCACAACCCCCGAAGCAACTACCAAATAGTCACGCGCTCTTGCGGAGGCAGGTAAAGCCCGTCGCCCTCTTTTACGTCAAACGCGTCATAAAACAGGTCAAGGTTGCGCACAATCTGGTTGCAACGGAATTCGTTTGGCGAGTGCGGGTCGGTCGCAAGTCGGCGCTGCACCTCAGACGGGCGGATCTTGTTTTGCCAGACCTGCGCCCACGCATACAAGAAACGCTGCGCGCCTGTCAGCCCGTCAATCACCGGACTTTCTTTGCCGTTTAGATACAGCTGGTAGGCTTTCCATGCAATTGCCAAACCACCCAGGTCACCAATGTTTTCACCAATGGTCAGCTTGCCGTTCACAAACTGGCCCTCATTCGCGCCCTCCGGCGAGAGCGCGTCATACTGCGCAATAAGCGACGAAGTGCGCGCCTCAAACGCGGCACGGTCTGAGTCTGTCCACCAATTGTTCAGCAAACCGTCTCCGTTATACTGTGAGCCTTGGTCATCAAAACCGTGCCCGATTTCATGCCCGATAACTCCACCAATTGCACCAAAGTTTGCAGCTGCGTCTGCATTCTGGTCAAAGAACGGTGGCTGCAAAATCGCTGCTGGGAAAACGATCTCGTTCATGCTCTGGTTGTAATACGCGTTCACGGTCTGCGGGGTCATAAACCATTCGTCACGGTCAATTGGCTGACCAAGTTTGCCAAATTCGCGGTCGAGTTCAAATGCCGCAATCGCCCGTCCGTTGGCAAACAAATCATCGCTCACCTGCAGGTCGTGGTAGTCGCGCCATTTTACCGGATACCCGATTTTTGGCGTAAATTTCTCGCATTTTTCCAGTGCTCGCACTTTGGTTTCCGCGCTCATCCAGTCAAGCTCGGTAATCGAGAGGCGGTATGCATCGATCAAATACTCCACAAGTTCGTCCATTGCTGCTTTTGCAGTCGGATCGAAGTGCGCAGCAACATAAACTCGCCCTATCGCCTCACCCATCGCGCCCTCAGTAAAGGCAACAGCACGCCGCCACCTGTCGCGCTGCTCGGTCACACCTGTCAGCACAGTGCCGTAGAAATCAAAGTTTGCTTGCGCAATTTCCGGGCTGAGCAGGCTCGCGCTGCTAGCAATAAGCCGCCAAATCAGCCAGGCCCGCCATTCAGAAAGATTGTCTTCGGTTAGCTCCGCAGCAATCGCAGCAACCGCGTCTGGCTGCGCCACAATCACCTCAGCCGGCAGTTTTTGCCCCATCTCGGCAAAATAAGCCTCCCAGTCGAATTCTAGCGCAAGCTCGCGCAACTCGGCAGCGGTTTTCAGGTTGTAAACTTTTTGAATATCGCGGCACGCTACTGTGTCCCAGTGGCTGGCAGCGATGCGTTTTTCAAGTTCGTACGCTCGCGCGCCACGCTCGGCGGCATTTTCCAGCCCAACCAGCTCAAACATGCGCACAATGTGGGCTGCATATTTCTCACGCACCGACGCAAACTGCTCTTCGCGATAGTAGCTTTCGTCTGGCAGGCCAATCCCGCCCTGCCCCAGCCACAGCACATAACGGGTTGGGTCGCCCGGATCGTTATGAATCTCCATATCAAAAAACGAGCCGCAACCGCCCCGCGCCAACTGCGCTGCGGTCTCAACCAGCTCTGTCACGGTCGAAATCTGGTTAATATGCGCAATATCTGCCAAAATCGGGGTCGCACCCAGCTCTTCAAGGTGAGCTTCGTTCATAAAACTGCTGTAGATAGTGCGAATTTTTGCCAGATCGGCAATGTCGGCTTCGCTCAATTCTGGCGCAGTTTCTCCGGTGATCAGATCGTGCACTGCGTTTTCAGCATTTTCACGCAGGACATAAAACGCGCCATAGCTCGGCTTGTCAGCCGGAATTTCGGTGCGTTCGATCCACTTACCGTTAACATGCTGGAAGAGGTCGTCTTGCGGACGCACGTTTGGGTCAAGTTCTGCTGTGTTAATGCCTGATTTCGTCATATTTTAAGCATAGTCGCAGGCAGCACAAAAAGTCTGGGCAAACCCGTTAAGCCGCCAATTTTTCCCAGCAAATAAATACGGATTTCACATATTTTCACCAACTTTTCTGCGAATTCCGTAGTATTTATACCACTTTTCGCCCGATTTAGTCAATTTTATTTTTTCCCAACTTTTTTCGTATTTTTTTTCGATGGCGTGTCGCGTTTTTCGCCGCTTTATTTTGCGTTTTTGCCACTTTCGCGTCCTCCCCGGCTAGACTTAAATTATGACTTCGGCTCGCAACTTCGGCAAAAATCAGCAGCGTACTTCTGCCCTAAATCCGGCACCTAAACAGGCAAACTCTGACTCGCCCGCACCCGGCCGCCGCTCCGCAATCACCCCAAACATCAACCGCAACATCCTTGCCCTTGCCCTGCCGGCGCTCGGCAGCCTCATCGCCGAGCCAATTTTCGCCCTCACTGACACCGCCATGGTCGGCCATCTCGGCGCCAGCCAGCTCGCCGGTCTCGGGGTCGCCAGCACGATTTTGCAAACCGCAATTTCGCTTATGATTTTTCTCGCCTATTCCACAACTCCGGCGGTCGCGCGCCTGCTCGGGGCAGGTCAGGAAAAAAGAGCCCTGCAGGCCGGCATCGACGGGCTCTGGTTTGCGGCAGCACTCGGAGCGATTTTGGCCGGGTTGCTTGCCATCGTTGCTCTCCCGGCGATCGGCTTCTTTTTGCCGCCCGAGACCGGCACCGGCATCACTAGCGACACCGGCAACATTAGCACAACACACACCAGCACCGGCACCAACACCACCCCCGCCGCCCACGCCGCCTCCTACCTCTTTTTCAGCCTGCCCGGCGTCCCGGCCATGCTCATGATTTTCGCAGCCACAGGCGTTTTGCGCGGCTTGCAAGACACCCGCACTCCTCTATATATTGCGCTGGCTGGTTTCACGGGAAACATTGCCCTGAACTGGGTTTTTATCTATGGTTGCAATCTTGGCGTGGCTGGTTCGGCACTGGGCACTGTGGTAGCGCAGTGGGCAATGTTGGCGGCTTTCGTGCTGGTTTTGGCGCGGCGGGCGCGTCGCACTGGCGCGAGTTGGCGGCCTTCTTTGGCGGGTTTTCGGCAGGCTGGTTTCACGGGTGGCTGGCTGTTTTTGCGCTCGTTTTGGCTGCGCGCGGTGGGGCTTATCACTTTGGCTGCGGCTGCGGCTCATGGCGCGCAGGCGACCGCCGTCTACCATATTATGCTGGCTCTGCTCATGTTTTTCGCGTTTGCGCTGGATTCGCTGGCGATTGCGGCTCAGGCTCTGATTGGCCGGGCTTTGGGGGCTGACGATGCGGGCTTGGTGCAGCAGATTTTGCGGCGATGTGTGTGGTGGTCGCTGGTGGCTGGACTGGTTTTTGCGGCTGGTTTGGCGGCGAGTGCGGGGGTGCTTGGCCGGGTGTTCACGAGTGATGGCGCGATTTTGGCGGCGTTGCCGGGTGCACTTTTGGTTTTGGCGGCTGGTTTGCCGGTGCAGAGTGTAGTTTTTGTGCTGGACGGGGTGTTGATGGGCGCGAGCGACGCGCGTTATTTGGCGCTTAGTGGTTTGGCCAATTTGTTGCTGTTTTTGCCTGTGATTGCCTGGGTTTGGGCCTCGTCTGAGGGTCGCGATTTAGCGGCGCATGCGGCCCTGGTCACGGCTGCTTACGCGGTTTGGTACATGTTTTTGCGCCTGGTCACGCTGTCCCTGCGCGCCCGCTCCGACGCTTGGCTCCGCCTCGGCGCGCTCTAGTCAACATGCGGCGAAAAATGCCCTACTCGCCGTCGGTGCGCTCCAAAATCGGATCATACACTTTCATACCCTGCAGTTTCGCGACTTTCTTCATATTCTCGTCGTGCGTGACGATGGTCAGGCCGTGGTCGAGATACATCGCAGTCGCCAAGTGCAGCGCATCCAGCGTCTTAATGTTCGGTACAAAACTCTCCGCTATCTCATGAATTTTTGCGTTTATCGGAACCAGATAAAATTCATCAAGCAAAGGTTCGATCAGGTCACCTTCAAGATCATCGCGCCGCAAGGCACGCATAACTTCCGTGCGCATGAGCCTCGATGACATAAACCTATTTCCTGGCGTATCGAACCATTCTTGCAGTTTTTCCGAAAAAGCTGTGGGAAAAATGGCATAGAGAAACACCGAGGAATCTACATAAAATTCCCGCATTAGCGGTCGCCCTTCATCTCTTGAATCAGCGCTTCCATTTCGGCTTCTGTGTACTGTTTTTCAGTCAGTTTTGGAAATTTCATTCTTTCGCCTTTCGGTCGTTGGATTGCAACGCCTTGGCGTTCTAGCTCGTCAAGGCGTTCTTCAAGGGTGTGCGCCTTCGCATAGCGCACAATTTTCCACTTCGGCTCACCATATTCCGATACTATAACTTCACCCTCTAAAGTCACTCTCTCGAGGATTTTAGCAGTCTGTTGGTTGAGTTCGCGTTTTGTAATAGTTAGCATAACTACAGTGTACTACATTATCCTGAATATGCTAGCAAAATCAAACCAAATATTTTTCTATGCATATAATTATCGCCATATCAACTAGTTATGAATATTATTTTCGTCATTTCTGCAGTCCAATCGACCAGCATTTCGTAATTTTCTCGCAACACATAATTGAACATGTCAGGATTTCCGACAGGTTCAGATTCTGCGGCTTGCTTCTTTTTGGATTAACGCCAGGTTGGCGGCTGCTCACCTGCTCCCGGCGATGTCGTCTTTTTGCTTCCCGCTTTTCTTGCCCCGGCTTCCCCTCACAAGGAACTCCCCTCCTGCCAGCACCAGGCTCTCCCCATCCTTAGACCGACCTATTTCGTTTTTAAGAGTTCAGACACTGTATATACAAAACGAGCGCCCCGGCCATTTCTGACCGAGACGCCCGTCTCGTGTTAGCTAGTTAGCTTCCCTTGCGGGGCGCTCTCTAGTTCTCGCCCTTGCGGCGACGGCCGAGCAGGAGTGCACCTGCTGCAGCGAACACGCCACCGATTACGAGCATCCAGGTTGGGGTTGCAGACCCGGTGTTTGCCAAGTCCTTGCCACCCTTGTCTCCAGCACCAGTGTTGCTGCCGGTGTTGCCGCTGCCTGGGGTCTGGCTACCGGTACCAGCACCCTTGTCACCAGCGTTGCCACCCTTGTCAGATGGGGTCACTGGAACGATTGGCTTGCTGTCCTTGCCAGGGGTCTGGTCACCCTTGTCGCCAGGGGTCACAACAACGGTAACCTCAACGACCTTGTCTGGCTGACCAGGAACCTTCACGATCACTGGGATCTTGACCGCGCCGGTCGGCACGTTCTTGCCAGGGGTCACGGTGATGGTACCGTTCGGGTTAACGGTAGCCCAGTCAGGAGCACCCTTACCCTTTTCGAAGCTGGTACCACCAGGCAGTGGCTTGCCGTTCTGGTCGGTGATTGGAGGAGTGGTGTTGCTACCACCCTGTGGCACCTCGATGTTGCCCTTAGGAGCAGTCGGGGTCACGCCACCAGGAGTCTGGTCACCCTTACCACCTGGGGTCTGGGTGCCGCCAGGGGTACCACCCTGGTTAGTGCCCTGACCTGGGGTCTGAGTGCCACCCTGGTTGTTACCCTTACCGTCCTCAGGCTTCTTTGGATCGGTTGGAGTACCCTTACCGTCCTCAGGCTTCTTCGGGGTGGTTGGGGTGCCCGGGTCGGTTGGGCCTACCGGAATCGGTGGAATCGGCTTAACGATTGTTGGAGGCAACGGTGCACCGCCACCATTAGGAGCCGGAGTAACCTTCACAGGAACCTCAACAGTCTTGTCAGGCTGACCAGGAACCTTCACAACAACCGGGATCTTGTACTCACCAGGAATCACATCCTTACCCGGAGTCACAACCACAGTGCCATTAGGCTTAACCTCAGCCCAAGCCGGAGCACCAGGCCCCTTCTCGAACTTGGTGTTCGGAGGCAGTGGCTTGCCATCCTGATCCTTGATTGGCTCAGTGGTCTTGTTGCCACCCTGTGGCACCTCGGTCTTGCCCTTCGGTGCAACCGGAACCACAGGAGCAGGAGTCTGATCCTTAGGAACCTCAGTCACCTTCA
>JAUNHM010000011.1 GCA_030523945.1 Microbacteriaceae bacterium
AATCACCGCCGCAATCACCGCTGGCCTCATAAAAATGCGGCGCATTCGTTGTTTTTTTGAAATTTGATAAATAGCCATATTTCTAGCATTGCAAACAACTGCACCTGCCCGCTGGGCTTTTTTCAAATCTGTGGATAACTACCCTGTTTCACCACCTGTTAACAACGCTTATCACACATTCCGCGCCTGTGCACAACGGTTATCATTCAAAATCACACAAACCATTTTCGACATTCATCGCCTCTATATGCATCCCAGCCATGAATAAAAATAAACCAAACCTAAAAAAATATCCGCAATCCAAAACGCAACAGATCTTAATTAAGCGGCGGAGACGATTGCATTGAGGTGTTTTATGGTTTCTTGCTGCTTTTCTGGATTATCAGGGAAAGCCTGCATAGTTCTGCCTCACTTAACATTATAAAAATGCTAACTCAGGTGCGGTTGCAAGTAATGCAGCATATCGCTCACGCAGTTCTAGACGTTTTGCCTGAATCTGTTCAAAACTGTTTGGATCGACCGCGCGCACTTCAGCGTTCAAGCGGAAACGCTCCTGCTCCCAGTGCTCCTCCTCTGCTTTGCTTTTTGCCGCGTACTCCCACGCCACATAGCGCCCGCTGATGCGTGTGCACAGTTCGCGCAGCGCATCATAAACCATCGGGTCAAAATCTATATTTTGAGCATTCATAATAGCCTCTTCCTCGGCAGCACCCCACCTACTTCCATCCTACCAAACTCTCCCCCGCCCCAACTCTAATTTTTTCAGGGTCGACGAAGCAATATTTTGAAAGTATCTTCAGGCAAAAATGCGAAAGATTCGCACCATACTTTGCAAGCGGAAAGTAGCTACCGCCCCACTTCGCGAGCTGAATTACTCTGGTTTGGAGGCGATGGAGATAATGCGTGGCAGGCGCACAATTGTTTTTACGATTTGGCGGCCGGCAAGTGCGCGCTGCACCTTTTCAGCAGCCAGCGCCGCTTTTTCAGCCGCTTCCTCTGCCACATCAGCCGGCAGAACCAGGGTGTCGCGCAGTTTACCATCAACCTGTACCGCAACCGTAATCTCTGATGCAACTGTCAGGCTCTCATCGGCAGCAGGCCACTCCTGCATCGCGACGTGGCCTTCAAACCCGAGATTTTCCCACATGTCTGCCGCACAGTAAGGCGCAAACATATTTAGCAGCTGGGCAATCACCTCAACCGATTCGCGCACAGCAGGGTCTGCCGCACCACAGCCGGAATCAACCGCCTTACGGGTCACATTCACCTGCTCCATCAGACGCGCCACCACCACGTTAAACTTATAGTTTTCGATCAGATCCGGCGTCTCGACCAGAAGCCTGTGTGTAGCCGCTCGCAGCTCTTTGTCACCGGAGGCAAAGTCCATGCCATGCGGTGCTGCAACATCTTGCGACAGACGCCAAGCGCGCGCCAAAAACTTCGCCGAACCCTGCACCGAAACATCAGCCCAGTCAATATCGTCTTCTGGGGGACCGGCAAAAATCAGCGAAACCCGCAAAGCATCAGCGCCGTGATCGCGCAACTGCTCTGCAAACTCCACCAGGTTGCCTTTCGACTTCGACATTTTCGCGCCGTCCAAAAGCACCATACCCTGGCTCAAAAGCCGCAAAAACGGCTCGTCAAAGTCTAGGTAGCCCAAATCGTGCAAAACTTTGGTGATAAACCGCGCATAAAGCAGGTGCAAAATAGCGTGCTCCACACCGCCCACATACTGATCGACCGGCCCCCAGTGCGACAGCGCCGCCTTATCGATCGCCTGAGTGTCGTCGTTGGCGGAAAGATAGCGCAGGAAATACCAGGAGCTGTCGACAAAAGTGTCCATTGTGTCCGGGTCGCGGGTAAATTTCTGCCCGGTTTCAGGGTCGGTTACACTCGCCCACTCCGTTGCAGCGCCAAGCGGCGAAGCTCCCTTTGGTTTCAAGTCAAGACCGGCCGCATCTGGCAGGCGCACCGGCAGTTGCTCGGCCGGCACCGGATGCAGGCCACCATTTTCGTCGTGCAAAATCGGAATCGGGGTACCCCAATAACGCTGCCGGGAAATCAGCCAGTCACGCAAACGGTAGGTGGTTTTTGCCCGGCCCGTGCCTTGCGCTGCTAAAATCTCGATTTGGCGGGCGATCGCAGCCTCTTTTCGCAGGCCGTCAAGCTCCCCTGAATTAATCAAAACCCCGTCACCGGTGGTCGCCTGACCGCTTTCAGCAGGATTTGGCAGCAGCTGCCCGTCTTCGTCACGCACCTCCAAAACCTGTTTTACTTCCAGCCCAAACTTCAGCGCAAAATCAAGGTCGCGCTGGTCGTGCGCCGGAACCGCCATAATCATGCCGTGACCGTAGTCTGCCAGCACATAATCACTGGCATAGATCGGAATGCGCGCACCGTTCACCGGGTTGGTCGCATACCGCTCCAAAAACACGCCGGTTTTTTCGCGATCTGCTGCCTGCCGCTCGATCTCGGTCTGTCGCTGGGTTGCAGCCAAATATTCAGCAAAATTAGCCTGCACTTCCTCGCTCTGATCGGCCACAAGCTCTGCCGCCAAATCGCTGTCTGGCGCAATCACCATAAAGGTTGCGCCGTGCAGAGTGTCTGCGCGGGTGGTGAAAACCGTCACCGGCTCATCGCGCCCTTCCACCACAAAATCTACTTCTGCGCCATGCGAGCGGCCAATCCAGTTGCGCTGCATTTGCAGCACCTTCGACGGCCACAGCCCCTCGAGTTTGTCCAAATCGTCCAAAAGCCTGTCTGCATAGTCGGTGATTTTGAAATACCACTGGGTTAGTTTCTTTTTGACCACCGGCGCGCCAGAACGCTCCGAGGTGCCGTCTGGCAAAACCTGCTCGTTTGCAAGCACAGTCTGATCTACCGGATCCCAGTTTACCCAGCTGTCTTTGCGATATGCCAGTCCCTTCTTGAAAAACTCCAAAAACAGCCACTGGTTCCAACGATAATATTCCGGATCGCTCGTGTGCAAAACCCGCGACCAGTCAAAACTCGCCGCATATTTTTGCATACTGTCTTTTTGTTGCGCAATATTTTCGTAAGTCCAGCCGCGCGGATCCACCCCGCGTTTAATCGCCGCGTTTTCAGCCGGCAGCCCAAAACTGTCCCAGCCGATCGGATGCAACACCGCGTCCCCGCCAGTAACGCGCCAAAACGTCACCCATGCTGAAAGCCTCGGCGTGCCCCATGTGCAGGTCGCCAGACGGGTAAGGGAACATATCGAGCACATATTTTGGCGGCTTGCCGTTGCCGCTGTTGCTCACCTGAAACAGGCTGTCTTTTTGCCAGCGCGGCAGCCATTTGTCTTGAATCTGCCGAAAATCGTAGGTGGTTTGCTCTTCGCTCACGCTTTTCTCACTTTATTCCGCTATTTTTCTTAAAATTTACAGCACGCAACCGCACTGCCCGGGCATTTGCACGCGACCGGGAACGCCTGCCGCAGCCAAGACCGCAACCTGCGTTTTTCTATATTTCTATCGTACCGCAGGGCAGTACAATTTAATAATGCCCCCGGCCAACACGCCGCTAATCCTCTGCTGATTCCCCCATCGACTTCTGCCATTGCGCGTACAAAGCTGCAAACCTGCCGCCGGAAGCGATCAACTCCTGCGGCGTGCCGTCTTCAACGATCCGACCCGCATCAACCACCAAAACCCTGTCTGATCCGATAATCGTCGAAAGTCGGTGCGCGATCACAATCGCCGTACGCTGCACAAACAAAGCCTCCAAAGCCTTTTGCACCTTGCGTTCAGAAGGAATATCGAGCGCGGCCGTCGACTCATCCAAAATCAAAATTGCCGGGTCAGCCAAAAAAGTGCGAGCAAATGAAAGCAACTGCCGCTGACCGGCCGAAACCGTGCCACCGCGCCCGGTCAAATCCGTTTCATATCCCTCCGGCAGGCTCATAATAAAGTCGTGCACGCCAGCGCGTTTGGCAGCATCCTGCACCCGGTCAAAGCTCGCGTCCGGGTCACCCAGCCGAATATTGTCGGCAACCGTACCGCTAAACAGATATGCTTCCTGGGTAATCATGGTCACGTCGCGCCGCAACTGTTCATCTGAGAGATCGCGCACATCAAGGCCGTCGATTTGCAAAGAACCATCGCTTAGGTCGTAGAACCGCGCCACCAGTTTTGCCAGCGTAGATTTACCGGCCCCAGTCGTACCCACCAAAGCAACCCGCTGGCCGGCCGGAATTTTCAAATCGAAAGGATAGAGCGCGGTTTTGCCCGGCTGATATTCAAAATACGCACCTCGAAACTCGATTTCGCCTTTTGCCGAAGCCTTGCGAATTGCAGGGTTTTTTGGTTCTGGCACGTCCGGTTCCTGCACCAGAAAAGTCGACAGTTTTTCCAAAGCGCTGCCGGCTGCCTGAAACTGGTTGTAAAACATTGTGAAACCAAGCAGCGGCTCAAACACACGGTTGGCATAGAGCACGAGCGCGAGCAGGGTTGCCGCACCCATCGTGCCGCCCAAAGCCGAGTATCCCCCAACCACCAAAACTAGCGCAACAAAAACCTTGCCAAGCCCGTCGGTCGACGGCCAAAACACACCAAACAGCCTGATGCCATGACCGAATTTTAGACGATACTGCTCGGAAATTTTTCCGTAGTCGCTGCGCGCCTGTTTTTCATAACCAAACGCTTTAACCGCACGGATTCCGCCGAAAACCTCGTTAAATTCGGTGATCATGCGCGCGTTATAGGTGCGGAAGTCGCGGAAAGCAAGCGTGCTGAGTTTGCGCCACCAGCGTGAAATCAGGAAAACCGGCACCAGCACAACCAAAAACAGCAGACCGACCCGCCAGTCCATAATAAACAGCACAACGACAGCGAAAAGCACACTCAATCCGGAGGCAACAAAATCGGACAGGCCCGCTTCAAAAAATGCCTTCAGCGTTTCCAGATCTGAGCTGAGTCGCGCGATAACCCGACCAGAAGTGTATTTTTCATGGAAACTAACGCTTAGTTTTTGGGCGTGACGGAACATTTTTATGCGCAGCTCGTAGAGCATTTTTTGGGCAATTAGGCCGGTGAGGCTAATGTTGAGCAGCGCAGAAATTGCAGCAATAATCACCGCTCCGCCATAGATTATGATGGACTGGAGCAGCGGTTGATGGTCACCTGATTTGGCCGGTTCGACTGCATGATTGATGGTGTGTGAGGCAAGCCACGGCAGAGTTGTAAGCAGGCCAACTTCGAGGATGATCAGGATGGAGACTATGGCGAGCTGGCCACGCTGAGGTTTGATCATGTCGCCGAGCAGACGCATAGAGCGTTTTCGCACGGCTGCGCGCTCGGCTTTATTGAGGTCAAGTCGTTCGTCTTCGTATTCTTCGATCATGCCGCACCTCCTTTGCCGCCCGCGGTTTCGTTAGTTGCCGGAGCCGCAGCGGCTGGGTCGCCGAATGCTAGCTCGCCGGCGTCCACGTCTGGCGCGGCCTCGTCGTCACTCACCATAAGTTCACGATAGAGCGGATGCTTGCTGATCTCTGCCGGGGTGCCGATAGCCGCAATTTTGCCGCCTGACAGGATCGCAACCCTGCTTGCCAAAGCCACTGTTGAAGGGCGCTTTGCCGTGAGCAGCGTGGTCGTCTGGGTCAGGGTTTGTTGCAGCTTTTGCACCACGCGTTTTTCAGTGTTGACGTCGAGGGCGGAAAGCGGGTCGTCCAGCAGCAAAATGCGCGGTTTTGCGGCGATCGCTCGGGCAAGAGACAGTCTCTGCCGCTGCCCGCCTGACAGGCTCAGGCCTTCTTCACCAATATTTGTGTCGGCTTTTTCCGGCAGTTGCTGCACAAATTCTGCCGCGGCAATGTCCAACGCTTCTGCGAGTAGCGCGTCTTGTTCATCTTTGGAAAGTGCGGCGGTGTCTGCTCCCATCAAAACATTGTTACGTACCGAGTCGCTCATCAAAACCGGTTCTTCAAAGGCCATTGCGATTTGGGCACGTGCGGTTCGCAGGGGCAGTTCGGTAAACGACACGCCATCGCACAAAATTTCGCCGGTTTTTGGCTGGTACAGGCTGGCTGCGAGTTCGAGCACGGTGGATTTTCCTGCTCCGGTCACGCCGAGCAGTGCAATCGTTTCTCCTGGAGCAATATCGAGGCTAAATTCCTGCAAAACCGGGTCAGATTTTTGGGTGTATGCGAAAGTTACGTCTCGGAATGTCAGGCGGGCGGCTCCCGTACCGAGCTGTTTTGCAGCAGCGGTGTTTTCTGCAGTTTCGCTCTCGTCCTGGCCAAGATCCACGTCTTCTTCGTCAACTTCGTTGGCAACCATGCGGTGACGTTCTAGCGCCACTCGCGCGTTCAAGCCGAGACCGAGTCTTTGCCCGAATCCCTGCATCAGGGAGTTGATCACCATTGCCGTAGCAAAAAACGTAACCAGCGCGCCGAGTGAGATTTCACCACTTGCTACCTGCAACACGCCTAGCCAAAGCACGAGCACCGCGGTCACTCCGAAAAGCACAATATTTGCGCTCGTCATGATCGCATACAGAAAAATGCGGCGGGTTTCCAAAATGCGCAGTTCCTCGGCCTGTTTATCAAACTGTTTTAGCGCGTGGTCGCCACGGCCGAGTGCTTTCAATACACGCAGACCGTGCACTGATTCTTCCACCCGGGTGGTCAAGTCTCCGGTCATTTGCTGGGATTTGCGGGTTGCTTCGCCAAAAGTTCGCACATACCAGATCGTAATTCCGATCACAAACGGCACGCTCGCAGCATATATTCCGGCGAGCAGCGGCGAAATTTGGAACATCATCACAAGCCCGATTAAGATCACCAGGCTGGTGCTGAAAAGTGCCCAAAGACCTGCGGCGAACCAGAAACGAATCTGGTTGAGATCGTCCATTGACCGCTGCAGGAGTTGACCGGATGACCAACGGTTGAAAAAACTGAGCGGTTGTCGCAGCAGTTTATCAAAAAGCCGCATACGAATGTTAATTTCGTTGCGTGAAGCGGTAATCGTCATAATCCACTGGTTGGTAAACCTCAGAATTGTCTGGGCTACCGCAATGGCAAAAACTAGCGCGCCGCCAAGCCAAACCAGCTGTTCGCTGCGTTTTTCGCCGAGTAGTTCGTTGACGATGTGGCCGAGCACCTGCGGCACAAACAGATCAATAGCAAATGCTAGCAGGCCTAAAAGTACACCAAAAAGCCAAAATTTTCGAACCGGTTTTGCATATTCAAAGAGCGTATTTTTGCTTTCTTCCTCAGGCTCAAATTGACGCGGCGGCGGCACCGGACGGGTCGGAATATGCAATAACAGATTACGCATACTTCTTTATTGTACTCCTAAAATTTATGAGTTTCCTGAGTGCGGCATGTGCAGATGGGTATATGTGATGCCCCTCGGAATTGCGGTATGGGTGATGAGGATTACCGCGCGATCTTGTGGCACTGCCTCGAGCAGGTCGTGCAAAAGCTGGTCTGCAAGTTGCATATCGACCCCGGCGGTTGGTTCGTCTAGAATGATCACCGGGAAGTCTGCGAGCAGTGCACGTGCGAGGGCGATGCGCTGTGCTTGTCCCCCGGAAACGAGCGCTCCGTGCTGGCCAAGTTGGGTGTCAAGCCCCTCGCGCGCTTTGGCCCAGTTTCCAAGCCCGACCCGGCGCACCGCTTGCCACAGCTGCTCGTCACTGGCATCAGGACTAGCAAATTTGAGGTTTTGGCGCAGATCGGTGTCGAAAATATGCGGTTGCTGTTCACACAGGCCAACTGTTTGACGCAAACGCGGCCCACCAATTTCCCGCGCTTCTTGCCCTGCAACAAGATAGCTGCCACGATATTCGAGCAGTCGTACCAACGCTAAAGCAAGGGTTGATTTGCCTGATCCGCTGTCGCCTGTGATCACTAGGGTTTCGCCGGCGTGCAAGGTAAAATCTAGGCCAGAAAACGCCGGAGTTTTTGCGCCGGGGTGTTGCACAGCAAGGTTTTTTATCTGCAGCAACGGCGCTTTTGCACTCCCAGCACTATTTTCTCGCGGCACAGCCAGCGGCGGGCGGGCGGCGGCAGCCGCCCCCGCAAGCGGGGTTTGCGAGTCGGCCGGCTGCTGAGGCAGCTCCGGCGGCAGCTGCGGCTCGGTCAGGCTCGCCACACGCGCCGCACTGGCCCGCACGCGTCTGCGTGCGGCGAGCGCTGCCGGTGTTTGCGCAAAAACTTCGGCTATGGCTGCCGGCACGATCACCAGCAGCGCAAACATCGGCGCGCTCAGCCCTTCACCCAGTTGCGGCGCGGCGAGCAACAGCACTGTGAGGGTGGCCACCCCCTGACCGAGCCCGAGCAGGCCACCGGTGAGGCCGACCGCAAACGCCGCCCGCCGCTGGCTGTGCGCAAGTTCTGCCTGGGCAGCAATAATGCGCTGCCGTTGCTGGTCGTATGCGCCGTATGCTGCTAAAACTTCGGCGTTTTCTACCCGCTCCAAAATCGCATCTGCCAGCGCGGCCCGGCTCCCCGAAACGCGCGCCTCGGTACTGCCGGCGATTTTATCTGTGATAAAAACCGCCAGCCACCCGGCCATGCCCAAAAACAGCACCATTACACCGGCGGCAAGCGGTGACACTACCGACACCAACGCTAGCGATAGCAGCGTCACCGTAATGCTAATAAACAGTGGCTGGCGCACCCGCAAAGGCTCGTCTTGCAACTGGTCGACGTCATCAACAAAACTCGCTAAAACTTCACCGCGACGTTTTTGCCCCAGTCCGCCCGGCACGCGCGGAATTAGCGCGTTAAAGGTTTCGCTGCGCAAACTCGCCAACTGCGTAAAAGCCGCATTGTGACTTGCCAGTCGCTCTAAATAGCGGAAAGCTGCCCGCCCGATCGCTACCGCGCGCACCCCGACAACCGCGAAGTTCAGGTAAAGGATCGGCGGCTGCTCACCGGCTCGCACAATCAGCCACATACTCAAAGCCAAAAGTGCGATCACGCAAATATCAGCGAGCACCCCAAAAAATATGCCTGGCGTGCGCGCGGCAAGTGGCGGCATTGCCCGGCGCAAAACCGCCCGCAGACGCGTTTTTTGCGAGTTCATACTGCCCCTCCGATCTGCACGATTTTATCTGCCGCTGCCAGCAACTGCGGCCGGTGCGAAACCAGTAAAATTGCTCGCCCCGATGCCGCTTCCTCACGCAAAACCTTAATCAGAGTCTGTTCGTTGCCGCTATCTAGTGCACTGCTCGGCTCGTCAAGCAGCAAAATTTGTGCGTTTAGCACCTGTGCCCGATACAGGCAACGCGCGATAGCTAGGCGCTGTGCCTGCCCGCCGCTCAATCCCGCTCCTAGTGGCCCGAGCATCCTATCCGGGTCAATATTTTGCAGGCCAACTCTGACCAAAACCTGCTGTGCCAGCGTCAAGTCACACGCTTTTTGCCCCAGCGCGATATTTTCGGCCACACTCCCCTGCAAAAGCCCGGGTTTTTGCCCCGTCCAAGCGGTTTCACCAAAAATATCCAAACTGCCACTTTCAGGGACAATAAAGCCATTGATCGCCGCAATAATCGAAGATTTACCAGAACCGCTCGGCCCGGCAAGCGCCACAATCTCTCCCGGCACAATCTCAAAATCAGGCACCATAATCTCTGCACTGCCACGTTTTAACCGCACATTTTTTGCAGAAATTGCCACCCGGCCCGCATTTTCTCCTTTTACTTTCCCTACCTGCTCAAGCTGCGGCCTTTCAATCAGCTCAAAAATAGACTCGGCCGCTGCCAGCCCCTCAGTCGAAGCGTGAAAAGCCACCCCGACCAGCCGAATCGGAATAAACACCTCCGGCAAAACCAGCAGCACAAACAATCCCAAAGCCAAAGGAAACGCACCATCAACCAGCCGCGTGCCAACCGTCACCGCCACCAAAGCAACCGAAAATGTGCCCGCCAAATCCAGCACAAAACCAGACAAAAACGCCACCCGCAAAACCGACATTGTGCGAGTGCGATAACCCTGCGAAACCCGCTCGATCCGCTGCCGTTGCTTATTTTCACGCCCAAAAATACGCAGCGTAGAAAGCCCGGTCACCGTATCCAAAAACGAACTCGACAGCTGATTTAACTCCTGCCACTGCTTATTTTGCACCGACCTGGTCGCCAAACCAATCAAAATCATAAACACCGGAATAACCGGAAACACAATCAACACAATAATGCCGCTTAAAGAATCGGCAAAAAACACGATCACCATCAAAATCGGCGTCGCAATCCCGGTTAAAAGCAACTGCGGCAAATAGTTAGCAAAATAACCGTCAAGCGCATCCAAACCACGCCCCAAAGCAGTCGCGGTCGCCGCCGAATCACGCAGCTGCGGCGACTGCCGATCAAGCGCGTCCAAAGCCGCCTGCCGCAACTGCGCCTTAGCCGCAATCGCACCGCGCGCCGACACATAATCAAGCAGCCACGACGAAACTGACCGCACCAGCAAAGCTCCAAAAGCCCCAGCCGTTAAATAAGGCAAACGATCCAGCGGCTGCGCCCCCTGCAAAACGACTCCCTCTTTATCGCCCTGCAAATAAAACGCCACCGTAGTCGCCAGCGCGTTCCCCACAAACCAGCACCAGCAGACAATCGCAACCGTGCGCACAAACCCCAAAACACACCCCAACGCCAAAACTGCGCGCACCGACTTCGCATAGCGCAAAAGTCGCGGGTCGAGGGGTTTCATCACATCTCCTAAACTGGTATTCTCTAAAATTTCGCAAAAATAGCTAAAAACTAGCCCGAAAGCCAAAAAATTATCCTAAATTTCGCAAAACTCACCGATATTTCACAGTAATTTATCGATTATTTAATTGTAGCGCGAGCCAGCAACAAAAAATAATGTCCACTCAAAAACGACGCAAAACCAGCCCAGAAAAACAAGCAAAACCACGCCGGTTCCAAATCGGCAAAAAAACCAAAACCGCCCAAAAAAACAGTCAAACAAGCCAAAACCGCTTCAACCCGATTCAAAACGCCCTAAAAACCGCCAAACAACCAAAACCACTTCAAACCGCGACAAACAAAACAAACAAAGCGGGTGCGCAACGCTTGGCTACGCACCCGCCCGTTCATTTACAGCACAGCCTCGACCTGCGGCAAAAACCGCGCCGTAAACCAGCCACGCTAGTGCGCACTAGCAGCAACCGTTGCCCGGCTCACACGCTTGCGGAACACCCAAAATGTCCACGCCTGATAGGCAAGCACAAACGGCAGGGTGAAAATCGCCACCCAGGTCATCAACTGCAGTGTCTGCGGCGAAGAAGCCGCACTCGCAATTGTCATCGACTGCGCCGGATCAGTGCTCGAAATCATCAAATTCGGGAACAGCGCCATAAAAATCGCAAGCAAAGCAAAAACGATCGTAGCCGCAGTCAGGGTAAACGCAACCCCCTCACGCCGCCGCAGATTGCATAGCCAAGCCCCGATCAACGCCACCGCTGCAAGCGCCGCAAACAGTGCAATCAGCGGAAAGGTCGGGTTGTGCAGGTGCTGCACCAGCGTCCAGGCCAGGAATGTGGCGGCTGCCAGCACCGTGCCAGCACCGACTTTTACAGCCAACACCTGTGACCGCTCGCGCACTTCGCCCTCAGATTTCAGCGCCAAATAGATCAGCCCGTGGGTGAAGCACAGCAGCAGCACGGTAACACCGCCCAGCAGCCCGTAAGGGTTGAGCAGGGTCAGCAGGGTGCCGGTGTACTCCCAGCCACCGTGTTCGGCATTTTTTACCAGCGGCACACCCTGAATCAGGTTCGCAAAGGCTGTGCCCCACAGCAGCGGTGGCAGCACACTCCCCCAGAAAATGCATTTGTCAAACGCCCCGCGCCATTTTGCGCTCGCCCCCTGGTGACGATATTCAAAAGCAACACCGCGACAAATCAGCGCCAACAAAATCAGCAAAAGAGGCAGGTAAAAACCCGAAAACATCGTCGCATACCATTCTGGGAAGGCGGCAAACAAACATGCCCCGCCCACAATCACCCAAGTTTCGTTCAGATCCCACACCGGCCCGATCGTGTTAATTACAACGCGACGGTCGGTGTCGTCGCGGCTCACAAAAGGCAACGCCATGCCCACACCAAAGTCAAAGCCGTCCAGCACAAAATACCCGATCAGCAAGACCCCGACGATCAAAAACCAGACAGTCGTTAGTTCCATTTTATTTCTCCTAAACTTCCCTAAAACTTACCTTAATATACGGTCGCCAGCCGGTCTGCATTTGGCTCGCCCGCCTCGTCTTTAACAATTTCTTCCGGCCCGGCTTTTGCGGTTTTAACCAAAAGTTTGTATTCGACGACGGCCAGCACGCCATAAATCAGGGTAAAGGCGATCAGCGATACTGCCACGGCCCAGCCTGGCACGCCCGGCGAGATACCTTTTTCGGTGGTCATCACGCCAAACACGATCCACGGTTGGCGACCCATTTCAGTAAAGACCCAGCCGATCAGCGAGGCAATCATCGGAATTGGTGCGGTCCAGAGGGTGACTTTCCAGAACCAGCCCGGCACCTGTTTGTTTGCTTTTTTGCGGGTCAGCCAGAGGCCGATCATAGAAACGAGTGCGGCAAACAGGCCCAGTCCGATCATCCAGCGGAAGGTCCAATATGTCACCCACACGATCGGCACAAAACTGCCGTTTTCCGGGCAGGTCAGCAGCGAATCAGCCCCGCCACAGTATTTCGCAGCATATTCTGCTTGCAGGTCGTTAATACCGTGCACAGTGCCGTCAAAGTTGCCGTTTGCCAGAAATGAAAGCAGGTACGGCACGCGCAGTGAGAAAATTTCGCTGCTGCCGTCAGGGGTGCCGATGCTAAACAGCGAGAAGCTCGCGTCCGCCCCGCTCGCACTGTTATACATCGCTTCTGCGGCGGCCATTTTCATCGGCTGGGTTTCGGTCATGACGATGCCCAGTTCGTGTCCGCTCAAACCCACTCCGGCAAACGCGATCAGGTTGGCCCAGAGGCCGAAACGCAGTCCGCTGCGCATCAGTTCCGGGTGCTGGTTGCGACGCAGGTGCCAGGCAGCGACGGCCACGATCACGGTTGCTGCAAACATAATCGAGGCAAAAATTGTGTGCGGGAACTGCAGCAGCGCGACCGGATTGGTAATCACTTCCATAATATTTTCAAGCTCGGCGCGTTTTTTGGTTTCGTTGATCACAAAGCCGCGCGGGTTTTGCATAAATGCGTTGGCTGCGAGGATAAAGTATGCTGAGAGCCAGGTGGCCATTGCGGTCAGCCAGATTGAGGCCAGGTGCACTTTTTTTGGCAGTTTGTCCCAGCCGAAGATCCACACGCCGATAAAGGTCGCTTCGAGGAAGAACGCGATCAGGCCTTCCATTGCCAGCGGCGCGCCAAAAATGTCGCCGTTAAAGCGCGAATAGTTGGACCAGTTCATGCCGAATTGGAATTCTTGCACGATTCCGGTGACCACGCCCATCGCAAAGTTAATCAGGAAAATTTTGCCAAATAGGCGGGTTAGGCGCAGCCATTTTTCGTGTCCTGTGCGCACCCAGATTGTTTGCATGATCGCGACCAAAAAGCTCAGTCCGATCGTTAGCGGCACAAATAGAAAGTGGTATAGCGTGGTTAGCCCGAATTGCCATCTAGCTAGGCTCACCGCGTCGAATGTTTCGAGCACTGGTTCCTCCCGTGTTTAGGCCCGTTTTTGGGCTTTTTCGGGTGCAGTTAAAGGCCGCACTGTTGGTTTTTCCAACATTTCAATTTTACGCTTTCTGTGAGTTTGCTGCGAATTTGTTTTGATGTCGAAATAGTTGTGTTTTTGCGGGTTGTTTTGATGTCGAAATAGTTTTTTGTCGCTTTTAGTTTGATGTCAAAATATCGTTTTTATCAGGTATTTTTATATCCTTACTAAGGTCTTACGTGAAGTTGCCCAGTTTGTCAAGAGTCTTGCAGCGGCAATTTGTCACCTCGACCCGATTTTTGTCATTTTCGACCTTGAAGCAGAACTTAATTACGCGCCTGTTTAGTTTCGGTTCTGGTCGCAATTTTTTTGCTTTTTTGATTTTTGATTAGCAACTTGCTCGGCGTGTCGCTTCAGTGTTTTCTGCTGCCCGGTTGGCGTCTGGTTAGGTTTTTTAGTGTCTACTGCTTGCGTAACGAGGTATGAATTTGCGTTTTGTTTTTTATGCTTGCCCAGGTTTTGCTCTGAGTAAAATCACAGATTTTTCTGTGCCGGGCTTTGATAGAATTAAATGTATGTCAAATAAAAATCAGCCACAGCGGGCTAAGCGCTTCGACCTGTGGCTGAACCGCAGGCGTCGCAATCGTGCCCTACGACGCGGCAAAAAGCCTGTGATTGTACCGTCTTCGAGTTACGGCAGCACAGCAGGCTGGGTGCGTCTGCTCGGCCGCACACTGCTTTTGCACCCGAAGTCGCGCGCTTTGTTTGTGCACCGGCCTGAGCACACCCAGGTTAGCATTGAGCGCGGTTGGCGCTCGTTTACCAGCGTGCCTGCTTCTGATGAAACTATTAAGGTGATTGTTGAGGGCGAAGTTGTGGCCACCACAAAAACCGATGATGGTGGCGTGCTAGATGCGGTTATTAAGCTAAAGCTACCACCGGGCCGGCAAACGATTCAGCTGGAGACCAGTAACGGCGATCTGGCCAATCAGACCGTGTGGGTGGTTGACGAGTCTGCCGAGTTTGGTGTTATTTCCGATATTGATGACACGATTTTGCACACTTCGCTGCCGTCGCCTTTGGTTGCAGCTTGGAACAGTTTTGTGCGCAGCGAAAACGCACGTTCGGCGACTCCGGGCATGCCTGTTTTGCTCGATCATTTGGCGTCGCAAAATCCTGGCTGTCCGGTCATCTATTTGTCGACCGGGGCTTGGAATGTGGCGCCTGCGCTAACACGTTTTTTGCAACGACATCTGTATCCTCCGGGCCCTTTGCTGCTAACTGACTGGGGGCCGACGGCTGATCGCTGGTTCCGCAGCGGCGTGGAACATAAGCGGCACGAGTTGCGACGGCTGGTGCGTGAGTTTCCAAATGTAAAGTGGCTGCTTTTGGGTGATGACGGCCAACACGACGAGAAAATTTATCGCGAGTTTACCGAGGAGTTTCCTGATCGCGTTGCGGCTGTTGCGATTCGCCATTTGACGCTTGGTGAGGCGGTTTTGGCAGGTGGCCGTTCAAAAGCCGAAAAACACAAGGCCGTGAGCGGCGTCCCTTGGGTTTACGGCGCCGACGGCTCCTCCCTGCGTGAGCAACTCTCAAGTATAGGTCTGTTTTAAGCCCGTTTGCACCATTTTAGCCTTATTTTATATATGGAAAATACCCAGTCAGTGATTAGCACTGTTTCGGAAAGCACGAATCTAGTTACGTATTAGCGCGGCCTTGATGCTGCCTGCGCCCGTGCCTTCTCGACAACCGTATCGTCAATCTCGCGTGGCACGAACTCGCCGTAGCGCTTAGTTGCGGCGGCGGCGATCATGCCATCGCTGATTCGCGGGTTTTTCGGCAGGAGAGAGCCGTGCAGGTAGGTGCCGATAACCTCTTTCCAAACCGCGCCCTCGTGCTCACCATCGGGATTGTTACCGGCGCCCTTCAAAACCCGCCCAAACGGAACCGCATTCGCCCCGAGAGTAGTCGCGCCGCTATGGTTTTCATACCCGATAACTTTGCCAAACTTCTCAGTATCCAGCACAATGTTGCCGATCATCCGGGTGGAGCCGCCGAGCGTTTCCACATCGAGCAACCCGATACCGCGCATTTCCTGCCCCTGCAATGTCACAAAACGATGCCCAAACAGCTGATAAAGCCCGCAAATCATCAGCATCGGCGTGCCGCTCTCCGCCAGCGCATGCAGACTGTCAGCCTTAGTTTTCAGGTCTGCTGCCACGACCAACTGCCCAGAGTCCTGCCCTCCACCGCCTATCACAATGTCGGTTTCCGCCGGAATTTCCTGCTCCGGATGCACGTGCCGCATAATCGGCGCATACCCATGCTGCTGAATCCGCCGCATCAGCGCCAGCGCATTGCCGGTGTCGCCGTAAAGGTTCATTTCGCGCGGATACAGCCACGATACGGTCAAAATTTTCTGCTTATGATCAGGCATTTTTCACCATACCTTTTTCACATCTGTGATCTCCGACAACAGCCTCCGCATCTGCAGCATCGCCGTGTATGTGCAATAAATACGCCGCTTTTGCCCCTTACTCTCACTGCGGAAAATCTGCAGCGCACGCTTCAAATCTGGTTCCACACTGTCAAACACAACCTCGTCATGCTCCAGCCGCAGCGCCATATCCCAGCATCGCAGTCCGCTCACAACCGCGACTCCACCGTCCCGCAAACCCGTAAAATCAACGTCCCAGAGCCACGACATATCGCGCCCGTCAGCGGCCTCATCATTAATCACAAACATTTTCGCGGTGTTTTCAGAGTCAAAACTCGTCAGCACCAGCCTAAAAGCCGCAGGATTCTTCACCAAAACCAGCTCGGTTTCCACGCCGTCCAAAAGCAGCTGTTCGCCGCGTCCAAAAGCCGGCAGTATCTCAGCCAGAGCAGTCAATAGCTCTTCTGGAGTGGCCTCATTATCGGTGTCAGCGAGCACCTGTCGCGCGGTTGTGAGAGCGGCGGCGGCGTTAAAAAAGTTGTATAGTCCGTTCAGTTTGAGCGGAGTTTCATAGCGCTGCCCGGAGATTTGATACGCAACCTTCTCCCCGATTTCCAGCAAAACTACCGCGTTTTTGCACTTCGCAGCCTTGCTTTTTAGGGTCGCATTGGGCTCGGCTGCTGGGTCATTTTGGAAACTATCGAGCGCCGCTCCAAAAGCCCGCAGCTCGTGATCGGTCGGAAAAAGATGCGCCAGCGATTTGGTAACACCGAACTCGCTAACTTTTACCCTCCCAGCCTCGCGAATTTCTGCCCCGATTTTGCGCAGCAGCGGGTCGTGCGCGTCAACGGTAACAGACCCGGTTGTCGCTTCTACGATATTGCGCAGTAGCTGCGCGGTGGTGTCAAGTTCACCGAACCGGTCGAGCTGATCGCGGAGCACGTTTAGCAACAGCGTGTGGCGCGGTTTTACTTTCGCAATAAAGTATTTGGCGTGCGCCTCGTCAAGTTCCAGCACAGCAACGTCCGCCTGCAAGTCCCCGCGCCAGTTAATTTCGCCAAGCGCCGCCGCGATGACCCCGCGACTATAGTTCGAGCCGGTTTTATTGGTAAAAACCCGCAATCCGCGTGATTCCAGCAGCTCCACAACCATCTTTGTCGTGGTGGTTTTCCCATTTGTACCGCTCACAACCACGACCCCATGCGGCAGATCCCGCAACAGCCGCTGCAAATATTTGCCATCGATTTTTTCGACAATCAGACCGGGAAACGCCGAGCCCCCGCCGCGCAGCTTCGCCGCCCACAGCGCTACTCGCCCAATCATCGAAGTTACCAAATGCCGCACGTTATAATCCTACAGCTATTTTTGACATTCCGGGCACCAGTAAAGTTTACGGGCACCGAATTCTTCTAAAATAATATTGGCACCGCACTGCCCGCACGGGGTGTTTTCTTTTTTGTACACCCAGTGACGTGCGTCGCGCTCTACCAACGCTTTTTGATAGTCTGCCCCGGTTAGCCCGTCAACGGTGATCATCTGCCCCACGCGGATTCCGATATCGAGCAATTTCACCCAGTCGTCCCACAGCTCGCGCAGCACTTCGCGCGGCAGGCTTTTCGCCGGAGTGTGTGGGTTAATGCCCGCCCGAAAAAGCATTTCTGCCCGGTATACATTACCAATACCAGCAATCACGGACTGATCCATTAAAACCAGCCCGATCGGGGTGGCTTTTTTATGTGCCCGCTCGATAAAGCGCACCGCTTCGCTTTCTGCAGCGTTGTTTGCCGGGTCAGGCCCGAGCCGGTTAAGCACACCTGCCATTTCTTCGTCGGTAATCGTTTTGCATACTGTCGGTCCACGCAAATCTGCACATACCCGCTCATTTAGCAGCCGCACGCGCACCTGCCCGACAGGTTCAGGCGGCCAGACTGCACTGCTTTCCCGGCTACCGTCTTGCTCAGCCATGCGCACGCGGGCTTTACGGGGCGCACCAATTGAGGTGACCGAGTCTTCGGCCGCCTCGTCCACTGCCCCGGTGCCCGCCACCCGGCTTGCTTTTGCGTTAGCAGGAGTCGCCTTATTGGCACCGTGCCCGGCAATTGCGGCCCCGCTCGTCCGACTGTGTTCGCCGGTTTGTCCGATCTTGGCATGCCCCGGTGTAAAACCGTGAATCTGAATGTCCGGGTGCACCGCGATTTCGCCACTAAAATCCCAGGCACCGTAAATACCGAGATGAATTTGCAGCCAAAGCTCGCTTTCAAACTGCAAAAACATTTGTTTGCCAACGGCCGTGGCAGCCACCATTTTTTGGCCGTCTAGTAGTTTTGCCCCGTCAATAAAACGCCCCTGCGGGCTGCTAACATTAACGGGAGCGCCAACAAAGTTTGCGGCAAACTGTTTTGCAATGCGGTGGACGGAGTGCCCTTCCGGCATTAAAGCACAGCCCCCCAGGTTGCAGCTGTGCCAGCAATCACCGCGCTAGTTGCGGCGACACCGGCGGCGTTTTTAGCATCTGCGTCGTCACAATCTGAGCTATCACGTTCAACCTTATTCACGCCCTTACCAGCAATGTCGCCGGTCGTCTCATACTCCCCGAGTTGTGCGACGCGGCGCACATGGCGCTCATCGCCCGGAAACGGAGTAGCCAAAAAGCGGTCGATCAGTTCGATCGCCTCTTCGCTAGTGTGCTGGCGCGCCCCGATTGAAATCACGTTAGCATTATTGTGTTCGCGGGCCAGCTCTGCGGTATCCAGGTTCCACACCAGAGCCGCACGAATACCGGTAACTTTGTTTGCCGCCATTTGTTCGCCATTACCACTACCGCCAAACACCACTCCCAGCGCTTCTACACCAGCTTTCTGGTCTGCAGCGACTGCGAGCGCAGCGTTAATACAAAATGCCGGGTAATCATCTAGCGCGTCATATTCTTGCGGCCCGTGATCGATCACCTCGTGCCCCTGCTCACGCAGATGGTCTTGCACCAGTCGGCTAAACTCCAGCCCGGCATGATCGGTGGCAATGTGTACGCGCATAACTGCTCCTTTTCTATGCTTTATTCTATGTTACCACTCTAACTTTAAAGCGTTTTATTTTTATTTAAAATTCATACTCCATAGCTATTAAATTACGAAAATTTTAAGGACCGTGTTGGTAGATGGTAAAATAGATATTAAAATTTCCCGGGGCCGTGAAACTGCATGACTCCTGTCCACACAGAGCAAAATAGTACTAAACAAACCGGCACAGCAAAAGACCAGAAAAAACTGTGCTGCTATGCAGTAGGCTTAATAGTGACTAAAAACGAGCCGCAAACAGCCCAAGGGCGCCGGCTCGCAAAAACGCAGGCGACACACGCCTGCACCTACCGAATAGAAGGAGCAAACGTGCCAGGCACCAACCTCACCCGCGCAGAAGCCATCGAACGCAGCGAACTAATCAACGTCAGCGCATACTTTATTAACCTCGACCTGAACCAGGGCATCAAGCAGTTTAAAAGCAAAACCCGCGTACTGTTCACCGCCAACAAGCCTGGCGCAGAGACATTTATCGACCTGTTTGCAGACTCGGTTGAAGTAATTACACTGAACGGGGAAAGCCTCGACCCGGCCAGCCACTTTGCCGACTCGCGCATTAGCCTGCCAAACCTAGCTGCCGAAAACGAGCTGATCGTCGAAAGCACCCAAGCCTACACCAACACCGGCGAAGGCCTGCACCTGTTTATCGACCCGGTAGATGACGAAGTTTACCTCTACAGCCAGTTCGAGGTGCCAGACGCAAGACGCGTATTTGCAAGCTTTGAACAACCAGACCTAAAATCGCAGTTTAGCTTCACCGTGACCGCGCCAGCACACTGGCTCGTAGTGAGCAACCAGCCAACCCCGGAGCCAAAAGACGCCGGAGTTGCGGGCGAAAACGCCTACAAACCGGGCGCGCCGATCGCCACCTGGGAATTCGAACCAACCCCAATTATGTCAGGTTACATTACCGCAATCGTGGCCGGCCCATACGTTGGCAGTACAGACGAACACACCAACCCGGACGGGCGCGTTATTCCGCTCGGCGTTTACTGCCGCAAGTCGCTGCACGAATATCTCGATGCAGACTATATTCTCGACATCACCAAACGCGGTTTCAAATTCTTTGAAAAAGAGTTTGACTTCCCATACCCGTTCAAAAAATACGACCAGATTTTCTGCCCGGAATTCAACATGGGCGCGATGGAAAACATTGGCGCTGTCACCCACACCGAGTCCTATGTTTTCCGCGGTCAGGTGTCCGATGCGTTGCGTGAACGGCGCGTTGTGACTGTGCTGCACGAAATGGCGCACATGTGGTTTGGCGACCTGGTGACCATGAAGTGGTGGAACGACCTGTGGCTCAACGAATCGTTTGCTGAGTACACCTCGATTTTGGCCACCGCCGAAGCAACCGAATGGGACGACGCCTGGACCACATTCGCCTCATCTGAAAAAGACTGGGCATACCGTCAGGATCAGCTGCCGTCAACCCACCCGATCGTCGCCGAAATCCGCGATCTGGAAGACGTAATGACGAACTTCGACGGCATTACATACGCTAAGGGCGCTGCAGTTTTGAAAGCACTGGTGGCATACGTTGGGCGCGAAAAGTTTATGCGCGGCGTGCACAACTATTTTGTGAAGCACCAGTATAAAAACACCGAGCTAAACGACCTTTTGGCAGAGCTTGAAGCGGTGAGCGACCGCAACCTGGGTGACTGGGCAAAAGCCTGGCTGGAAACTGCCGGCGTAAACACCCTCACCCCGGAATTTACGCTCGACACAGACGGCCGCTACGCGAGTTTTGCAGTAAAACAGACCGCGATTGCTGAATATCCGACACTGCGCCCGCACCGCATCGCGATCGGCTGCTACAACGTAGAGAACGGCAAACTTGTGCGCACCGCCCGTTTCGAAAGCGACGTGGCCGGCCCGCAGACCGAAATTGCCGAACTGGTTGGCATCGAGCAGCCAGACCTGCTACTGCTAAACGACGAAGATTTGAGCTTTGCAAAGGTACGTTTTGACGAACGTTCCCTTGAAACCGCACTGAAATATGTGGGCAGCTGCGAAGATTCGCTGGCACGCGGCATGATCTGGGGCGCACTGTGGGACATCACCCGCGACGGCGAATTTGCTGCAAGCCGATTTGTTGAGGCTGCGCTGGCAAACATTGCGAGCGAAGACCAGTCTGGTACACTGCGCGTGCTGCTGCAACAATTGCACGGCGCTGCGAGCATCTACACAGCGCCGGCTAACCGCGAGCGGGTTGAGGCGCTTCTGGCTAACCGCCTATTGGAGCTTACCGAGCAGGCTCCGGCAGGCAGCGACCGTCAGTTCCAGTTCCTGACCGCTTTTGCCGCAGTTGCCGCTTCAAACGAGCACCTCGACATTATCGCAGCTCTACTCGACGGCAGCAAGACTCTTGAAGGCCTGGAGATCGACAGCGACATTCGCTGGAACCTGCTCACCGCGCTTGCCGCCGGTGGTCGCGTGGGTGAGGCAGAAATTGCCGCCGCACTTGAAAAAGACAACACCGCCAACGGTGCCCAATCAGCTGCCAAAGCGCGCGCGGTGATCCCAACTGCAGAGGCAAAAGCTGCTGTGTGGCAGCAGTGTGTTGAAACCACTGGTGTGCCAAACATGATCGTGCGATTTAGCGCGCTCGGTTTCTCACGCACCCCTGACCTGGAGCTGCTGCGTCCTTACGTTGGCAAACTGCTTGACAGCGTGCACGAAATTTGGGAAAAACACAGTTTTGCAATTGCCGAGGAAATCATCACCGGGTTCTATCCGCTGGCTCTGGCAGACGAGCAGCTGGTCACCGAAACCAGGGCCTGGCTTGACGAAAACAAAGACGCTGCGCCTGCTTTGCGACGTATGCTAATCGAAAACTTGGCCGATGCGGAGCGTGCGGTTGCAGCTCAAAAGGCAGACGCATAAGCCTGCCTAGTGCTGGCTGCGAGCCGGATTTAAGCCTGACCTGCCAAACAAGCCGGTTGATGCCTGCCAAGCAGGTTTCGAACCGGACCTTATAAGATAGTCGGTTTAGTAAAGCGAGCAGGCTCTAAGCCGGATCTGTCTAGCAAGTCGGCGGCAACTAACCGAGCCGGTTTCCTCCCCAATCCCCTATTTCCCTGCGGCACTCACCTTTTTATTCAGGTGGGTGCCGTAGGCTTATATTAGACAGGTTTTACATGCCTGCTTTTCCTGGTTTTTAAAATTAAACAGTTAGGAGATTTACCGTGAGCGAGTTTTGGCACGCAATCACTAGTTTTTTTGAGCAAAACCAGGTTGCTTTTCGCATTTTTCTAATTATCGTCGGGGCGATTGTGCTGCGTATGGTTGTGCGCATGGCGATTCGCCGCACCGTTAACCGCATCGTACACGGCGTGAAAAAATCGCAAGCGACAGATTCGACCACCGAAATTTCCACCTCCGGTGTTGCGCGACAGCGGGCAATTCAGCGAGCACGCACACTCGGCGCAGTTGCGCGCAGCGTGGTCACCTGGGTGATTTTTGTGATTACGCTGGCTCTGATTTTGCACCAGTTTAACATTGACCTGACCGGCGTGCTAGCTTCGGCCGGTTTTATTGGTGCGGCACTGGCCTTTGGGGCGCAGTCGATTGTGAAAGACGTGCTCAACGGTATTTTTATGGTTTTTGAAGACCAGATCGGCGTGGGCGACCATGTGAAGGTCGGCAGTGTGGAGGGTACCGTCGAAGATGTCGGTATCCGCGTCACCCAGGTGCGTGGCCTCGACGGCACGCTGTGGTTTGTCCGAAACGGCGAGATTTTGGAGCTGGGCAACTCTTCGCAGGGTCATGGCCAGGCGATCATCGACATTACTGTGCTAAACAACAACAACCTCGACGCTGTGCAAGATGCGGCTTTGGCAGCGGCAAACAAGGTCTTGAAGCAGCAGGAATATCGCCGCAAAATTACCGACGCGCCAAAAATGTGGGGTGTGCAAAGCATCTATGGTGACCGAGCGACAATTCGCTTCACCATTCGCACCCGCGCCGAGGCGCAGTGGGCTGTGCAACGGGCCGTCCGCCGGCAGATTCAGATTGATTTTGCCGAGCTTGGCATCGAGCTGGCCACCCAGTTGCCTGGAATTCCAAGTTCGGTTTAATTATGACGCAAAACACAAATGATAGAGATGCTGGGAGCGACTTGGGCGAGTCACGCGACGAGCCGGTTGCGGTTCGCGGGAATACGGTTTCGTCGCCCGAGCCCGCGTCTCAGGTTGCGCCTGAATCTCCTGGCCAGCCGCGTTTAACCCTGCGCTCCGGTGCAAATGGCTGTGCCGTGACCGAGACTGTTTGGCAGCAGGTTGGCGGCAGCGCTACTTTTGAAAAAATTGTGCGCGAGTTTTATTCCCGGGTGCAGCAGGACAGTCTACTTGCGCCGATGTATCCTGAAGCGGACTGGGAGGGTGCGATTTGGCGTCTACAAACGTTTTTGGAGCAGTATTGGGGCGGACCTACCACTTATTCTGAAAATCGCGGCCATCCACGTCTGCGCATGAGGCACGCGCCTTTTGCGATTACCGCGGAGGCTCGCGACCGCTGGCTTACCCACATGCATGCTGCGCTCGATGCTGCAAGGCTGCCTCCTCTGCACGATGCCGCGATCCGCGACTACGTCACCCGTGCTGCCCATGCCCTGCTCAACACACCAGGCTAGCCGTTTATACTACTTAATAAGTATTTTTAACCTAGTTTTTAAGCAAAAAACTGTCTACTTAGTAGATATTTAGGCGAAAAATTATTTTGTTTCAGAATCTGCCGACGGGTCTTCTCCGGCGGAAAGCAATTCCCAGTCACTGATCCGCCGCTGCCCAAAATCTGCCGCGCTCCCCTTTGCCCGAGAAGTTTGTTGCGACTCTTCTGGTTTTTTCAGATTGTTGTCTACTAACCCGCTTATTTGCGAATCATGCCTAGCCTGGCTTGCCGCACTCGATTTATATTTATCTACTTTGGAGATATTTGCGCTCTGCCTGTCGTAACGGCTCGCCCCGTTTTGCCAAGACATGCCTACGATCGCCACCAGCACACCCGTAGCTACCACCAACGCTGCAATTATTTGCACTAAAACATGCCAGCTGGCAGTATCTGCTCCGGCAATAGCAGCCTGTTGCGCACCGCCAGAAAGCCCTGTTTTCTCGGCGATTTGGCCGCGCAAAAAATGTAACGGATCTGCCGCCACACTACCCGCCAAAAATGCCAGGCCGCCACCCAAACCGGCCAGTAAAATCCCCAAAACTACTCTGCCAGCCGCGCGCGCGATAGTCAAAGCCACGGCCGCAGCCGCGATCGCCATTGCAAAAGCGAGCAGCCCCGAGTGCAATGTCACTCCACTCGCTGCCAAAACCGGCACAGCACTTGCCTGCGCTGCAAATCTTACCGTCAACCAAGTTTGATTTACTAAAATCAATGCCGCCGCGGCCAGCACCAGCAGGAACAGCACCGAGTTGCGCCGCGACACCAAACGTGCCAGGCCGCTAGCGGAACCGCTAGTTTTGGAAGCCACTATCTGTCCCGCTCAGATCCGACTCACGCAGCGAGTTCGCAATCGCCACCGCGCGCAGTGGCGCCATCGACTTGTTCACGGAT
>JAUNHM010000106.1:0-1419 GCA_030523945.1 Microbacteriaceae bacterium
GACTCGATTTTGCCGACGTATTCTTTACCGTTTTTGGTGTATTTTTCGGCGTTTTTAGGGTCGATTTTTGCCAGGTGTGCAGCGGTTGCGGTCACTGCTTGGCTCCAGGCTTTCGGGCTGTTCCAGATGTGTGGGTCGTGTGATTCGGTTTTGTTGTTGCCGTGGCCGCCTTCTTCTTCCCATGGCAGTAGTTCGTTTTTGTCTACTTTTGTGCCGACTGCGAGTTGTTTGTTGCCGAGGCTTTCGAGTTGTTTCACCATTTGGGCTTCGAGGTGGAGGCCGTTCCAGAGCACGACGGCAGATTTTTGCATTTTTTCGATGTCTTGCGGGGTTGGCTGGTAGGTGTGTGGGTCGCCGCCTGGCCCAACCATGGTGGTGATTTCTGCGTCTGGGGCAATGTTTTTGGCTGCGTCTGCTAGGTAGCCGGTGGTTGCGAAAATGGTGAGTTTGCCGTCTTTTGTGCCTTCGGGGTGTCCGTCTTTGCTGTCGTTTTTAACGGTGCAGCCGCTGAGCAGCAGTGCGCCCATTGCTAGCATTGCTAGGATTTTCTTTTTCATTTTTACTCCATTTTCGTTCTATTTTTCAGTTTTTAACCTGTCCGGCCTATTAAATTTTAGTCGCACCGAAAAATTATTTCAAGTCTTACTGAAATATATTTATTTCATCTGCCTAATATTTTGCGTTTTTGTCGCTTGGCCCGCTCGTCGCCCGCTCGTGCCCTCTTTTTGCTTGTTTACTCCCGGATTGTCGGCGTGTCGAGTTTTGGTGTAAACCTGGTTTTTCGCCGTTTACTAATGTTTTTGTTTGTTTGGTGGCGCGCGGGTGTTTTCACCGGGTAGACTTGTATGGTGACTAAACGATTGCGCATTTTTATTCCGGCTGTGGCTGTTTTGCTGCTTTTTGCCGGGGTTTCTTTGCTTGCCGGTTTGCAACTTGGGGGGGCTGCGGCTGCCCGCGAGTTGCTTGATCCGGGTGTTTTTGTGCGTTTCGCGGCTCCTGTTTCGCGCGGTTTGGTCAATATTTCGATCAGTGTGATGCTGGGTTCGCTCCTGTTTGCGATGTTTGCACTCAATCCGAAAAAGCGTGAGTGGCGGGTTTTGCTGGATTTGGCTGCTGCCTCTGCTGCTGTGCTCACGGTTGTGTGTCTGGTGTCGATTATTGTCACTTATTCTGATGTGAGTGGTTTGCCGCTTTCTGCTGCTCCACAGTTTGGCGCTGGTTTGTGGCAGTTTGTCACGCAGTTTGAGTTGGGACAGTTGTGGTTGATGCTGCTGGTTTTGGCTGCGGTCACAGCGGTGTGCTGTTTTGCGGTGCGGGGCAGGAAGATGCTGATTTTGCCGCTGGCAACGGCTGTTTTGACCACTTTTCCGCTGGCCGCGCAGGGGCATGCTGCGGGCGCGTCTGGTCACAGCCTGGCTG
>JAUNHM010000106.1:1429-3549 GCA_030523945.1 Microbacteriaceae bacterium
TGCTGGGGCGGCGGTTTGGCTGGGTGGTCTGGTTGCTTTGACGCGGATTGCTAGTGTTGTGGAGCCTGCTCGTTTGCCGGTTTTGGTGCGTCGTTATTCTGGTTTTGCGTTGCCGGCAGCTGTTGCGGTTGCCCTGTCTGGTCTGGTCAGTGGCGGTATGCGTCTGAACGGCCCGGCGGAACTTTTGAGCACGGGTTATGGTCGGCTGCTGCTTTTGAAGTTTGCTGCACTGGCGTTGCTGCTGGCTTTCGGTGCTTGGCATCGGTTGCGTTTGATTTCCTCGCTTGAAAAGCGTCCGGCCGCTAATGCCGTGTTTTATTTCCGTGTGGTGGTGGCAGAGCTTGCGATTATGGGCGTGGCTTTTGGCCTGGCTGCCGCGCTTGGACGCACTGCTCCGCCGGTGCCGATTGCTGCTGCTCGCGATCTGGGTGGTTCGATCACTCCGGCAGAGTATTTGACGGGTGATCCTTTGCCGCCGGAGTTGCATCTTGGTGCGGTTTTCACGGTGTGGAAGTTCGATTTGCTGTGGTCGCTGGTGAGCGCAGCTGGCGTGCTGTTCTATTTGCTGGGCGTGGCCCGGTTGCGTCGTCGTGGCGATAAGTGGCCGCTGGGTCGCACGGCCTCTTGGGTTTCGGGCATGTTGCTTTTGGGCTACACAACAAACGGCTTTTTGAACGCTTATGAGGCGTATTTGTTCAGCATACACATGCTGGGGCACATGCTTTTGACGATGCTGATTCCGCTGCTTTTGGTTTTGGGTGCGCCGGTGACTTTGATCATGCGTGCCGTGCCGAAGCGCGATGACGGTTCGTGGGGTGTGCGCGAGTGGGTTTTGTGGCTGGTTGAGACTCCGTATTCTCGGGTTGTGACGAATGCTGTGTTTGCTGCGATTGTGTTTGCGGTGTCTTTGTGGGCGTTCTATTACACTCCGATGTTGCGTTGGGCTATGGAGGAGCATATTGGCCATCAGTGGATGATTGTGCATTTTTTGCTGTCTGGCTATTTTTTCGCGCTGGTTTTGATTGGTGTCGATCCGGTACCGCACAGGCCGGCTTTCCCTGTGCGCATTATTGTGTTGCTTGCGACTATGGGCGCGCATGCCTTTTTCGGGGTGACGATTATGGGCAGCGAGTCGTTGCTTGCTGCTGACTGGTTTGGCGCGATGGGTCGCGTCTGGGGTGATCCGCCGTTGCTCGATCAAAATAATGGTGGTGGCATCGCTTGGGGTATTGGCGAGTTGCCGACGTTGATGCGGGTGATTATTGTGTCGGTGCAGTGGGCGCGTGCCGATGATAAGGAGCAGCGCCGTCGCGATCGCGCGGAGGATCGTTCTGACGATGCCGAGTTGCGTGCCTATAACGAGATGTTGCAGGACTATTCGCGTTCGGGTCGCGCTTCGGCTGAGTTTTCTGACCGCCAATACGGCGTTTAGTTTCCCGGTAGCCGGGTTTTTGCGCGGTTTAGTTTTATGCAGTGCGGTTTTGCGCTGCGCATTTTTGTGAACTGCAGCGTTGCGCAACTCGGTTTTGTGGTTCATTGCCTTACTCCTTTCTGTGTCAGGTTTGGTTTAGATTTTTAATGTTTTAATTTTTCTTGGCTGCTAAATTCTTAACTTTTCTTTTTGCTGGATCTTTTTCGGTTTTGTATCCTTTCTTGGTGGTTTTTGTTTTTCGGTTTAGTTGGTTGGTTTCTCAGCTATTTAGCGTTTGTTTTGTTTGCAATTTCAGTTTAAACAAGAGCAGCAACGAAAAATATGGTCCCAGCTTTTCCCGGAATTCTGCGGTTTTTTGATGATCTTTTTTGGGTTTTTGTTACTCCTCGTTTCTGGTTTGGTTTACGTGTTTATGTTTCAGTGTTTAGTGTTTGTTTTGTTTGCGAAATTTAGTTTATGCGGGAGTAGCAACGAAAAATATGGCGCTGGTCGATACAAGAGCCGGACGCGTAGCGTTCGGCCTATCGACAGCGCTGCGCCCTTCCGGCGCAGATAGATCGCGGAATCACGTGGTTTTTGGTCTGGTTTTTACATGCTTTAGATTTTTCTGTTTGCTAGTAGCCGTAATATTGTGTGACACGCCCGGGATACACGCCCTGCAAAGCCGTGTTTCATTCTTTTCATGCCT
>JAUNHM010000012.1:0-1272 GCA_030523945.1 Microbacteriaceae bacterium
AAGCAAAATGCGGCATCTACGGGGTTTCATATAAATATATTTATTTTTATTTATTCTGTTGCAGCAGCCAGAGCCTGCTCCAGAGTAAACCGCCCTGCATAAAGCGCCTTACCCACAATTGCGCCTTCCAAACCCTGCGGCACTAGCTGTCGCAATTGCTCAATATCTGCGAGCGTAGTCACCCCACCAGATGCCACAACCGGGCTTGAAGTATTTTCCAAAACTTTTTCCAGCAAAAACGAATTTGTACCTTGCAGAGCGCCATCTTTTAAAACATCTGTGACCACATAGCGTGCACACCCAATGCTATCCAAAAATCGTAAAACATCCCAAATATTGCCATGATCTGAGTCTCCTCCACGCGCTTGTAGTCGATCCCCATGCACATCTAAAGAAATTGAAATTTTCTCACCATAGCGCGCTATCGCAGACTCAACCCACGCCATATCTGCCAGCGCGGCAGTACTCAAATTTACCCGCGTAGGATTATATGCAAGAGCTTTCTGCAGCGTCTGCTCACACGCGATGCCACCCGAAATCTGCACACGCACACTCCGCCCAGCAAACGCCGCATTCTGCCCAATATTAACACTGTGTAATTTTTCAACGACCCGTTGCAACGATTCATCGTTACTGCCACGCCCGAAAGCCAAATCTAGATCCACCAGGTGAATCCACTCAGCCCTCGCGCGCAACCAATCTTGTAACGCTACCAGCGGATCGACAGCATCGCTCACACGGTCGGCCTTCCCCTGCTGCAACCGAACAGCCAATCCCTTTGAAATGTCAATTGCCGGTAATAGCTCTAATTCAGTTCTTTTTTCTAAGGCGCTCATAACCTTAGTTTATATTTCCTAGATAACCTCCTCCTGCAAAAAACCCGAAACTAACGCATCCGCCCTAATACGCGAAAATGAAAATTAAATACCAATAAGTTACAAAATGCTACCAGCACTCTGAACAGTGCCGCCAGTACGCATACGCACACTCGCTCCACAAACCTGTATTGTCATTACGACAAAGCACTTGCCTCTTATTAAAATTACGCATAGAACGTAACTTTTTTCCACACAAAAAGAATTTAGCGATAAACTTCACAAGATATCCCATCTAACGTCCAATCTGCTCAGCCGTAACCACACCTGCCTTACCTGCGTAACGTTGCGGCACGGCAATTGGCTGATAAGCCTGCAGTGCAGAACTCTCCAATTTATTCAAGCGCACCAGCTCCGCTACCAAATCACGCGGATCTGCATTCGAATCTAGACGAGT
>JAUNHM010000012.1:1282-9142 GCA_030523945.1 Microbacteriaceae bacterium
ACCACATGCTGTCACCAACAACCGGCAGCACATAATAGAAATTCTGCTGTGAGGCAACATCTGATGCGTTTGCAATTCCTGCGCCCAAAGAATTAACTCCGAAAAAGGCACCAGCAACAAGCGCAACTATAGCACTGCCCACGACCATACGCCCGCGACGAGTTAAACGCAATTTTGCCTGCACGGGAACAGTCTCTGCCCTCTTAACGCCGTTTACGTTAAACACAGCCACGCTTTGATTTACTTTTTTATTTACCATTTTATTCTCCAATCGAAGATATTTATCGAACTTAATTTCTATACTACACCATAATTTGAAAAAAGTCGAATAAAAATATGAAAAATATTTTCGCAACACGCCATGGCGAGGTTGAAAATCGATATTTTATTCGGTTATATTAGATGTAACAAGTTAATTAAACCCGGGAGCAGCAACGAAAAATATGGTCCCGAAAAATCCCGTAAATTCAAGGAAAACAGGAGTAAAAAATGCTAAAAGCGCAAAATAAACCCCCGCTAAAGCCGCGCCAACTAGAGGTTTTTAACTTCATTGCGAAACACCTTGACGAGCGGGGCTTTCCGCCGAGCATGCAAGACATAGCGAACGAATGCAATTTTGCCTCGCTGTCCAGCGTAAATCACCAGCTAAACCAGCTGGAAAGACTCGGGTATATCCGCCGCGAAAGCCGCAAAAGCCGGTCCCTAGAAATCGTAAACACGCCAGACGGGGCAGTAAAACGCGCCAAAAAACGCGTGCTAAAACCTGTTGCAACTCAGATTTTTAGCAGCAGAAGCAGCGGGGATACCACGCTTGTACCACTGGTTGGGCAAATTGCTGCCGGAGTGCCCATCACTGCCGATCAACAGGTCGAAGACGTTATGCCTTTACCGCAAAGCATTGTCGGCAAAGGCGAAAATATATTTATGCTCAAGGTCGTCGGGGATTCAATGATCGACGCCGCTATTTGCGAGGGCGACTATGTAATTATTCGCGAACAAAAAAACGCAGACAACGGCGATATAGTTGCAGCCATGCTCGACGGAGAGGCTACCGTCAAAATATTTAAACAACGTGACGGACACACCTGGCTACTGCCACAAAACAGCAACTACGAACCTATTTTAGGAGACGAAGCAGAAATTCTCGGCAAAGTCACAGCTGTGTTGCGCGCAGTAAAATAGCGGCTAAACATACCACAAGCACATTCAAAACTAAACAGTGTAATAAATAGGCAGCGAAAAACAGTTCAGGAAGCACCCAAACACTGCGTTTAGCTACTTCTCGTCAATAATAAAATCTGCGAGTTTAGTGCGCATTTCCACACTCACTTCAGCGGTGACTCGTGTGCCGTCAGGCGTGTAGTCGAGCGCAATAACCCGATTTCGTTCGTGTAGCTCCGTGACCAAGTCACCCCTGTCAAAAGGAATAATTGCGGATACAGTGGCCCCCAAACGCGGTAGCGCAGAATCTACAATCGCACGCAATTCCTCTATTCCCTCACCTGTTTTTGCAGACACAAACACTGCGTGAGGAGCCAGACCCTGCAAAACAAGCCGAGCCGTGTCAGACACCAAATCTGATTTATTGAAAACCACAATTTCTGGAATATCGGCCGCGTCAACCTCAGCAATCACCTCACGCACAACCCGCAACTGAGCTGCAGGATCCGGGTGTGAGCCGTCCACAATGTGCAAAATAACATCACTACCCGCGACCTCTTCGAAAGTTGAGCGGAATGCCTCCACCAACTGATGCGGCAAACTTCGCACAAACCCGACCGTATCAACATAGGTAAATTTGCGGCCATCGGCACTCTGCGACTGTCGCACAGTAGTGTCAAGCGTCGCAAACAACTGGTTTTGCACAAGCAACGCAGCGCCCGTCAAATGATTTAGCAAACTTGATTTTCCAGCGTTTGTATATCCAACGATAGCAACAGTCGGCACATCACCACGCCGACGCTGCGCACGTTTAGTTTCACGCGCCGGAGCCATAGCCGCAATCTCACGACGCAACTTCGCCATCCGAGTATTAATACGGCGACGATCCAGTTCGATTTTCGTCTCACCAGGACCGCGCGAGCCCATACCAGAACCGCCAGAACCAACCTGACCACCGGCTTGCCGTGACATTGACTCACCCCAACCGCGCAAACGCGGCAGCAAGTATTGCAACTGAGCTAGCTCAACCTGAGCTTTACCCTCACGAGACTTCGCATGCTGACTAAAAATATCCAAGATTACTGCAGTTCGGTCAATCACCTTAACCTTAACAGCATCCTCCAAAGCACGACGTTGGCTCGGCGCAAGTTCCGAATCGGCCACCACCGTATCCGCCCCCATAGCCCGCACAATATCACGCAGTTCCTCGGTCTTACCGCGCCCCAAATATGTAGCAGGATCAGGGTGCGGGCGACGCTGCAAAACACCGTCCAAAACATTTGCGCCAGCCGTTTCGACTAAAGCCGCAAGCTCACGCAGAGAATTCTCAGCATCAGCCAAAGAACCCCGTGAGTAAACCCCAATAAGCACAACGTTTTCCAACTGCAGTTGACGATATTCAACCTCAGTAATATCTTCCAGCTCAGTTGAAAGCCCCGCAACGCGACGCAAACCAGCACGCTCTTCACGCTCCAGCATAATATCCGTGTTGTGGGCGTGCAGATTATCACTAGAAGCATCACCCAAAGCCTGTGCTTTGCCGTCGTGAATGACATGCGCACGTGGCTTAGAGTTCGCTAAAACACGCTCAAGCACATCATCGCGCAAAAAATTATGATGATCATCACCCAAAAAATCTGCATCAGCGTAATCGGCGTCGCTAAAATCGTCATTTGATTCGAAAACTCCCGACTCTTCATCGGCAGGCAAATCAGAATTATTGAAATCTTTTTCTTTAGTCATTTCCCTATTATTCTAGCGCCTTACAATTTGATAAAACTGAAAAATATGCAAATATACACTTATGCCTACTGCAGCTGCAGGCAATTATGTAATAATTTTAGAGTGACTGAGCACTATTTCACAGCTACCCCCGACTCTGCGATGCAAACACGACAGGTGCAGGCAACGCTGGGAGGCAGCCAACGCACAGTACTCACAGCAAACAGCGTATTTAGCAATACCGGTCTTGATAAAGGCACTGCTGTGCTCCTGAAACTCGCACCAAAACCGCCAAAATCCGGCGCAATATTAGACATCGGTTGTGGCTGGGGCGCGATAGCACTAGACGCAGCGCTGCAGTCACCTGAAACAGAAATCTGGGGCATCGACGTAAACGAGCGCGCATTAGAACTCACCGCACAAAACGCGGCACGCCTCGGACTCAACAATATTCGTGCCGTAACCGCAGAAAAAGTACCGACAGACCTAGAATTTACAGAAATTCGTTCCAATCCACCAATTCGAGTAGGTAAACAAATCTTGCATGATCTGCTGCAAACGTGGTTGCCCCGGCTTACAGTAGGCGGCAGTGCATATCTGGTCGTAGCAAAACAGCTCGGTGCAGCTTCACTGCAAAAATGGCTCACAGACACTTTTGCTGGCAGTCATGATATTGCACTTTATGACAGGGATAAAGGCTTCCACATTATCGCAGCACACCGCATTAAATAGGATCAAATTAGCAATCCGTCAGTGTAAACTCGCCACGATAGACAAACGCTGCGAACCCAGACACCGAAACGTGTTCGCCATCTTCTGTTGGAAACATTCGCACGCCGAGGGCGCCGCCCGCCATCGATACATTCCAGTGGTGTGGCAGCTCATTTTCACCCAAGTATCGAAACGCCAGCGCCGCAGCAGCACAGCCAGCATCAGATGCAACAAGTTCTCCTACCCCCTGCTGATAAACACGAATATTTAAACGCCCCACGCTGTTTTTTACAAGAGGGTCTTCAGCCGGAGTCGCAAACACCACACGTGCACCACCCGATATATCCGAACTGACATAAACATCACGATCTAAAGATCCAACAGACTTATCAAGAAATTGATCACCAGACAGCTGAGACAAAACCGGCACTGCAGGAAAAACTAGCGCCTCTAAATCAGCAACCGAATCCAAGACAACAACAGCATACTGTTCACCAAAAAATATGCCGTATGCAGCATAAACAACCGAATCATGCGGCAGCGTCACAGTGCAATCCGCAAGTTTACGCCACTGCCCCAAATCAGCGCTGTAACCGCTGACTCCGGCCAACACATCTTTAATCCCGTCGCGAGTAGCAATAGGAATTGCGTCACGCCGCTCAGGCTCAAGTAACCCCTCAGAAATCAGATAGGCAACATACGCGCGCACAGCATTACCAGTCACGGCAGCTGGCACTCCATCCGCCGTGTAAAAGTCTAAAAACCACTCGGCCGCAGAGTCTTCAGCCAACAGCGCAGCATATTTAGGAACATGAACAGATCGCACAGCACGCACAAATCCTGCCGCGCCAACACCGAAGTTCCGGTTGCAAAGCAACGCAATCTGCTGCTGCGAAAGGGGCGCGCTCCCTTCCAAATCTGCGTAAACAACAAAATCTGCGCCGTTTGCCTGCACTTTTACAAAATCAATTTTCAAGCCGCTTCCCGCCACTTCTGCAAAATTTCATGCCATACCGCAGCATCTTGCGACTGCTCGCTGCTAATCCAAAAAACATCGTGAAGGCGCCCAAACCAGCTCACCTGGCGTCTGGCATAACGACGCGTCAGCTGCTGCGTCATCGCGATCGCTTCTACCTCAGACAGTTCTCCTCGCAGCTGCTGGACTGCTTGCGCATAACCGATCGCTTGGCTCGCTGTTTTGCTTTTTTCAAGCCCCTGCAAAAGTAACTGGCGCACTTCGTCTAGCAAGCCGTCACGCCACATTTGCTCGACCCGCGCATCAAGCCGCTGCACCAGCACTTCGCGCTCCTCCCGTACACCAACGATAAAAGTTGGCACCATCAGCTCTGGCTGCTGCGGCAGGTTAGCTGTAATAGACTCACCGGTAATTTGCAAAACCTCTAAAGCGCGCACAACTCGACGCGGATTACACAGATCAAGCTGTTCGCAACCAGCAGGATCTGCTGCCCGCAACTGCGCGACCAACGACTCCAACCCGAAATCTTCAAGTTTTTGTTCGAGTGACTGCCGCACATTTACATCGTGCGGCGCCAATTGCATTTTATAAATCGCAGAGTTAATATAAAGCCCGCTGCCACCCACCAAAATCGATGCTTTGCCGGATTCCCTCATACTATTGATCAATAACGTTGCCTGCTGCTGATGCGCAGATACGCTTGCCTCTGCAGATGGCTCTAGCGTGTCAAACAGGTGGTGCGGAATGCCCTGCATCTCTGCAGCAGTGAGTTTTGCCGTGCCGATATTCATGCCACGATACTGTTGCATTGCGTCGGCGTTGATAATTTCTGCCTCAAAACCCTGCTGCCGCATTTGCAGCGCGAGGTTCACTGCAAGCGCACTTTTTCCCGTGCCGGTAGCTCCGATAACAACCAAAAGTGGCGGCATAAAATCGCTGTTTTTGTAAGGCCCGGGCACAAGACTCTGCGCAGCACAAACAGAGTCGCCCCCATCGGCAACATCTGTTTCTGCAGCATCTGTCATGCTATGCCCCCGGTCGCAAACCGATAGTTGGCAAGCCCAAGTTAACAGCTCCTTTTTTACCCGGCACAGGCGCTCCACAAGTTTCAGCCTGACTGCGGTCCCAGGCGTCCCCAGCCCGGGTACGGCGCAAGCTGTAACTACTTAGGTCATCAGCTGTCAAAAAGTATGGAGCGGCCGCGGTCACTGTAGCTGTCACCATATCGCCCGGACGCGGCACCGGATGCCCCTCTGGCACACTAAAATGCACTAAACGATTATCTGGTGCACGCCCTGAAAGCCGTTTACTGTTTTCTTGTTTTGCGCTGTGTGGTGCCGCAACTAGCAGTTCCAAGGTGCGCCCGATCTGCTTTTGATTTTCTTCCCAGGAAATCTGATCTTGCAGCTTGACCAGCCGCTCGTAACGCTCCTGTACAATCTCTTTTGGCACTTGGTCGGCCATTTCGCCTGCCGGAGTGCCCGGACGAATTGAATATTGAAAAGTGAAAGCGCTCTGAAAACGAGATTCCGCTACAACCCGCATTGTTTCTTCAAAGTCCTCGTCTGTTTCACCAGGAAACCCCACAATAATATCGGTTGTAATCGCTGCTTCTGGAATATGCTGACGCACCTTTTCAAGAATACTCAAGAATTTTTTACCCCGATATGACCGTCGCATCGCTCGCAAAATGCGGTCTGAGCCGGACTGCAGTGGCATGTGTAGTTGCGGCATCACATTTGGAGTTTCTGCCATAGCCTCGATCACATCATCGGTAAACTGCGCAGGGTGCGGACTGGTAAAACGCACCCGTTCCAACCCCTCAATTGTGCCCATTGTGCGCAGCAACTTACTAAAAGCATATTTATCGCCGAAAGCAACCCCGTAACTATTAACGTTTTGCCCGAGTAGTGTCACTTCAATCGCACCGTCAGCAACAAGCGCTTCAACCTCAGCCAAGATATCGCCCGGCCTGCGATCCTTTTCTTTACCGCGTAAGCTAGGCACAATACAAAAAGTACAGGTATTGTTACAGCCAACGGAGATCGAAGTCCATCCACTGGCAGCACTGTCTCGTTTAGTCGGTAGCGTCGATGGGAAAACCTCTAATGATTCCAAAATTTCGAGCTGCGCTTCATTATTGTGACGGGCACGTTCTAACAGCACCGGCAAGGAACCCATGTTGTGCGTACCAAAAACAACATCTACCCAAGGGGCTTTTTTCAGAATAATGCCTTGATCTTTTTGCGCCAAACAACCACCGACAGCAATTTGCATGCCATCGTGTTTGCGCTTCACGCTAGCCAAAAACCCAAGATTACCGTAAAGTTTATTGTCGGCATTTTCACGCACAGCACATGTGTTTATCACAACAACATCAGCCTGCGTGCCAGGCTCTGCTTTAACATATCCAGCGGCCTCAAGAGACCCTGAAAGACGCTCTGAGTCGTGAACATTCATCTGGCAGCCATAGGTGGTCACCTCGTAGCTGCGCGCAGACCCGTCAGCGCGCAATGCGGCCGGAGACGCTGCAATCTCGATCGTGTCTGTTAATTCTTTGCTCATAACATTTAATTCTATTTGTTTTCGGGTAACTTCTAAAAATCAGCGAAAACGGACTCCGCTACCGCCCTGCGCTGAGGCAAGAGCATTTTTAGCAGCTTCGGTAGCCTGATAGCCTCCCCAGCCACGACGTGCAAGATAACCGAGCAGACGTCTCAGCGCAACATCATAATCAAGATCCGCAAGTTTTTCCGCACGATCTTGCGCAGCCGCTTGCAACAAAGATTGCTCTTCTTCCTCATCAAGCGTAGCCAATGCCTGATCAGCAATATCACGCCGCACTCGCCTCTCGCTGAGTTTTCGTGAAATCTGTGCACGACTCATGCCACGACGACCACGATGATTTGCAACAATCGACTCAACCAACGCCTGCTCGTCTATATAAAGTGATTTTTCAAACTCGGCAACAATTTCTGCAATAAACTCTGCGGGACAATGTTTTTGTTGCAGCTGATAACTCAACTCAGCAGCGCTCAAAGGCTTGCGAGAAAGCAGCTTTACGCCAATTTCACGCACCTCATCTAATGTTTCTGGCGACGCATCTGTGCACTGCTTGCGACCTACTTTTTGTTCAAAACCGTGACCTATAATTTCAACAGAACCAGATTTTGCAGGCTGCGACCTCCGCGATACAGAAATGATTTTTTGAAAGGGTTTTTTATCAGAACTACTATCTGCCCCGTCAGCATCGCCAGCTTCTATACGCGCAATAGCAGCCCGCAAATCAA
>JAUNHM010000012.1:9152-24419 GCA_030523945.1 Microbacteriaceae bacterium
ATCAATTATTTCAGCGCGTTTTTCGGCACCGTCAACTGGCTCGGACACACTGCCCGAACCAGCTGCTACAGCACCGATAGAGTCTTCCGACTCAAAACGCACAACCATCTTAAGCCGCTGCCTTCTTTAACGCAGGAGCTTTTTCTGTTTTCTCCTCTGATTCGCCAGCATATGCCTCGTCAGAGCTTACTAACACGCCAAGTTTAATCAGAATCTTCTGCTCAATTTCAGCAGCAACATCGTGATTTTCTTTCAAGAAAAGACGCGACTTTTCCAGCCCCTGACCCAACTGATCACCGTCATAGGTGTACCAAGAACCGCTCTTTTTAACGATTCCGTGCTCAACACCCAGATCGATAAGGGACCCCTCACGAGAAATCCCCTCGCCGTACAAAATATCAAACTCTGCAACTTTAAAAGGCGGAGCCATCTTATTTTTCACGACTTTAACCTTGGTGCGGTTACCAACAGCATCAACGCCGTCTTTCAAAGTTTGCACACGACGAATATCAAGCCGCACAGAAGCATAGAATTTCAGCGCTTTACCACCGGAAGTTGTCTCTGGACTACCAAAGAAAACACCAACCTTTTCACGCAACTGGTTAATAAAAATACAGGTTGTTTTAGTGTTGTTCAAACCACCGGTAATTTTACGCAAAGCCTGCGACATCAAACGCGCCTGCAAACCAACGTGAGAATCACCCATATCGCCTTTAATCTCAGCCTCAGGCACAAGTGCCGCAACCGAGTCAATCACCACCAGGTCAACAGCGCCTGAACGAATCAGCATATCTGCAATCTGCAAAGCCTGTTCACCCGTATCTGGCTGTGAAACCAGCAACTCATCAATATCAACACCGAGCTTTTCAGCATAAATAGGATCAAGCGCGTGCTCTGCATCGATAAAGGCTGCCACACCGCCCTGTTTTTGCACATTTGCGATAGCGTGCAAAGTCAACGTGGTTTTACCAGAAGACTCCGGACCATAAATCTCAATAATACGCCCACGCGGCAGGCCGCCAATACCGAGCGCAGCATCAAGCGCAATCGAACCGGTCGGGATCACCTCAACAGCGGGACGCTGCTCCTGCCCAAGCCGCATAATCGCACCCTTGCCGAATTCCTTATCAATCGCCGCAAGAGCTGCCTCTAGGGAATTTATTTTCGTTTTGTCCATTTTAGACTCCTTTTGTTTGCAGCGCACAGAGCGCTTAGGTTGCCGCCCACATTCTGTCTGACGCAAGAAGCGCCGACAAGGCATAGGCTCTTACAAACAACGCTATCGGAGAGTAGCAACGAAAAATATGGTCCAGTTGCAATCTGTGGATAACTTCCTGTTTTTAAGGCCTATCAAAATTATACCAAAAATCGAAAAGATATTCGAGCAGGGCACGAAAATCCGCATATTTATGCGCGTGTCGCACGAAAATCAACAAGTCAATAGAAAATTTTTCCACAATTTCGCTCGCTACAAGCGAACTGCAAAATTAACAAAAAACTCTCCACGACACGCAAGGCTGACGGTTATCATTCAAAAATAACACAAAAACCAGCCAAACAGCCGGCAAAAACTACCTATCGCACTTCACGCAAACCGCGCCCATAACGACGCTCCTCTGGCACCGCAAATTCCTCACACAGCGCAAGCCAAACTTCGCGCGCCGCAACTCCAGCTGCAAACGCCTCCGCACCGGTGCAGCCAAGCCGCGTCAACCAGTGATCACGCAGAACAACCCCGGCGTAAACCTCACCAAACTCGGCCGCGCAAGCACGCCGAAACTCGCTCATCTGCACAGCAAAACAGCCTAAAACTAAACCAGTGACGGGCGATATTTAGTAAGCAAATCCGCAGGAACAGTATCCGGCACAGAAACCAGGCTGCTACTAAGACCCTCATAAATTGCCAAACGCTGACTAACTTCACTAAAAATCGCGGAAAGCGGCACCTCTAAAGCCTCAGCAACAGCGGCAAGAATCTCGCTTGAGGCCTCTTTTTGTCCGCGCTCAACCTCACTCAAATAACCAAGCGCAACACTCGCGTCGCCGGCAACCTTGCGCAGCGTGTGCCCGCGTTGCAGGCGGAAGTCACGCAGCACATCGCCAAGCTCTTGACGTACCAAAACCATAAAGCTGCCCTCCCAGTCTAAATATGTAAATACTTATGAAAACAGTATATCTAATACTATATCATAAAAACTTTAGTCACGTCGACTCAAGTTTTCATTGAGCTTATCAAAAAATGCTGTAATTTAGCTGAAAAACAAAACTTAAACTGCAAATTCAGCAATAAGCAGCCGCAAAGCCGCGTTCACCGCAGCCGCACGAATAAAAGCACGATCACCCGCCAAAACCGGCAACCGTACCGCCCTGCTCGAGACCGACGAAACCAATCCGACAAACACCGTGCCCGGAAGCTGCCCGGTTTGCAGATCAGGATCGGGGCCGGCAACACCGGTTGTCGCCAAACCGATATCAGCCGCAACTCCCAAAGCAGCCCGCACATCGCAGGCCATTTGCCGCGCGACCTCCGCCTGCACCGGACCACCCTCCGCAAGCAAATCGCCATCCACCCCGAGCAACTGCTGTTTAACCTCGGTATCGTAAGCAACCACCCCGCCCACAAAAACAGCCGATGCGCCAGGCACACCCACAATCGCTGACGCAAGCGCTCCACCGGTCAGCGACTCAGCAACCGCCACGCGCACCCCTGCAGTCGCTGCAAGCCACACAGCCTCGCAAGCCAGCCCCTCATTTAAGGCCTGCAAATCCCCTAGATCTGCGGGTAAATTCGTCTGGAAATCCGCCAAAAACTCGGCATCAAATTCAGCTTCAAAATTATCCTGAGACCCTGCTTGAAAACCGGCATCGAAATCAGCATCAAACTCGCCCCCGCTGGGCTGCTTGCTATTTTCAGCCACCGGTTTTCCTTCCATACCCACCGTTTCGTCGCAGGGCTAGCACGTAATCAATCCCACTTGCCACCGTCATCACTACAGCGGCGGTCATCAGTGAGGTGTTCAAAACCACACCCCACACGCCAGTAAACGGCAAATGCGGCACAATCGCAAGCGGAATCGCCACCGACTGCAGCGCAGTTTTTATCTTACCAAGCCACGCAGCAGCCAAAACCGTTTGCCGCGCTGCCACCAGTCGATGCACGGTGATACCAATTTCGCGCACCAAAACCAGCACCGTCACCCACCATGGTAGCTCAGCCAGCATCGACAGCACCACCAGCGCACCGCCGGTTAAAACCTTATCGGCGATCGGATCAAGCAACTTGCCCAAATCGGTGACCAACCCGCGCGACCTAGCCCAGTATCCGTCCAGCGCGTCGCTCGCCATAAACAGCACAAACAGTCCTGCTGCCCACCAGCGTGCCGCCCCCATTTTGCCATCGTCGACCAGCAGCAGCCACAAAACCGGCGGGGTTGCAACAATGCGGGTCAGGGTAATAATATTTGGCCCGTTCAGGTTACTCGGCTTTGCCGTTTTTTTGCTTTTCATACCAGTGCCTTAGAAACGATTGTCTCGCCCGGTCAAAAACCAAGCATCTTCGTCGCTTTCGCCGTCGGTTTCTTCTAACTCAGATTCTCGCGCAGCTAGCGGATCGTCATAGCGTTCATCTGACTCGTCATCAGAAACAAAATCATCATCGAACTCTGCGCCGTAAGCAGAGTCACTATACGGCTCGGCAGATTCAGCCACCGCAGCCACAGGCGCAGCAGACGCACCGCTCTCTATCCCCTGCAATTTCGCCAAAATTTCTGGCAACTGCTCCGGCGAAACCAGCACGTCACGCGCCTTCGACCCTTCCGAAGGCCCCACAATATCGCGGCTTTCCATCAAGTCCATCAAGCGCCCAGCCTTTGCAAAACCGATCCGCAATTTACGCTGCAACATCGAAGTCGAGCCGAACTGAGAATTAACCACCAGCTCGACCGCCTGCAAAAGCACATCCAGATCTTCGCCAATGTCGGCATCGATTTCTTTTTTTGCGGCCACAGTTTCAACGTCCTTGCGATATTCCGGCCGCCCCTGCTTTTTGACATGCTCAACGACCCGCGCAATTTCGCTGTCTGTGACCCACGCGCCCTGCACTCGGATCGGATGCCCGGCACCCATTGGCAAAAACAGCCCGTCACCCTGACCGATCAGTTTGTCTGCCCCGGACTGGTCCAAAATCACACGCGAGTCGGTCACAGAAGCAACCGCAAAGGCAAGCCGGCTTGGCACGTTCGCTTTAATCAGACCGGTGACCACGTCAACAGACGGTCGCTGAGTCGCAAGCACCAGGTGAATACCGGCGGCACGCGCAAGCTGGGTAATGCGCACAATCGAATCTTCCACATCTCGCGGCGCGACCAGCATCAGGTCGGCAAGCTCGTCTACGACGCAGAGCAGGTAAGGATACGGACGAAGTTTGCGATTACTGCCCGGCGGCAAAACTAGCGTGCCGTTACGCACCGCCTCGTTGAAATCGTTGATATGTTTGAAACCGAAACTTTGCAGATCGTCATAGCGCATATCCATTTCTTTCACAACCCATTGCAGCGCTTCCGCAGCCTTTTTCGGGTTCGTGATGATCGGGGTGATCAGGTGTGGCACGCCCTGGTAGCTGGTCAGTTCAACCCGCTTAGGATCGACCAAAACCATTCGCACTTCTGCCGGGGTTGCGCGCATTAGCAGGCTGATAATCATCGAGTTGATGAAGCTGGATTTACCAGAACCGGTGGAACCTGCCACCAAAAGATGCGGCATTTTTGCCAGGTTTGCAACCACGAAACCGCCCTCGACGTCTTTACCGATGCCGATTGTGAGCGGGTGGGTAGAGCTTCGCGCATTTGCGGAGCGCAGCACGTCTCCGAGCACCACATTTTCACGGTCTTTGTTTGGAATTTCGATACCGATCGCCTTTTTACCCGGGATCGGAGAAAGAATATTGACCTCGTTTGAGGCGACCGCATAGGAAATATTTTTGGCAAGCGCGGTTACTTTTTCGACTTTTGTGCCGGCCCCGACCGCCACCTCGTATTGCGTAACTGTCGGGCCGCGGGAAAATCCAATAACCTGCGCGTCGACTTTGAACTGCTCGAACACTTCGTTAATTGCGGCAATAATTTCGTCATTTGCATGGGTGTGAGTTTTTGCTGGTTCGCCCGCTCCCAGAGTGTGCTGATCTGGCAGCACATATGCGGCAGCCTGCGACGCGCTCGACACAGTTCCGGCAGCAGCTGCGGCTCCGGCAAATGCAGTAGTAGCTGGATTTACCTGAAAACCCCGGCCGCTTTCTGCGCTGGTTTCATATTCTTCTGCTGCAGCACTATTTACCGTAGCATCGTCATCAAGCAACCCGGCAGATCCATGCCCGCCGGTGTTTGCGAGCGCAGTTTCGGCCGCGTTCAGATCAGCCAAAACTTCTGCAGTGTGACGCAAAACTTCGCCGGTTGCCACATACGGAGCAGGCGCAGCAGGCAAAACCGTGCCCCCCACCTGCGCACCAGCAATCGGACTGTCAAAAGCAACATTGCCGGTGCCCGATCCTGCGCCCCCGTCAAGCAAATCGTCGATTGCGGCAGTACCCGGCGCACTCGCAGCTGCTTGTGCGACAGTTGGCGGAGTGTCGCTGCCACGCCGCCACCAAGGCAGCTCATCTGTTGGAATATCGCTGGTTTTTTCGCTCAGGTCATCAACGTCAAAAAGTACGTTTGTGTTGCGTTTTTTGCGCCAGCCGCGGCGCGGTTTCGGTTCAGGCTGGTTTGCAGCGTCTGCGTAAGGATCATCGTAAAACGACGAGGTCGGCAACGCATCGCCTGCCGCCTCGCTCTCTTCCGCGGCTGCAGCATTTTCGGCAGAAGTAACGCCAAACAGCCAAGCCCAGGCGCTTCGCAAGCGTGCCACAATTTTAGTCGGCGGAGTTTTGGTAATAATCAGCAAAGACAAAAGCGCAAAAATCGACAGCACCGGCACAGCTACCCACACCGTCAAAAGCGCCAAAGGCTCCCCAAAAGTCCAGCCAAAAAGCCCACCGGCATTAGCGAGTTTCGGCATTCCCTGCTGCGGTGAAGGCCTGCCACCAAACACATGCCAAAGCCCAGCAGAACTAAAGAGCAACAACCCCACCCCGATCGCAATGCGCCGGTTGTCATGCACGCTCGAAGGGCGGTTAAAAAGCAGCAAACTAAAAGCAAAAAGCAACGCCGGCAACACAAACGAAATTCGCCCAAACAGGCCACCAAACGTCCATGCGCTAACGTTCTGCGCCCAGCTCGCCCCACCAAAAAACCATTCAATCACGATCCCGCAAATACTTAGCAAAAACAGTGCGAAAGGCACCCCGTCACGGCGATCTGCCGGGTCTATTTTGTCAACTCGAAAAGTGCGCATCAGAGCGCCACAGCCGTGTGCCGCACCCATCCAAAACCGCACAAATCCGCCACCTGCACCGGCCGCACTGCCAGCTGCGCTACCGGCCACGCCGCCACCTGCAGGCGCACCCGACCGCCCCCGCACCCCGGCACCTTTTTTAGCGCCACTGGCCGACCCTGTTTTTTTCCGCGAACCACCGCGATTAGATGAACTCGAAACCATACTTTTCAGGATACAGCCTAGCAGTACAAAAAAATTTGCCACCTCTCGGCGCGCCCAGATTTTCCCGGCATTGTCACGATAAAACATTGCCGCTTTACGGTATTATCGTTTCAATGGCTAATCAAAGTTTTCAACGCGCTGCCCTGCTCATCACCGCCGGCACGCTAACGTCACGCATCTTGGGACTGATCAGGCAAATGCTGCTGGTTTTTGCGATCGGCTCAATCGGTGTTGCCGCAAACGCCTATGCGACGGCAGGTCGCGTGCCGAACTTTATTTTTACCCTAATTATTTCTGGCGCGCTCACCGCAGTTTTAGTGCCGCAAATCACAAAAGCTGCAATGCGCCCTGATCGCGGCCAGGCATATATTCAAAAATTTTTAACGCTCACACTCGTGGTGGGCAGCGGTCTCACGCTCTTGACGATGCTCGCTACGGTGCCGCTAATTCACGCGCTCACGCCGGGCTGGAGCGAAAATCAGCGCGGTTTAGCGGTAATTTTCGCGCTGTGGCTGGCTCCGCAAGTTCTATTTTTTGCGCTTTTTGCGATTGCCGGCGAGGTGCTCAACGCGCGTAGCTTGTTTGGTCCTTACGCTTGGGCACCGGTGCTTAATAATCTGGTGCAGATTTTGGGGCTGATTATTTTTTGCGTTTTGTTTGGTTCGGATTCGAATGGCTCACTCGGCACTGATGCGTTAGCGAGTGGTGACGCGCGTTTCGGTTTTGGTGGCCAGCTTTTGCTTGCTGGTTTCGCAACGCTCGGAATCGCGGCGCAGGCTATTATTCTGTTCCTGTTTTTTAAGCGTGCCGGGGTGCAGTTTAGGCTTGATTTTAACTGGCGCGGAGTTGGTTTACGTGAAACCGGCAAGGTTGCTTCATGGCAGTTTGGTTCTGTGGTTATTGCCCAGGTTTTGAGTCTATTTCATGCAGCTGCAATGAATCGAGCTTTGCCGCACGAAATTGGTTTAGCAGCCGCCGAGTTTGCAGGAATTATCTATGTTTTGCCGCACGCAATTATTGTGGTTTCCCTCACACAGGCTTCGTTTACGAGCATGAGTGAGGCTGCAAATCGTCATGATTACGCAGTTTTTAAGTCGAATTTAAGTCGAGCTTTATCACTTACGGTTTTGACAATGCTGTGGTGCGCTATAGTTTTGATCATTTTACCTTTTGAGGTCAGTCGGATTTTTCAGCCATCTGCTAATTATGCAGCGATTTCAAGCGTGGGATTGGCTTTGCTGGTGTCGATGCTTTGTTTAGTACCATTTAGTTTGCATTTTGTGCTGATACGTGGTTTTTATGCGTTGAGTGATACCCGCACACCATTTCTGGTCACAGCAGGTCAAGCTGCTTTAGGGTTTATATTTACAGCTGTGATGTTTACAGTGCCATCTAGCGCGGTCACGCTTGCTGTTACAGGAAGTATTGCGGTGCTTTATTTTGCACAGTTGGCTGTTATTTGGTGGCTTTTACAACGACGGATTGGCGTGTTTAGCGGGGCTGTTTTTATTCAAGATACGGTGAAATCGCTGCTGGCTATTGCAGTAGCAGGTTTGGGTGGTTGGCTGGTTTTATCATTTTTACGAGGTGGCGTTTTTACATTCATTCCCGCTCCGCATCAAATCCCAAACGTGCCTAGTTCTATAGCCTTTTGTGCTGCGGTTATTTTAGTCACGGGAAGTTTATATTTTATCTTACTAAAATTTATGGGACACAGCACTTTCACGGTTCTATTCCAAAAAATATTAACCAAAAAATCTCGTCACTAAAAACTAATTTATAAGCATTAAAAGATTATATTTTCTGACGAATACTGCTTCCGAAGAGCAGTACTCACAGTAACATCGATGATTTTTAGCATATGTCTCATTATATTAGTTTTCGCTGACTTTAGCCTTTATTTCGCCTCAGCCTGACAAACCAGCTTCATACATACGCCTATAAAATCCTATTTTCATTATGATGAGATTTTCTAGAAATCATTATTGCCCCGCATTTACCACTAGAAAAATAATTATATTTCATTTCTCTAATATACTGTGAGGTGGTATTTTCTGGACTACAGCCGCATTCCCGATTGCTATTTAGCGCGACGAAAAAGGGCGATAAACATCGCGTCGGTGCCGTGGGCGTGAGGCCATAACTGTGCGGCATCTCCGGTCTGAGACAGCGCAATGTTCGGGGAGATCTCGCGCAGTGTTTTAGCGGTATCGAGCGATTCAAGCTCTGCATGTTTGCGTAAAAGTCGTATCACCACCGCTTTCGTCTCGGCCAGATGCGGCGAACAAGTGACATAGGCCAAAAAACCGCCCGGCCGCAAATGCGCCACCGCCGCGGCAAGCAGCTTTTCTTGCAGCCGCACAAGCTCAGGAATATCACTCGGCTGCTTGCGCCAGCGCGCCTCCGGTCGACGCCGCAAAGCCCCCAAACCAGAACAAGGCGCGTCCACTAAAATCCGGTCAAAATTCTCGCCACCAAAAGCCTCGTCTGTGGTGCCGTCAAAACTTACCACATCGACCACATCGGCGTTATCAATAACCGCCCGCTCCACCAAATCTGCCCGGTGCGGCGCCACCTCATTGGCTCGCACTCGCGCCCCACAACCCGCTGCTTCCGCCGCCAAAAGCGCGGTTTTACCACCTGGCCCGGCACACAAATCAAGCCATTTTTCGTCTTTGCCCACGGGCGCAACCCGGCTTAAAGCAAGCGCAGCCAGCTGCGAGCCCTGGTCCTGCACCCGAGCAACAACACCGGCCTGCGATAATTTTTCAATCGCCACCGCCGGAGCGAGCCCCTGCAGTTCAAGCCCGAGCGGACTTACTCCCCCAGCCGTCAGATTATCCGGCAGGGCATCTAGCGCCTGCTGCACAAGCTCACTGTTCGACCTGCCAGGCTGCGGCAAAACCACCAAATGCACCCGCGGTGACTCGTTATTTGCCGCTAGCATTGTCTCAAACTCTGTATCGCGGCCGTCTTTTGTCAGAGCATCACGCAACGCACGCACAATCCACTCCGGGTGACTGTGACATGCTGCCAAAGCCGCGTCATGGTTCGGCTGCTGTGCGGCAGCCACCTGCGTAAGCCATTCCTCTGCGGTTTGCCCCGAAATAGTACGCAACACTCCATTGACAAACCCGGTCGCTTTCGCGTTACTCACGATCCGCTGCAGCTCCACGCTCTCGTTGATCGCAGCGTGAGCGGCCGTGCGCATACCCAAAAGCTGATGCGCCCCCAAACGCAAAACCCGCAGCGTGCGAGGGTCGATTTGCTCAGCTGGACGTTTGGCCGCAATCGCAATAATAGCATCATAGCGCCCCTGGTTTCGCAGCGTGCCCGCAACAAGTTCTGTTGCCAGCGCCGCTTCCCTGCCGGCAATTCCGCGCTGGGCAAGTTTTGCCGGTAATGCCAGGTTGGCATAAGCATCGCGGTCAGCCACATCACGCAAAATGTCGTAAGCTACGACCCGGGTTTCAGAAACTCGTGTGCGCCGTTTTTCTAACGTATGCGCCTGGTTTGAGCCGTTTCGCCGCCCGGATGAAGCATTTTTTGGATTATTACTGCCCTTGCCCGCAAAATTACGCTCGGTCAAGCCAACACCGCCTCGCCGCCGCGCCCGCGCAGCCAATCAGCCGCAGCCATCCGCGGTTTACCGGCCGGTTGCACAGTCAGCAACTGCAAATTTGCACTGCCGGTGCCCACAAACGCCGCCCCGCCCTGCAAAACAGCCTGACCCGCCTCTAAAACTGGCGTATTTACGCTGGACTCTGGCAGTTGTAGATCGTGAATTTTCAGCGACTGCTCATCAAACATAACAAAAGCACCAGGTTCCGGCGTTACCCCAGCCCAGTGCGCTAAAACTTGCTCGGCAGGCAGGGAAAAATCAAGCCGTCCGTCTGCCCGTTCAAGCTTATGAGCATAGCTGGTTTCACCTGTCTGTGGCGTGCCAGCGTCCGGATTTTCAGTCAAGATATCAACAGCTTGTAAAACCGGCTCGGTGCCTTTTTCCGCTAAATCAGCCAAAACCTGCCCCGCCGATGTGCCCTGAACAAAATCATACTCCTGCAAAACCACAATGTCACCAGCATCAAGCTCGTGTACCAAGCGAAAAACTGACACGCCAAGCCGGCTTTCCCCAGCCATCAAGGCCCGCTGCACAGGAGCTGCCCCTCGCCAGCGTGGCAAACTCGAAAAATGCAGATTAACCCAGCCAAGACGCGGCGCGACAAGCATATTTTCGCGTAACAAACCACCAAAAGCCACGACCACGCCCAGTTCCGGTTGTAAACTTTCTGCCCAGGCTACAGCCTCGCCGTCAAGCCTGTTTGCTTTAAAAACCGGCAGGTCCAGTTCCGCAGCAGCCGCCGCGATAGGAGACGGAGTTAAAACTCGCTTACGCCCAAACGGCGCGTCTTCCCGCGTGATCACGCCGCACACCTCATGCCCGGCAGCCACCAGCGCTTGCAAAGACGGCACCGCAACCTCGGGAGTTCCCGCAAAAATAATCCGCATACCCCTATTTTACTCCTTTGTCACGCAACTGCTAAGCAACTTCCCAGCAGCGAACATGCCAGTGCCGGCGCGCCGCAATCGCCGCTGCGTCACCAAAAATATCGTCTGCCTGCCACACAACCAAATGCGCCACACCAGCCGCAATTTTTTGCAAACAACCCGGACAAACATACTCTTTTGCAGCTTGTTTAGCGGACACGGGCTTAACCGAATAAACGCGTCCGCGTTTAGTCACCTCGCGCGCATTCCCGTTCCCGATAAAACTCAAGTCTTTAAGCCTCGGGGCAGCAACACGCCGATTTTTACGCGGCACCCGCTAGTACCAGCCGACCCGCTGCGAATGACCCCAGGCCGCGCAAGGAGAGCCGTAACGTCCCTTAATATACCCCAGACCCCAGCGAATTTGAGTTTCCGGGTTGGTTTGCCAGTCAGCGCCGGCAGAAGCCATTTTAGAACCAGGCAAAGACTGCGGAATACCATAAGCGCCGCTCGATGCGTTCATCGCGTGCGCATTCCAGTTCGATTCTTTGTTCCACAGCGCAACCAGGCAGTTAAATTCAGGACCGGCACCCACATAACGGAGCGCGATCGCCTGGGCACTGCCCGCGCTAGGAGCTGGCGCACTCGGCGCGCTAAAACTAGCACTAGCGGCGCTGCCGCTACCACTGGTACTGCCGCTTTCAACCTTCTTTTCAGGCTCCGGCTTTTTCTCGATACTAATAGTCTGCAAAGCAAACGCAGCCTGCTCGGTCGCCTGAGTCATCAAAGTCTGATTCATACGCTCACCCAAAGCCAGCGGAGCATAATCAGCGCTCGCCGTTGGCACAGACAGAGGAGCCGCCACAACCACAGCGCCAACCGCGACAGCGCAAACTCCCGCCAAAACAGTGCGCAAAAGATCGCGACTACGTTTGAACGGCTTAAATTTGGCTACTGAGGTCATAATATAACGATTCTATCACATTATTATAAAGAAAGCTGAGAATCGAAAGTTTTACGCAAAATTAAAGCAGCCGCCCCCTAAACCGCCCCGCAAAACCACGCAGCAATCCCGCCAAAACGCCGCTAACGCCGGTCAGAAATCTGCGCCAAACTCACAATCGCATCCAAATACGCGTCGACCTGCGCTTCATCATAACCACGTAGCTGCGCCCCAAAACTTGTCTCACGCACCTGCTGCACAGTCAGACTCCCCTGCCCCGAAAGCGCGTTCAAAGCCCGATCGACAAACACGTCAACTTCGCGCCGCTTATAGCCGGTCGCAAACAAGCTACGACGGCGAAAACGCTTGCCCGCCGCTCGCCTGCCTCGCAAAAAGACCTCACCAGCCAGCTTACGCATATCGTCGTCCTCGCCGCCAATACCACCGGAAGCAGCACTCAACTCACGCTGTTTAAAAACATCTTCGAGTCTATCCAAAGCCAAGTCGACCGCCTTCGGATCATAGCCGTTTTTACGCAGCGTAAACGCGACATCGCGCACCTCTTCCGAGGTCACCTCACCAACCGCGCCGCTATCATAAGCAGCCCGCGCCCGACCCAAAAATTCCTCAACCTGCTCACGATCATAACCGCGTCCGCGCGACGCAGCAGGAAAAGTCTCGTATTCTGTTTTTTTATTCACAATGCCCCCACAAATAAAGCGGTGATATAAACCGGCACGATTGCCGCCAAAATGGAGTCCATTCTGTCGAGCAAACCACCGTGCCCAGGAATTAGTTTACTCATATCTTTAATGTCGAGGTTGCGTTTAATCAGCGATTCCGTCAAATCACCCAGCGTTGCGGCGATAACCACGCCAATCCCGAGCAGCAGTCCGATCCACCAATCCAGCTGCAAAAGCCAAACAGCAGACGCCGCGCCAGCCGCAGCCGAGGCAAGCGCCGCGCCAATAAATCCCTCCCAGGTTTTGCCCGGGCTGATTTTTGGGGCTAGTTTGTGTTTGCCGAAGTTGATGCCGGCCACATAGGCGCCGATATCACACACGACCGAGAGACCCACCAGCGTAAACAACCACCACAGGCCCGTGTCTGGAATTCCGCGCAAAATCAGCACACTCGCGATCAAAAACGGAATATAGATCAGCACAAACATGCCCGAGGCCAGGTCTGCGCCCATCTGCCGCCAGCCCGCCCCGAAACGCGGCAAAAACCCCTCAGCAAGCCGCCACAAAATCAACCCGCCGGCAGCAAAAAACGTGCTCACTAAAAGCCCCGTCGCCCCCCACAACCAGGTCGCGCCAACTATCGCAACCCCGCCCGCGATCACGCCAACACGCGGCACTCGCCGTCCGGACGCGCGAAACGCGGTCGCCAGTTCGTATAGCCCGATCGCGGTCACCGACACGGTAAAGGCAAGCAGCACCGGAAACCACAGCAGCGCGGCAACAAACACGGCCGCCATGACCAAGCCGGACACGACCGCAAAAACCAGGTTGCGCCCGACACGCGCGGTGACCTTTGCGTTGGCGGCTTCAAAACGCTGCCTGTGCTGGTCAAATTGCGCGCGCAGTTCGGCACGCCGCCCGGTTGCGGTCATTTAAGTTTATACCTCTAGCAGCTCGGCCTCTTTGCCGGCGAGTGCGGCATCAATCTGGTCGATGTAGGTTTTGGTAATGGTTTCGAGCTCTTTTTCGGCGCGCGCTACCTCGTCTTCGCCAATTTCAGATTTGAGTTTGTCGAGCTCGTCCATGCCTTTGCGACGAGCTCCGCGCACTGCCACACGCCCGTCTTCTGCGCGCTGTTTCACCATTTTTACGTAGTCGCGACGGCGTTCTTCGGTCAGGTCTGGCAGGGTGATGCGCACGACGCTGCCGTCGTTGCTCGGGTTGGCGCCGAGGTTTGGCATGTTGCGCAGCGCGGTTTCGATTTCTTGCAGCGCGCCTTTGTCATACGGGCTGATCACGAGCGAACGTGCGTCTTGGTTTTGCACAGATGCGAGCTGCGGCAGCGGGGTTGGGGTGCCGTAGTAGTCGACGGTCACGTTTTGCAGCAGCGCCGGGGTGGCACGCCCGGTGCGCACGGTTGCAAAGCCTTCTTTGGCGGCTTCTACGGCTTTGGCCATGTGGGTTTTGGTGTCTTCCAAGACTGCGTTAATCATTTGTTGCTCCTGTCTAAGTTTGTGGGTTCTTTTTAATTTTACTCAATTTTTGGCGGGTTTGGTGCCGGCTCACACACCGTTTTCGCAGGTAGAGTCGCACGCTGTCCAGCATGCAGGCCCTGTTCGGCTCGTTTTATGGCTTTACCAGTGTGCCCAGAGCCTCGCCTCGCAACGCGCGAGTGATGTTGCCGGCCGGCTCCATACCAAATACACGCATTGGCATTTTGTTGTCTTTGCACAGACTAAATGCGGTGCCGTCGACCACTTTCAGATCGTCACGTAGCGCGTCTGCGTAGCTCACTTCTTCAAGTTTGGTGGCGTTTGGATCGGTGCGCGGGTCGGCTGTGTAAACGCCGTCGACTCCGTTTTTAGCCACGAGCACTTCTTGTGCCCTGATTTCGAGCGCACGCTGGGCGGCCACGGTGTCGGTGGAAAAATACGGCAGTCCAGCTCCGGCACCAAAGATCACGATGCGGCCTTTTTCCATGTGTCGCACGGCTCGTTGCGGAATATAGTTTTCGGCGATTTGCGCCATAGTAATCGCGCTTTGCACGCGGCAGCTCACGCCTTCTTGGATCAAAAAGTCTTGCAGCGCGAGCGCGTTCATCACGGTGCCGAGCATGCCCATATAGTCGGCTCTGCTGCGTTCCATGCCGCGCTGACTCAGTTCTGCTCCCCGAAAAAAGTTGCCGCCGCCGACCACGACCGCAATTTCGATGGTGCGGCTGGCTTCAGCGATTTCTCGCGCAATTTGGCTGACAACATCGGGGTTGACGCCGAGTGTGCCGCCACCAAACGCTTCTCCCGATAGTTTTAATAGCACGCGACGTTTTGCGCTCATTTGGCAACTCCTTAGGTTTATTTTTTCGGCTACATCCACTCTATCGTGCGCACCTGTGTATTCGCTTATATTTTGACTGGTCGGTTTAGTTTATTTTTTATTTTTGATGTAAGCGCGTTTGCGTCTTTGCCGGGTGTCTCGGTGGCGGGTTTTTTGGTTTTTGACTGAGTTTTTGCGTCTGCTCCGCTAGCAGAAATCGCTACAAGCTCCCACACGCCAAACACCCCA
>JAUNHM010000107.1 GCA_030523945.1 Microbacteriaceae bacterium
CGCCGACCAGATTGAATATGATGCTGACGCAGTAAAGGCGCTCGCCGATAACGCCGGCGAGGTTTTGCAAGTGAGCATTGATGCGCTGCAGGCATTGCCAGAGAGCGAATGGCGCACGGAGCCGATCCAGGCAGCTTTGCAGGCCGTATTGATTGAGCGTCTTGGCTTGAAACCACGGTTTGCGTTTGCGCCTTTGCGGGTGGCTGCTTCTGGCCGTCGCGTGTCGCCGCCGCTGTTTGAGTCGTTTGAACTGCTGGGCAAAGAAGAGTCGCTTGTGCGGCTGCGGCAGTTGCAAGGTCGCTTGGCGCAGTAGTTTGCGCTGATGCTTGCGAGCGGGGCTGGTTTGGTCGAGGCTTTTCAGGTTTGTGATGTCGCCGTGGTGGGCGCTGGCCCTGCCGGGCTTGCTGCGGCGTTAAATCTGGTGCGCGCCGGCTGGCGAGTGGTTTTGCTCGATGCGAATCGGCCTCGTCATGCGGCGACCCTGCAGTCGCACGGATTTATTACTCGCGATGGGGCTTCGCCGCTGGAGTTGCGCAGGCTTGGCAGGGAGGAATTTCTGGCCTATCCGTTGGCGAGTTTCATACAGGCAAATGTCTGCGAGGCACGCAGTTTAACTGCTGATGAAGCTGCCGGGCATGGTTTTGCTTACGGAATAGGTGTGCGCTTGGTGGTGCAGCCTGTGCGTGGCGCAGGTATTTTGCCCGAGATCGTGGCGCGGCGGCTGGTGGTTGCTTGTGGTTTGCGGGAGGAGTTGCCGCAGATCGGGCAGCTGCGCGCCTTTTATGGTACGGCTTTACACAGTTGTGTGGAGTGTGATGCTTATGAAAAGGCGGGGCAGCGCCTGATCGTGATCGGTGCAGACAGGGCCGCTTTGCGGGCGGCTGCGCTCATGTCGCGCTCTGCCGTGTCTGTGTCGCTGCTGCTTAACGGGGCGCAGCTAGCGCCTGCGGCAGAAAAAGAGATTTCTGCGCTTGCCGCGCGGCACGGTTTTGATGTGGTGGCGGAGCCTGTTTTAGAACTTGTGGGGGAGCGTGCACAGCTTACTGGCGCGGTTTTGGTAGGTGGCAAGCGGGTTGCGGCTTCGGCAGGCTTTGTTTCGCCGCGTTTTGCGTTGTCTCTTAGCTGGCTGGCCCCGATTTTTCCTGCGTATTTTTCGGAGCCAGGCAGCGAATCAGTGCTAGATAAATCAGCACCGGGAAGCGAATCTGTGCCAAGCAGCGAGCCTAATTTTGCCGGCAGCCCCGGGCCTAGCTCTGCATGCGGTAATATGCCTGCCGCATCAGAGCCGCTGACAGTGCCGGATTTTGCATCTGCCTCTGCGCTTGGAGTGTATTTTGCGGGGGAGTGCGCGCTCGGCTATCCATCCCAGCTGCTGGTTGCGGCAGGCCACGCCCAGTCGCTGGTGCCGCATGTTAACGATTCACTGCTCGGTTTTTCCACGTCTGCTTTCTGATTTTTGCAGGTTTTGTCTGCCCTAACCGTTTTGCAGGTTTTGTATCTAATTCATCCCTTCCATTTTGCAGTCGACAGCGACATCTCGTTCTGCCTTTTTTAGGATTATGCAGTTCTGCCTGTTTTGATACGTGTAACCTGTTGTTTTAACTACCAAAATCATCCTTAAACAGCATTGTTATATTTCTCAGATAATGCTTCTTTTAACTTTTTGTTTTTCAAACCTCCTTTCTTCCCCGTTCAGAACTGCCCATTATTCTGCTGCTCGTAATTTTTCCAGCACGTTTTCCGCCCGGTCGGTGCCGTAATACTTTTGCAGGGTTTCGGCCGCATACTCGATAAAATTATCTGCGATAATCGCTTCTCGCATATTGTCGGCTAGGCGCACAATAAATCTTTCGTTGTGGATTGTGGCCAGGGTTGCTGCCAACATTTCTTTTGCCTTGAACAGGTGGTGAATATATGCTGCATCATAGTTTTCGCAGGTATAGCAGTCGCAGCCCGGTTCTAGCGGCTCAAATCTGGTTTTGTGCACGGCGTTTTTGATGTTGATGCGCCCTGCTCGGCTGTACATTGTGCCGCCGCGCGCTTGCCGGCTCGGGGCTACACAGTCAAAAGTGTCTGCCCCGGCGGCAACTGTTAAAAACATGTCGTCAGGCTCTGAAATGCCCAGCATATGTCGGGGTTTGTTATCTGGCAGCTCGTCTGTCATCCAGGCGGTGATCTGCCCGATTTGTGTTTTTTCGATTGCGCCACCGAGTCCAAATCCGTCAAAGGTTTGCTCCGGGTAGCTCTCGCCGTGCAGCCCGGCGAGTCCAGCAGCTGCCTGCCGGCGCAGGTCTTCATATTGTGCGCCTTGAATCACACCGAACAGTGCCTGATATGGGCGGTGCGTTCTGGCTGCGGTTTGCCTGGCATGTTCGTCGAGGCAGCGGATTGCCCAGCGGTGGGTGCGGGCGACTGCTTCTGCCTGGTACTGTTTGTCATTGAAGAGGGTGGTGAGTTCGTCGAAGGCGAAGATTATGTCTGCCCCGATTTCGTGTTGCACTTGCATGGAAACTTCGGGTGTAAACCGGTGGATCGCCCCGTCGAGGAACGATTTGAAGTTGACGCCGTCTTCGTCAATGTGGGCGAGTCGCTCTTTTTTGGGCGCGATTACGTCTTCGCTGCGGTGTTTTTCGGCTGCCATTGAGAGGGTTTTGCGGTGCCCTGCGCCGAGTGACATCACTTGGAACCCGCCGGAGTCGGTAAATGTCGGCCCGTCCCAGTGCATAAATCGCCCTAGCCCACCGGCAAGGTCTACGATTTTGCTGCCGGGTTGTAAAAACAGGTGGTAGGCGTTTGCCAGCACTGCTTGTCCGCCGAGTTCGCGCACGGTTGCTGGCAGTAGGCCTTTGACTGTGGCTTTGGTGCCGACGGGAATGAACGCGGGGGTTTTGATTTCGCCGTGCGGGGTGTGAATGGTGCCGGCTCTGCCGAGTTTGCGGCCGCTTTTTGTGCCGCGGCTGCCACCGTTTTCTAAAACAGCAATCTGTGTAAACCCAAATGTGCGGTCTGCGCTGCTTGTGCTGTTTGATTCCTGTGTCATCTCCCACCTCTGTTTTAACGTGTCTACTAATTCCTGGGCAATCTATGTTTGCGTTTTACGCATTCTTGCCAGTTTCTTCTGTTATGTCTTAACTTTATTTGATTTTATGTTTCCTTTCTGTTTGACATTTCGCGTTCCCGTTTTTGTCTGGCGCGTTTTCTGTTTTTATGTATTTATTGTCTTATTTCTTAGTGGTTTTAACTTTCGATTATTAGCTGGTTTCTCAGTTGTTTAGCGTTTGTTTTGTTTGCGAAATTTAGTTTATGCGGGAGCAGCAACGAAAAATATGGCGCTGGTCGATACAAGAGCCGGACGCGGAGCGTTCGGCCTATCGACTGCGCTGCGCCTTTCCGGCGCAGATAGATCCCGGAATCACGCGGTTTTTGGTCTGGTTTTTACATGCTTTCAACTTTTCTGCATGCCAGCAAACAAATAAAATCGTGACACGCCCGGGATACACGCCCTGCAAAGCCGTGTTTCATTCTTTTCATGCCT
>JAUNHM010000013.1 GCA_030523945.1 Microbacteriaceae bacterium
TGCCTGCGGACTTCACTCTCGGCGCACACCAGGCGATTTTCAAGGCCAAGAAAGCTAAGGGCAGCAGCGAGTTCAAGGTTGTTGCGCCAGCGGTAGTAACCCCGCCTCCAGGCCAGCCTCCAGTAACTACGCCTCCGGCAACTCCACCTGCAGGTCAGCCACCAGTAACTCCTCCGGCTGGTCAGCCGCCTGTGACTCCTCCAACCGGGCAGCCGCCGGTAACGCCTCCGACTAGCGAGCCTCCAGTAACCACACCACCGACTGGCCAACCTCCGGTGACTCCGCCTCCTGCTGGTCAGCCACCAGTGACTACGCCACCTGCAGGCGAGCCATCTACCACAACCGGCACTCCAGCCCGAGACGGTAAGGGTAATATTCTTGCTAACACCGGTGTGGCGGGCGCGCCGGTCGGTGTGCTAGTCGGGGCAACCTTGCTGGCAGCGGCAGGTGTGCTACTGATTGGTCGTCGCAAGCGGACTTCTGCAAGCTAGTAAATTACTATTTGAGAACACTAAAGTGGGCGGTCGGAAATTTTTCGGTCGCCCACTTTTGGCGGTTTAAAGGTGCATGAGAGGAGATTGTAGTTGTCGTCGGGTAATAATGGCTCAGCGTTTGCCAGGGTGGGTCATGCGCATGAGGCGTTTTGTATAACGCTTATTCGGAGCTGAAATCTGGCAGAAAAACGTCGGTGTGGGTGAAATCGTTGCCTTTAAACAGTAGCGGTTCGCGCAGCGCGCGGGCAGCCGCATAAGCAAAGCAGTCACCGTAGTTCAGTTTTGCTGGCGAACCCGAGCCGCGCCCGTAGTGCGTAAACGCGTATCGCGCCCAAAAAAGCTGATCAAGATCGACCGGAAGCACCTCAATGCCGGTTTCTGCAATAAAATTGTCCACCGCATCCGGGTTTTCTTTTGCGGTGACCATGGTTAGTTCCAAAACCGAAGCTGCCGACATTCGCAGCTTGTCTGCGCGTTCAATTGACCGCAGGAACTTTTGAGCCTCTGGCTCTCCTCGCATAATCGCAATAGCGGCAGACGTGTCGACGATCATTTCGGCAGCCCGTCTTCATCGTAAAGGTCGTCGTCTGTGAGCCAGAGATGGGATGTGCCGGCATATTTTTCTTGCAGGCGCTTGGCTGCCGCAAAAATGTCGTTGCGCTTGTGACGCTCATTCTGCAGGTCGTTTTCCAGCGCTGTGCGCACGGCTGCGGTGGCACTGGTGCCACGCAGTTTCGCCAGTTCGTGTGCCAGCTCGTGCACTCTCGGGTCTTTAATATTCATAGTTGCCATAATCTAACTCTACCACGATGGTAGAAAAATGTAAATAGCTGTAAACCACCTCGCGACAAATCAGTATAAACACTGCTTTCGCTGCGGAATTTCGTCAGTTTAAGGCCAGTTCGTGAGCTATGGCACGACTACGTGTGGGCTGGCTTTTGCTAAGCGTGAGTCGAAGCTGATGATTTTTGCATTTAGGGACTCTGCAAGTGCCACATAGAGTGCGTCGTATGCGCTCACGTTGTGGCGCAGCTGCCAGGCCGCTTCGAGCAGGGGCATTGTCGGCAAAAAATCGATGCCGATTTCGCGCAGTTCTTTGAGTGCGGTTTGTGCCCGGGTTTCGGTGATTGAGCCGCCTAAATAGAGGCCGCGCATAATCGATAAAACCTCTGCGACGCAGTGCTCTGGCGCTACCAAATACTCGTCGCCAACTCGCTCTGTCGCTCGCAATCCGCGTGAGGTGCCGAGCAGAATTTCGGCGATTGCGGAGGCGTCAATTATCAGCATCGCAGTTTAGCTCTTGTAGTTTATGGCTGAGGTGATTTTCCCGTTCTGCTGCGAGCACATCTGCGGCAGGGGGCAGGCTTGCGATGCCGCGAGATTTAATTCTGGCAAACAGCTCGGCTCTGCTGGGGCGCGCTGCGATCTGGTGCAGTTCGGCTAGCAAATAGTCGCTTAAAGAGGTGCCGTTCATGGCGGCCTTAGCTTTGAGTGTGCGACTGAGTTCGTCTGGCACGTTTCTCACCTGCAGTGTTGTCATGCATCAATCATATTACACATGTACTTTGCATGCAAGCTATTTTTTCCTCGTTTTTGGGTAAAGAATGGGGGGATTGAGGGGATTTTCAGGTGTGGGGGAGTAGGGTTAGAGTATGACACAAAAACTTATTTTGCTGCGACACGGGCAGAGCCAATGGAACGAAAAAAACCTGTTTACCGGGTGGGTCGATGTGCGACTCACAGACCAGGGCAAGGCAGAAGCCGCCCGCGCCGGTGAACTGCTGCGCGAAGCTGGCGTGCTGCCAGACGTGCTGCACACCTCCCTGCTGAGCCGTGCCATCAGCACCGCAAACATCGCCCTCGACACCGCCGACCTGCTGTGGATTCCGGTAAAACGCAGCTGGCGACTCAACGAACGCCACTACGGCGCGCTGCAGGGCAAAGACAAAGCCGAAACCCTCGCCGCCTACGGTGAAGAGCAGTTTATGGAGTGGCGCCGCAGCTTCGACACCCCGCCACCGGCGCTCGAAGACAGCTCCGAATGGTCGCAGGTAAACGACCCGCGCTACAGCGACATTGACGCGCCACTGCCGCGCACCGAATGTCTCAAAGACGTGATCGAACGCCTCGTGCCATACTGGGAAAACGAGATTCGCCCAGACCTTGCCGACGGTAAAACCGTGCTCGTCACCGCACACGGCAACTCGTTGCGCGCCCTGGTCAAGCACCTCGACGGTATCTCAGACGAAGACATTGCCGCACTCAATATTCCAACCGGCATGCCGCTCGTCTACGAACTAAACGAAGACGGCACCCCGGCAAAACCAGCCTACTATCTCGACCCGGAAGCTGCCGCAGTAGGCGCGGCCGCGGTTGCAGCCCAGGGCAAATAATCCGCAAGCGCGCAAGCAAAACGGCCGGCTACCTCACCCGTGTAGTCGGCCGTTTTGATTACAAAATTAAAAACTAGCGCACATTTTCGCCAGGCTCGGAATCGAGCACCCGATCCAGCAGATCAGATGCGTGATCTTCGTCCGACCTCTCGGCCAAAGCCAGCTCCGAGACCAAAATTTGGCGCGCCTTTGCCAGCATACGCTTTTCGCCAGCAGACAGGCCCTTGTCTTGCTCGCGCCGCCACAGATCACGCACGACCTCGGCTACCCGCAAAACATCGCCAGAAGCGAGCTTCTCAATATTTGCTTTGTAACGACGCGACCAGTTGCTCGGCTCCTCGGCAAAAGGCGAACGCAAAACCTCAAAAACCTGCTCCAGGCCCTCTTCGTTGATCACATCGCGCACGCCAACCATTTCGCAATTTTCTGCCGGCACGTCAATGGTCAGATCGCTCTGGTGCACCTGCAGCTTCAAAAACAGTTTTTCTTCGCCGCCAAACTTGCGTTTTTTCACTTCAACGATTTGTGCCGCGCCATGGTGCGGATATACGACGGTCTCGCCAACCTCGAATTGCATAAAATAGGGCTCCTTATGTGCTTGCCTCATACCAGTTTACCACAGAAACCTGGGAGTTTAGGGTGTCCTAAGGTGCGCCGGGGTGCGGGCAGAGATATAATGGAAAGGTGACTGCTTTGTTTTGCCGCGCGCAAAACTCTCAGACGGCCGGCAAAATCGGCTGTATATATGGTTGTAATTCGGAGGAAAGCGTTGAAAATTCGCACCAAAAGCGTAATCGCTGCAGCAATTGCGGCATCGTTCGCACTGAGCGGCTGCTCGCTGGCAGCACCTGTTGCCACCACAAAAACCTACGACCCGAGCGACGGGCAGGGCATCAACGTGGGCAACGTCAAAGTGCGCAACATGCTGATCGTCGCTGAAAAAGCTGGCGCGCCATACAACGTTGTGTTCACCGCAATTAACCAGACCGAAAAGACCGAAAAACTGACCCTGAATCTCGAAGCGCACGACGGTAAAAAAGAAACCGTAAGTTTTGAAATTAAGCCGGGCACCAACATTTTTGGTGACCCGCACGGCAAAGTCGAGCCAAAACCGCTCAACCTGGGCAAACAGGTGATTGGCTCCACCGTCAAAACCTATCTGAACGCTGGCAGCGAAACTAAAAACTTTGACGTGCCAGTGCTCGACGGCACCCTGCCAGAATACAAAAAATACATTCTGGGTGACAGCCACGGCAAAACTGAGAAAAAAGATCACTAGGCTTTTCCAGGCTTTACAAAAGAGCTTTCGGGCAGTGTCTCGGGGGCTCTTTTGTTTTATTTGTTTGGTGGGTCTGTAATAGGGGAGTCGCCGAGGGGGCGGTTTGGAAAGGTAGCCAGGTCGCCGGGCAGGAAAACACGCTTTCCCAGGTCTGCCAGCACGACAAGCTGGTTACTTAGCGGCTCACTCACCAAGCAAACCGCCAACTCAGCTAGTTGAAACGATAGCCGACGCCGCGCACCGTTGTGATCAGCCGCGGATCAGAAGGATCGCGCTCGATTCGCGACCGCAAACGCTTAATGTGCACGTCCAGTGTCTTCGTGTCGCCATAGTAGTTGCTGCCCCAAATCCGGTCGATCAGCTGGCCGCGCGTCAGCACGCGTCCGTCGTTTGCCATCAGCATTTCCAGCAGCTCAAATTCGCGCAGCGGCAAAGTCACAGCCTCGCCGCGCACGTTCAAAGTGTGACGTTCCGGGTCGAGCACAACATCGTCACACGCCATCGGCTTGCCAGGCTCGAGCGTGTTTTCATCGCCGACCTCGTCTTCACTGTCGGTGCGCCGCAAAACGGCCCGAATGCGGGCAAGCAGCTCGCGACTCGAATACGGCTTTTTAATGTAGTCATCGGCGCCGATTTCCAGCCCCACAATCACGTCGATCTCGCTGTCTTTCGCGGTCAGCATAATGATCGGGGTTTGCGCCTGCTGGCGGATAATGCGGCAAACTTCGGTGCCGCTCATGCTCGGCAGCATCAGATCGAGCAACACCAGATCGTGCGTTTCGACGTCGAATTCTTCGGCTGCACGGGCCCCGTCGTCAATGACCGTGACCTCGTATCCCTCTTGCTGCAGCAAAAAATAGAGTGGCTGTGAAATGGCTGGCTCGTCCTCGACGAGCAAAATATGCTGCTGTGGCATTGGTTGGCTCCTTTAATCGGTTTTTTTCTTAGATTTTTTGTTTGCCGATTTTGTGGCTTTTTCAGCTGCTTTTTTAGTTGTCTTCGCAGACATTTTAGCAGATTTTGCTGCCTGTTTTTCGGCTTTTTGGGTGGCTTGCTGTTCTGCTTTGAGCAGTTTTTTGCACTTTTTGTTGGAAGCGCCCGGTTTTTGTGCTGCTGCGATAGCGAGGGTGGAAGTTGGGGTTTGTTCCCGACCGGTTTTTGTGGATTGTGGCGGGTGTGCCGGGCTGGTGTCTGCGTGCAGAAAACGCAGGGTAAAGGTGGAGCCGACACCGACGCGTGACCACAGCGTAATGTCGCCGCCGTGCGTAATCATGGTGTTGCGGGCGATACTGAGACCCAGGCCGGTGCCGCCGGTGCCGCGGGTGCGAGAACCGTCCACCCGGAAGAACCTTTCAAACACGCGTTCTTGAAACTCGGGTGCGATGCCGGGGCCCTGGTCGGTGATGGCGAGCTCGATTTTGTCGTTGTTAAATTTTAGACCGACCCCCACCTGGCTGCCCGGTTTGGAATAGCGGATCGCGTTTGCGAGCACGTTGGCGATTGCGATTTGCAGGGCGCTGCTGCGACCGCGCACCATTAGTTGATCTTCCGGTACATCCGGATTGCTGAAAACTATGCGCACATCGTGCTGGGCGGCAAAATTTTTGTGCGTCGAAATTTGTTCGTTTACCAGTTCCAAAAGCGACAGCGGAGTACGATCTTCCGGCCCCAAAACCGTCTGCGCCTGAGACAGGTGGATAATATCCTTGATCAGATTGGCGAGCCGCTGCGATTCAGTTTCCATACTTGCCGCAAACTGGCGCACCAGCACCGGGTTATCTGCCCCGCGCCCGATCGCCTCCGAAAGCAGGCTCAAAGCCGCAACCGGGGTTTTTAGCTCGTGACTAACGTTCGCGATAAAATCTCGGCGCATCGCATGCACACGCTGCATTTCACCAACATCTTCCACCAAAATCGCCACAAACCTGGTGTGGATCCGAAACGCTTGAATTTGCAGAGTATCGGCGGCATTTTCAAAATCCGGCTGACGTAAATACGGCTCCCCGGTCTGCATCACATCGCGCATTTCCGACAAAAATTCCGGATTATTGAGCATCTCGGCACTAAACAGGTTTTGCGACTCAACCCCGTCATTTACATAAACCGGATTGAGTGCAGCATCCAAAATAATCGCACCCTGCGGATACCGGTCAAAAATCTGCACAGCGGTGCTCGGCAGCTTCGGATTCTGCTCGTTTTTACGCCGCAATTGCGCTTTTTGCACATACAAAACAAGCGCGCAAATCACGATGCCCAACCCCATTCCGAGCAAAACCGCGCAAATAACCAGAAAAGAAGGATCCATATTATTATGCTATAAGTAACTAGCTGAGTACTCCCAGAGTTTGCCTAATGTTAACCTAATGGACTTTTGCGGTTAATGAAAATGAGGCACAATAGATGTTAGGTTTATATTTAGCCAACAAGGTTACTATCGAAAGGAATATAAAATGCGCATAGTTTTTCAGCAAGAACTGAGCGATGTCCAGGCAGGGCTGGTAGAAATTGCCGAACTGGTGACGACCGCAATCGAAGGGGCAACGCGCGCGTTTACCACCAGCGATGTAACCCTGGCACAGCTTGTGATCGAAAACGACAAAAAAATTGACGACCTCGCACTCTCGCTGGACGAAAAAGTAACCGATATTTTGGCACGTCAGCAGCCGGTTGCTAGCGACCTGCGCCTGATGGTGAGCGCACTGCGCATGAGCTCTTCGCTGGAGCGTATGGCCGACCTGGCCCAGCACATTGCTGAACTGGCACGCTACCGTTACCCAACCAGCGCGATTCCTGCCGGGTTTGAGGCAACTTTTGAGCGGATGGGTCAGCTGGACGTAGAAATGGCTCGCCTGACCGTGCAGCTGCTGCAGCGTCAGGAAGTTGAAACCATTGAAAAACTGCGCAGCCTGGACGACGAACTAGACTCACTGCACAGCGAAATCTTTACCCGCCTGCTGAGCGAGCGACTCGAAAAAGCAGAAAACGTAGTTGACTCGACCCTGGCGAGCCGCTACCACGAGCGTTTTGGTGACCACGCGGTCAGCATTTCAAAGCAGCTCAACTACTTCCTGTCCGGACACGCAGAGTAGTTAGCGGCAGTATTAGCTGCGCTGCAGCGCATAGATTAGACGCGAAAGACGCTCGGTGACTGAGATTGCCGGGCGTTTTTCGTGTTTTTTAAGGTAAAGCGCGGTAGGCTAAAAAGGTGAGCCAACATATTTATGATTCCAAAAGCCAGCAGCTAGTTGCGTTTGAGCCGCGCGAGGCGGGTCGGGTTGGAATGTATGTGTGTGGGCCGACGGTGCAGTCCGCGCCTCACATTGGGCATTTGCGCAGCGCGTTGGTTTATGACCAGATGCGGCGATGGTTTGTGGCCTGCGGGCAAGAGGTGACGCTGGTGCGCAACGTGACCGACATCGACGACAAGATTTTGGCGAACGCGGCGGCAGGGCAGGCGGCCGGGGGGAGCGAAACCTGGTGGGCGCTGGCGTCGCGGGTTGAGGGCGAATTTGCTGCCGCGTATCGGGCCGTGGGTGTGAGCGAGCCGACTGTTTCGCCGCGAGCGACCGGGCATATTTTGGAAATGGACGCGCTGATTGAGCGGCTGTTTGAGGCGGGATATGCTTATGAAACTGCTGACGGAAGCGTTTATTTTGACACCGCGAAATGGGCGGACTATGGCGAGCTGACTCGGCAGAGCATTGAGCAGATGGCCGAGGGTGAGGCGGACGAACTGGGTAAACGCAACCGCTGCGATTTTGCGCTGTGGAAGGCGAACCGGCCAGACGATGAGGCTGCAGATGCGGCCTGGCAGATTAGCCGGGGCGGTAAGGGGCGGCCGGGCTGGCACATTGAGTGCAGTGCGATGGCGACCCGCTTTTTGGGGAGCGAGTTTGACATTCACGGCGGTGGGCGTGATTTGCGTTTTCCGCACCACGAAAACGAGCTAGCGCAGTCGCGGGCTGCTGGTGACGGGTTTGCGCGGTACTGGGTGCACAATGGGCTGGTAAATGTGGACGGGCAGAAAATGTCGAAGTCACTGGGGAATTCGCTGTTTGCTGCAGATTTGCTGGACGCGGCGGAGCCGCTGGTAGTGCGCTATTTCTTGGGGAGTGCGCACTATCGTTCGGAACTGACATATAGCGAAACTTCGCTGGCGGAGGCTGCGGCCGCCGTGGCGCGGATTGGTGAGGCGCTGGTGCGGGCTGAGAGGGCCGCGGGTGTGGAGGTGCCGGAGCCTTTTGACGTGCTTGGGGCCGGTGCTGGCGGAAATGCCGGGGCCGGTACTGGTGCTGCTTGGGCTACTGAAAAAGGCGAGACGCTTGCCGAAAAAACCCCACAGGCGTTCAAAAAAGCAATGTTTGATGATTTTGCCCTGCCGCAGGCGCTCGCAGCTCTGCACGGCAGTGTGCGCACGCTGAATACTGCGCTAGACGGCGGCGACACTGCGGTGGCAAGTGCTGCTGCAGATGAACTGGTCGCAATGCTTGGAGTGCTACACCTCGATCCGCGTCACCCACACTGGGCGGGTGGTGCAGCAGGCGAAAACAAAACCGCGCTTGCCCTTGATAAACTGTTACAAGAACTAATCGCCGCCCGGCTCGCCGCGCGCTCCGCAAAAGACTGGCAGCGCAGTGACGAAATCCGTGACCAGCTGGCGGCCGCAGGTATCGAACTGAAAGATACTGCAAACGACACGATTTGGAGCCTAAAATGACAACAAAACGCATGGGACGTCCCGGCGCAATCCGCAAAAAAAGTCGCGGCAAAGCCGTCGGCACAGGCGGTCAAGGGCGGCAGGCACTCGAGGGTAAAGGCCCAACTCCAAAAGCAGAAGACCGACCATATCACGCAGCATATAAAGCAAAACAGCTGCGTGAAAAAGCCGCCCAGCGACGTGCCCAACAGCAAAAATCGCGCGGTGGCGGGGGAGCTGGCGGAGCCGCGATTGCCGACGCAGAACTCGTAACCGGTCGCAACTCTGTGCTCGAAGCGCTGCGCACCAAAATCCCGGCCAGCACCGTTTACGTCGCCGCGCGCGCCGAATTTGACGACCGCATGCGTGAAATCCTGGGCATTGCAACCGGCCGCGGTATTCCGATTTTGGAAGTAATGCGCCCGGAACTCGACCGACTCGCCGGCGAGGGCGCGGTGCACCAGGGCGTGGCGCTAAAAGTGCCGGCATACGACTATGCGCATCCGATGGACATTTTAGATATTGCCGCGAAAAAAGGCGAAATTCCGCTGATCGCAATCCTCGACGGAGTGACCGACCCGCGCAACCTCGGCGCGATTATTCGCTCGGTGGCGGCGTTTGGCGGGCACGGCGTGATCGTGCCGCAGCGGCGCAGCGCCGGTGTGACCGCAGCAGCCTGGAAAACCTCGGCCGGAGCAGCAGCTCGCTGCCCAGTGGCCAAGGCCAGCAACCTGACACGCGCGATTAAAGACCTGAAATCAGCGGGCGTGTTTATTGTCGGGCTCGATGGCGGTGGCGACACCATGCTGCCGGGGCTGGCGCTCGCAGATCGCCCGCTCGCGTTCGTTGTGGGCAGCGAGGGCAGCGGCCTGTCGCGCCTGGTCGCGCAGCAGTGCGATGCAATCGCCTCGATTCCAATCAGTGCGGCAACAGAATCGCTCAACGCGGGTATTGCCGCAAGCATCGCCTGCTATGAAGTGGCTCGCCTGCGTGCCGACGCTGCAGCCGCTGCGGCAGCCTAACCAGCACAGTCGTGCCCGCCAAACCCGCCACCTCGGCAACCGTAGCAACACCTACATAATATACAGTCGGGTTGCCTGCCAGCTGCCGCTATTCCGCCGCAAAAGCTGCATGGTCACCGGGAAAATTCGCCGACCCTGCCGCACAGTCACCACCGCATCTACCGTGCGCTGTGTCAACTGCTGCACCCACACTCTGCCATAAAGCTTCGGTGTTTGCGTTTTGTCAATCCGTCGCATCATCGCATATTTTTCACGCGTTAGCGAATTCTGCTGCTGTAACTCCCGCGCCACCCGGTTGCTCACATACGATCCGAGGCTTGCAACCTTGCGCTGCCCGTTCGCCACCTCCGCCGCATGCAGCGCAAGATTGATTAGAAAAACGCGTGACGGCGAAGCAGACGCGATATCTTCCGATATCAAATCGCGCCCCCCGGTATCGTTGCCGTCCTCATTCTGCTCGATTTCCCGGCGAAAAGTCGGCAAATCCGGAATCAACTGCTCTTTTTGCAAATGCGGCAAAGGCGTAAAATCAAGTGCGTTTTTCGCGTCCGCAATGTTTTCTGGCTCCCGATCCTGTCCGCTCTCCGGCTCGGTCGTTAATTCCTTGCCTGGAATCGCAGAAAATTGCACTTCCCCGCTAATTTGCGTCGCAACCGTATCAAAAAGCAGCCCGTTTCCGCTATCAAAACCCAGCACTGCCGAGGACGTGGCCGCGGTATGCTCAATGATTTCACCGGTGGTAAGCGGTTCAATTTCCGGGCTGCTCGCACTGTATCGGCTGTGCTGCTCCTCCGACGGTCTGCGATCAAAAAGCGGGTGTTTTTCGTATTTGGAGTTGATCTTTGTTAGCAACTCCTCAAGTAACTGCCGCATATTTTGCTCTTCCAGGCTCTCCAGCTCTTGCGCAAGTCGCGTAGCGGCATCACCGGATTTCGCACCTATTTCCGGGTCCTTTTCGTCGAAACCTGCAGAAGGCTCGGCAAGCATCGCAACCCCACCTTTTCCACCGGTTTGCGCGCGAGAATCCAGCATGTCCACACCCGGCACGCTGGTCAGTTGAAAGGCGGTTTCATGGCCGCCAAAGTTTTGAGACAATTACAATCCTTATTTATTTTTAAATATCGCTTTGTAAACTTTTACATCGCTTGAATCAACGTCGATAAATGACGTGCGAGAAATCTATTTTTGGGCGACTCAGATATTTTAGTGTAAACAACCGATGATATATATACCCTGTATAAAACCCCTGATAAAGCTGTAAATTTGCCGCTCACCTAACAAAAAACCAGCACAAAATAGGAGAAAGTTGATAACCAGCGAGCACTCAGACAGAAGCGATAGAATGGGAGCGTGTCCTCGTCAAGCAACACTCTATATAAATATACGCAACTAGACGAGCATGAGATTGAATGGATCGACCGGCTCGTGCTCGACTGGCCCCTGCTTGCCGACCTGGCCCTGAGTGATGCCGTGCTCTGGGCACCAACCACAGACGGGCGCTACATTGCGATCAACCATAGCCGGCCAACCGGGCTGATCACAATGTTCCACCGCGACGTGATCGGAGACTATTTGCGAGATGCCTGGCGCGGACTCGTCGACGAAACTTTAGCGACAAACAGGCCGGTCGAAGGCAAAACCATCACCTGGTATGAAGAAGCGCCAATGCAGGTGAAAGCATATCCGGTCAGCCGCCGCGACACCAAAACCGGCGAAAAAATCGGACCTTTCGCGGTGCTCACCCTGCACACTCCGCCAAACGACCCGTATGCTGCCTCGCCAATGGGGTTGGTGTTTCGGCAGAGCGCAAGCGACCTGTTCGAAATGATCAGCAGCGGCGATTTTCCAAGCAGCGAAATCACGCAACACGGGCGACTGCGAGGCGAACCGCGCGCAACCGACGGGCTGATTCGCGTGCTACCAAACGGCGACATTACTTTTGCCAGCCCAAATACGCTTACTAGTTTTGCTCGGCTCGGCTATCGTGCCGAAATGGAAAACGAAAACCTGCCCGAGATAGTGGCCGAAATGGTCACAGGACTGCAGGACACAAACGAGTCGCTGCCGCTGATTTGCGCCGGAAAAATCAGTGCCCGCAGCGATATTGAAGTGCGCGGTAGGGTGGTGACGGCGCGTTCCATTCCGGTTATTATCAATGGTAAACGGGTGGGTGCGATTATTTTGACCCGTGACGTTACCGATATTCGCCGGCAAGCGCAGGCGTTGATCACCAAAAACGCGACCATTCGCGAAATTCACCACCGCGTAAAAAACAACCTGCAAACCGTTGCGTCGCTGCTGCGTGTGCAGGCCAGACGAGCCGAAAGTGACGAGGCGAAACACGTACTGGGGCAGGCGATGCGGCGCGTTGACGCGATTGCGGTTGTGCACGATACCCTGGCCACCGGGCTGGACCAGATCGTGCAATTTGACCAGGTATTTGAGCGAGTTTTGGGGCTTGCCACCGAGGTCGCCAGCCTGCACAACACCAGCGTCGAAGTGATCAAAAACGGTACTTTTGGCGAAATTCCGTCCGCGCATGCCACCCCGCTCGCGCTCGCGCTCACCGAAATTGTGACTAACGCTGTCGAGCATGGCATGGTTGGCATGCAACACGGGCGGGTCACGCTCAACTGTGAACGCGACGATGCCCAAATGCGCATTAGCGTGATTGACAACGGGCGCGGCATCGAAAACGGGCGTGTGGGGCAGGGGCTTGGCACGCAAATCGTGCGCACTCTGATCGAAGGCGAGCTGAGCGGGCATATAGAATGGGGCAATAACGCGGAGGGCGTGGGTGCAAGAGTCGACGTGACCGTGCCGCTGCTGTGGCTGCTCGAAACTAAGCAGATGGGTGCGGTGCCGGGCAATTAGCGGGCCAGTTTTGGCGTAAATGGCTGGCTGAGGTTGCGGCAAAGCTGGAGTGCTGGACTGGCGCGGATTCGCGGGTGAACCTGAGTGCGAACCTGAATTCGGATCCGGGGTCGATACTAGTGCGGATCGGGGCGGAACCTGAGCACGAATCTGGGCGTGAGTCGAAAACTGTGAGAAAAACGCAGGTCAGTTCGATAGAATAGAAGTATGATTGAGCGTTTAAGCAACTATTTTTTTAAGACCCTGCGAGAGAGTCCGGCCGATGCTGAGGTGCTCAGTCATAAACTGCTGGTGCGCGCCGGCTACATTCGTCGTCAAGCCCCGGGTGTGTTTGCCTGGTTGCCGCTCGGCTTGCGGGTAAAGGCAAAAATCGAGCAGATTATTCGCGAAGAAATGGCGGCTGCGGGCAGCTACGAAGTGCATTTTCCGGCATTGTTGCCGCGCGAACCATACGAACAGACCGGTCGTTGGAGCGAATACGGCGATGAGCTTTTTAGGCTGCAAGACCGGCACGGAGCCGACTATCTTTTGGCGCCGACGCACGAAGAGGTTTTCACTACTCTGGTAAAAGATATGGTGTCTTCTTACAAAGATCTGCCGCTTTCTATCTACCAGATTCAAGACAAATATCGTGACGAGGCCAGGCCGCGGGCGGGGCTTTTGCGCGGGCGCGAATTTACTATGAAAGACGCGTATTCTTTCGGGTTGAGCGGCGAGCAGCTGGCGGCCAGCTATAAGGATCAGCGTGACGCTTATGAGCGGATTTTTGCGCGACTGGGCGTGCCTTATGCGATTGTGGCGGCAGACGCCGGGGCAATGGGCGGCTCAAAGAGTGAAGAGTTTTTGGCGCCGATCGAAATTGGTGAGGACACTTTTGTGCGCTCGGCTGGCGGCTATGCGGCGAACGTTGAGGCCTATCGCACGCCTGAGGCTGATGCGCAAGATTATGCGAATGTGCCTGCTTTTGAGGTGTTTGATTCGCCGGGCACGAACACGATTTCGGGGCTTGTGGAGCATTTGAATGCGACGGTTGCGCGCCCTGATGGTGGGCAGTGGAGTGCTGCAGATACGCTGAAAAATGTGGTTTTGACGCTGGTTTCTGCCGAGGGCGAGCGCGAACTGGTGGTTATCGGGCTGCCGGGCGATCGCGATGTTGATATGAAGCGCGCTGAGGTAGCTTTTGCCGGTTTTGAAGTGGAGCCTGCGACCGATGCCGATTTGCGGCGTGTGCCGGAGCTGGTGCCTGGGTTTATCGGGCCTGTTAACGGGGTGCTTGGCGTCAACGGCACGAGTGGCGTGCGTTACCTGGTTGATCCGCGGGTTGCCGAGGGTACCGTGTGGGTGACGGGTGCAAACGAATCTGATAAGCACGTACACAGTTGCGTTTACGGGCGTGATTTTACAGCTGACGGCGTTGCCGATATCGCAAATGTGGTTGAGGGTGACCTGGCACCAGACGGATCCGGGCCGATTGAGTTGGCGCGCGGCGTGGAGATCGGGCATGTTTTCCAGCTCGGAGAAAAATATGCCGAGGTTTTGGGGCTGCAGGTGCTGGGTGAAAACGGCAAACTGCAGACCGTTACGATGGGTTCTTATGGCATTGGTGTGACCCGTTTGCTGGCTGTTTTGGCGGAGCTTAACAGTGACGATCGCGGGCTGATTTGGCCGGTTGCGGTTGCGCCGTATCAGGTGCATCTGGTGGCTGCGAGCAAAGATCAAGCAGTGTTTGATCTGGCTGAAGAGGTTGCGGCAGGGCTTGACGCCGACGGAGTTGAGGTTTTGTTTGATGATCGCCAAAAGGTGACCCCTGGCGTGAAGTTCGGCGACGCAGAACTGCTTGGCGTGCCTTATGTTGTGGTAGTTGGTCGTGACGCTGCTGAGGGTTTTGCCGAGGTGCGTGACCGCGCTGCCGGCACTGGTGAAAAAGTAGCGTTGAGTGACGTGCCGGGCTATATTGCGGGGTTGCTTGGCAAGTAAGCCTTTACGCAAATAGCTAATTTAAGCTTCCGACCGCCTGGTTTTTTGTGTGTTTACCAGGCGGTCGGTTTTTTGTGTGTGTGTGGTACGGGGGGGTGTGGGTTGTTAGGTGCGGATTTGGGGTGCGATTATGCGTGATTTTGGTAGTTTGGAGGTGGAAAGAGGGTGCTGAAAATTGCCTGTGGAAAACAAAAATTAGTGCCTAAAATTGTAGATAACGTTCAAAAAATGTATTGATAACTATTACTAGGATCTGTGGAAAATCCAAGTTATCCACAAATTTATTTTTTCTTGCCTGTGGATAAAAAATTTCCTCTAATCTCGAAAGTACCCAATCAAACAACTCGAGAAAAGAGGAAAAATGAATCTAAAAGTAAGCTACGGCGAAATGGAAACCGCTGCACAGCAGCTGGAAACTGGGCGTGAGCAGATCACAACTCAGCTGATGCAAATGCAGCAGCAAATCCAGGGTCTGATCAGTTCCGGATTTGTGACCGAGGTTGCTTCCGGGCGATTTGCGAGTGCTTTTGAACAGTACACGCAGGGCGCGCGCACCGTCATCGACCAGCTCACCGAAATTCAGGGCTTCCTGCGCACCACTGCGACCACACTGCAGGAAACCGACGCGCAAATCGCTGCTCGCATTGGGGGCTAAAATGTTGCGCGGGTTGCCGCTACGTCTCGTTACAGAGACGGGGGCGTGGATTGCGGTGCGTGTGAGCGTTGCTGCAGAAGTGAGCGTTGCCGCGGTTGCCGCCTGTTTTGCGCAGCTTTTGCGTGAGGCGGCAATCGCAGGCGGCGGCCTGCCCGAAGATGCTGTGCAGGCGATTGTCGCTGACGCTGAGCGCGGAGTTGTTGTGAGTTATGACGGGGACAGCGGTGATGCTGATAAAGCTGAAGCAGGTCTGCTTAGAGAGCGAAGCAACAGGGCGGTTTTTGGAGAAATGACTCTGGCGGTGTGGGAAGGCGGCAGGTGGTGTAGGTTGGCGCCGGCAGACAAATTCGCCAGCGCCGGGGTGGTTGCGGCCGCTGCGGTGCGAGTCGTGGCAGCCGGGGTTGAAAGCCTTGGCGCTGCTGGAAAAGTTGCTGCGGGATTTGCCGGAGAACTTGGTGCTGGCGGAGATAGTGCTGCCGGTTTGGCGGGTAGTGGGATTGTTGGGGTAGCTGGGGTGGCAGGGGTTGCAAGCCTTGGCGCGGATGCTGGAAAATATGCGGCCGGCAGAGGGAGAAGTATGGCTGCGGGAGGCGTAGCCGTGGAGCCGCCGCGCGCGCGCCAAAAAGCGGAGCCGTTTGTGGAGGTTACGCCGCTTGCATACGCTGCTCCAGCGCCGCCCCAACTTGTCTACAAGTTGGAGCTGCCGGCAGCACCGCAAACTCAGAAGCGCAAGCTGCCGCTTGTGCCGATGTTTTTGCCTGTGGTGTTTTCCGGGGTGATGTTTGCGGTGACCCGGCAGCCGCTGCTGCTCATGTTTGCGTTTTTGAGCCCGCTCATGTTGCTGAGCAGCTGGCTGGAAAGCGGTGGGCAGCAGCGGCGGGCGGCGCTGGAGCAGCGTATGCAAGCTCTCACCAAAGTTGACGGATTTTTAGCGCGAGTGTGCGCGGCGGCAAGACGCTGGCGAGCAAGACAACAGGACTGCCTGCCGGCGCCAACCACACGCCTGGGTTGGCTGTCCCAACACGCAACACAAAGCAGTTCTGCCCGGCTTTGGGCTGGTGGGGTGCGCAGCGATCAGCTGCGTGTAACCGCAGATAAAAACAGTGCTGCAAAGTGGGGGAGTGCTTCCGTGCTGCACGCTAGCGCAGCAATCGGTTCAGACACATCAAACGCTGCCGCACAGCCGGGACTTTTACGACTCGGCGTTGCCCCAGCTGCCGCTCCAGTGCAGCTGGAAATGCCAGACCTGCAGCAGCTCAATGTTAAGCTAATGGCTGCCGCGCGGCAAGCTCACGATGTGATGGCGCAGGTCTCAGACGTGCCACAAACACTACCACTATCCGGCACATTCGCGATTATCGGCGAAATACATAAAACCATGCAAATCCTGCAAGCAGTTTTGCTGCAACTGATTACAGACTACCCGCCAGAGCGCCTAAACCTGCACTGCGACAACAGTTTGCTGCTGCGTCAATGGCTAGAACTTTTGCCTCACTGGCAACAAAACTTTCAAGAAAATACGCGTGAAACATCGTTAAATTCTGTGAAACATTTGGTGGGAAACTCTTCCCACGCCCCGTATAGTCTTTCGCCTGCGGGCGAAAGGAGCGTTGAAGCTCCCGTTTTGAGCGGCAGAGAAGCCCATCAAAACACCCTTATTGAGCCTAAAATAAACATACAAATTATTCTTGCGAGTAGACAATTAAACAGCTGCACAAACCGTGAAAACGGTGCTGCTGATTTCAGTATTGTGCTGTGTGAAAATGCTATGTTCGTGCCGGCAAACGCTACAGCTGTACTCACAGCAACAGGTAAAAACGAACTATGGCAATTAAGCACTAAAACATCAGAAAATTTTGGTGAAATAGGCTTTAAAAACACAGAAATAGTGCCGGACTTGCTTGATGAAGCCAGCTTTAAACAGGCCGTGCTCTGCTGTGCAAAACTACGACGAAAAGGAGCGCAAACCAACCTTCCAAACAGGACAGAAACTGGCTGGTGCGGCACACACAGCCTAGAAAACAGTGATTTTACAAGGCAAATCAGCGCTGCCTGGCAAAATCCTGCCAGCGAGCCAGGCTTCGCGCTGCTGTCAGACGGTAACCCACAGCAGCTAAACCTGCGCGCCCTCGGTCCCCACATTCTGCTCGCAGGAACTACAGGATCAGGCAAATCAGAACTTATGCAAAGTATCCTGCTGGCGCTCGCTGTGCGCTGCTCGCCGCAAAACCTCGCCCTGTTGCTGGTTGATTTCAAAGGCGGTGCATCATTTGGGCAGATCACCCAGCTGCCGCACTGCGTTGGCCTCGTAACAGACCTCGACAGTGCCGCACTCACTCGAATGCTGCAACTATTACGCGCAGAAATGAGGCGACGAGAAGAACTATTTGCAGAAAACGGCGTCACCGACATTACCGAATGCCGCAAAAAACTCGGTGCAAGCACTCCGCCGTTTCTGGTTGTCGCAATTGACGAATACGCTGCACTTGTGCAAGAACTGCCAGAAGCCGCAGCCTCATTCGCAGACATCGCCCAGCGTGGCCGTTCCCTTGGTATTTACCTAATTTTAGCCACGCAGCGGCCGGGTGGCAGCGTCTCGGAAAAGATCCGTGCAAACATTGCCCTACAACTGGTTTTGCGCACCGCAACCGCTCAAGACTCCACAGAAATCCTGGGAAAACCATGGTCGGCAGACATTCCGCCACACGCCGCCGGGCACGGATTCATGCGCGTAGGAGGAGGCCAGCCGCGGGCGTTTCAAGCCGTTAGCGCAAACGTGCCAAATAGCGCCGTCGAACCGATGGTAGAAGTGCACGGAGCGGGCCTATCGGTGCAGCTACAAGACGAAACTGGTACCTCGCAGTCAGAAACGGTAATGCAACAAATAGTGCAAGCAATGCGTCACACAGTTACCGCGGAAAGACTACGTTTACGTTACAAAATATGGCTGCCACAGCTACCCGCGCAACTGGCCCAAAACGAGCTAAGTCGGGGCGGATGGGCAATTCTCGACCTGCCCGACCGGCAAAAACAGCAAGTGTTACTCGCCGATACTGCGCAAAACGGCATAACTCTGTGCGGAGCGCCAGGCAGCGGCAAAACAAACGCGCTGCATGCACTACAAAATACTTGCAAAAACGCTGTATTTATCGACGGGGCAGAAAACGTGTCACGACGACAACTGATGCGAGACATATTTAACGCACTCATGCAACTCGAAACAGCTGCAACCGCCGAAACAGCGCCGGCAATATTCTTTGACAACTATGATATTGCAGCAGAAGTAGTCGCAAACGGCGACAGGGAACTCGGCGAAGCGGTCGCGGCGCTCGCAGAAATGAGTCGCGCTAAAAACGCTGCAGTAGCGGTCACTCTCACTCGTGCACAGCATGCAACAGACAAACTTTGCGCACACAACCACACAACCCTGATTCTGCAACAAAAACAGGCGCACCATGCGCTCAACCTGCTGCCGCAAGAACTCATGAAATTTGCAACCGGCCTGCAAACTTTGCCGCCAGGACGTGCTCTGCATGCAGGAATAGGAGCATTCCTGCAAATCGCACAGGCCGAAGCAAGCACAGAAACCGCAGCAAAAACCGTACCACAAAAAGATATACAAAGTATACAAAAAGGCGGTGATGAAAAAATGGCAAGCATAATCGGAACATGCCTGCGCACCGGCCAAAAAATATCGGCACCAACCAGCGGAATCGCCGTAATTAGCGGTACCCAGAGCAAAAAACTACACCAGCAATTCAACGAAATCGTAACCGCATCAGCAACTGCAAAAACTAAAAAATACGGCAAGAAAATATATACTCAGCAGATAAAAAACCATGACGCAAAAAATGCCCCAGACGTAACTCAAATCATAGCCATAGCAGACCCAGAAAACTACACCCCAGAAAACCTGAAAGTCAACCGCCTCACAACCCAAGACAACATTCAAAACCTCACCCAACAACTCAAAACCGACCCGACCCCGCAAACAATCGCGATACCAGACCTGGTCTGGGCAGAAGAAAACAACCTGCTCGGCCAAATAGCGCAACTCATCGCAGCATGCCGCGGCACCGCACACCTTATCCTCCTGCTGCACCACCCCGAAAACATGCTGCACTGGAGCATGCGGCGCGGTATCGACAATCCCGACTGGCTGCTGTGCCCGGGCGCCAACCAGCACAACACCAGCCACCCGCTCCTGCCACTGCAACTGCTACGCTACGAAACCCTGCACCAAAACGAAGCCGCCCTCATAATCGCAAGCGACGCAAACCCCGCACCGCCATACCCAGGACAACTCAACAAATCACCACACGCACTCCGCTGGATCCAACTCGCAGACACAAAAGAAAGGAAAAACAATGACTGACCGATTACTCAACGACAACGAAATTAACAACAACGCAGCAGCACGCCTACAAGACCTGCAACAGCAACTCATGCTACCAGATATACCATTCAACCAATTCCGAGGCGGCAAGTTTTCGTCCCTAATACAGTTTGAAGAAGAAATCTTAATAACCCTGCAAAGCATGCAAGAAAGCGCAATCGCCGCGGCAGAAACACTTAAACAACTCAACACAGCACTGCAAGTAGCAGACAGCGCAAGCGTAATCGAAATAGACACCCCGTCATTTATAAAACCGCAAAACCACCATATTTTATTAGAAAGTGAGAGCTAAAATGCAAGACACAGACGAGCCAAACGACAGTGCGGAATTCCATCCGGAAAACATTGGCGTTGCAGATGAAGTTATACAGGTGCTAGGAGCATGGTCAGCAAACGCTAACTTTACGGTACAAACTACATCAGAAATTCATGAAACCATGCAAAAACAGGAATCCAAAACAATCCGAAAATTTTGCGCCATAACCCTACTCAAACACAAACAGTGGGGGCTTGAAATGATCTCAACCATAGAAATCAGCCGCAAACACACACGCAAATTTTATGACGAATACTCAACCGTTATCAAACAGCGTGACAATCTCGTTGGCGCACTAAAACAGCAAGCAGCTCTAATGCAAAGCTATAAAGAAACAATGGCGAGATCCGCAGAAAGGCTCGGCATTGAACAGCAAACTGTAGGAACGCTCACAGAAGTGCCATATTACATGCACGAACAGATCACCGAAGCGCAAAAAAATGGCAAAACCGGGTACGAAAACTACAACGCGCAAGCCTGGCGTGCAGCAGCTGGACACTACAATGTGCAAGTTGCGCTACGACGACAAAATTTCGAAAGAATGCGGCAGCTGAAAATGCGTGCAGCACAAATAGAAGACGACTATCTGAACCTAATGCGTGGAGTGCAAGTGCCGCGGCCGATCCAATCGGCGCTAGTCACAAGCGGGATAGACGGAGTGCGCAAACTAACCACAATCGCGTTCGACCAGTCTCGCCCAGAGTTGCAACTTATGCGCAAACTTCTAACTGCAAAAGATGGTAGCGAAATTGCGCTAATCTGGCAGCGCACAAACCTCAGCGATAGCGCGCGGGAACGGTTGTTAAACACATACCCGTTTGAGATCGCAAATCTGCCCGGTCTGCCGTTGGAAATTCGTGCGGAAGCCTCCCAAATTGCGCTGGCCATCGCGCTAGAAAACCCGGAATATGCGTATAGGCGACTGGGGCTGACTCCGCCAAAAATGACGTTAAACGATTTTAAAGAGAAAAACAATATTCTCTATGAAGCCGTAGTTTTGGGTGCATTTGGTGCGGGCGGAGTGGGCGCAAAATTGAGCAAAACAGAAGCTCTTGAAAATTTGAAAAATGGCAAAAACAAGCTGATCGCATACGGCAGACACAACGGTAAAGCGGTTGCGCAGGTAGCGACAGGCGACATTTCCAAAGCAAAACATATCGTGATGTTGGTGCCCGGAATGTTCTCGGACATTGGCGACGCGAAAAAAATGCTTGCCGGGTTAGGATCGATAAGCAAACATGTGCCCGGAGACGGAAACGTGTATGTTGCTTGGATGGGATATGACTCGCCAAATATGTTTGAAGAGCCGAGCATGGAAAAAGCGCGAAGAGGTGCGCAGCGATTAGTTGACGACATACAAATGCTGCAAAACGCTGCCCCGCCAGCCAGCAAATTCACTGTTATCGGACACTCGTACGGTTCGACAACAGCGGCTGAGGCGCTGAAGGTGCTGCCGCAAAACGTTACAAACTTTATTACGATCGGTTCTGCTGGACTTGCCACAGGAACTCTGCGTGGTGAATTGCGTGCAAATAAAATGTATGCCTCGACAGCCGACCCAACCAAAAATTCGACTGGCTGCAAACCCGCAACCCGCAACGAACGCGAGATGAAGTCCCGGATGCGCACAAAATATTACAAAAATCAGCAGCTTGCGTCTGCTGCGCACGATCCCCAGAGATACTACGATTTTTCAAAGATGGACTGCGGAAACAACCCTATTACAATGCTCAAAAACATTGACGATCGCAGCGATATAGTAGCTCCTATCGGGCGGAACTTTGGCGAACACCTGGTGGACCCGCGAGGTATCGCAGACGCGGTTCCGCTGGACGCAAACAGATATGATAAACCGCATTTTGTAAACTCGCACAGTCTTTACGAAGAACAAACCGAGAAACATTATAAGAAACTGGAGTATAAAAAAGGGTACCTAAACGACGACACCCAAACCGTGCACGCAATTGCCGAAATTTTGCGTAAAGACAATGCCGGCGACGTTTTAGAAGAAAACGAAAATGCGAAAAATAACGAACATAACCAGGTGAAAGACTAGCTAAGAGCGCGAAATTTAATGACTCAGGAAAGGTGGAAGAAAATGAGATAGAATGGAAGATCCAGAGCATTGATGTGCTTTGGCGCCCGAGCGGTGTATATATCTTAATAGGAGGTCCACAATGAAAATTGAGCTCGCCGAACTGCGCGACCTGGAACGCGAAAAAAACATTCCGTTTGCAGAACTCGTGCACATTATCGAGCAGGCAATTCACACTGCCTACCTGAAACACCTCGAGAGCAGTGGCGAAACCGTGCCAAAAGCACAGGATTTGCGCGTGGAACTCGACAAAAAAACCGGATCGCTCGGGATTTTCCTTGCCGAATATGATGCTGAAGGTAGCGTTATTGGCGAAGGTGCAGTTGACATTAGCGACTTTGGGCGTATCGCGGCCAGCGCCGCTAAACAGGTGATCAACCAGCGACTGCGCGAAATCGCAGACGATGCAATGCTCGGCTCGTTCAAAGACAAAGAAGGACAGATTCTTTCAGGCGTGGTGCAGCAGGGGCCAAACCCACGCATTATTCACATCGACCTGGGCGAGCTTGAAGCTGTGCTGCCGCCAGAAGAGCAAACCCCGGGCGAAGAATACAAACACGGCACCCGCATGCGCGTTTATGTGACAAACGTGACCAAAGGCTTGAAAGGGCCGCAGATCACTGTTTCTCGCACCCACCCAAACCTGGTGCGTCGCCTGTTTGAAATGGAAGTGCCAGAGATTGCTAGCGGTGTGGTTGAGATTGTGTCGCTTGCTCGCGAAGCCGGTCACCGCACCAAAATCGCGGTGCGCGCAACCCAAGAGGGAGTTAATGCAAAAGGCACCTGCATTGGTGAAATGGGGCGGCGCGTGCGTGCCGTGATGAGTCAGCTTGGCGAAGAAAAAATTGACCTGGTTGACTATTCGCCGGAAATCACCGAGTTTGTGGCAAACGCGCTTTCGCCGGCAAAGGTGAGTGAGGTTTTTACGCTGAACGCAGAGCAGAAACAGGTGCGCGCGCTCGTGCCTGACTTTCAGCTGTCACTCGCAATCGGTAAAGAAGGGCAGAACGTGCGGCTTGCGGCGAAACTGACCGGCGCAAAAATTGACGTGCAGCCAGACTCTGTGATGGAGAGCTAAAAGATAGTATTTATCGCGTTTCTGCGGCTAGATCAGTTGGCAGGGGTGCGATGCGGGGCGGCAGGTGAATTTTCCTGTCGCCCTTTTGCGTTTGTGTAGTGCTGGTGCGTGGGCGGATTTGGCGGTGCCGGTTGCGCGCGAGTTGCTGCGCTGGAGCGAGTCGGGTGCTTTTTAGCGATGTTAGCTGGGGCAGGGTAGCAAGTAGCTGGGGAGCGGGGAGCCGTGAGCAGGGTAGAGATGTAGTGCGGCTGTGTGCAGACGGTTTCGTTGCAGGCTGGTTATATCCAGGGGGAGGCGTTTGTGCTTATGACGCTTTGCGATTGGTTAGTTTATGATGTCGACGTTTTTTGGTAACGCAAAAGGGGCGAGAGAAAATAACTCCCGCCCCTTAGCTTAGCTGGCTAGGTTAGTTAGTCAGCCGGGTTTTCACGCTTACGACGACGCTTGCCGAAGAAGAATGTGAGACCGGTCATCGTCATTAGCGCGCTCAGCACACTCGTGAGTCCACTGCTGCCAGAACCGGTGTTTGCCAAACCGCCACCCGGTGCAGGCTGGGTCGGCTGCTGTGGCTGTGGCTGCACAGGAACCTGCGGAGCCGGCGGCGTATCAGTCTGCGTCGGCGGCGGAGTCGGCTGTACCGGATCCGGAGCCGGACGCTGATCAACCTTAGGCCCAGGCAGGGTATGCTGCTTCGGCTCAGGCTTCAGGTACGGCGAGTCAACGCTCGGAGTCAAGTTACGTTCAGTCACCGAAACCGGAATCTTAGTAACAATCGGCTCATACCCATCGCCCGGCGGGGTCACCTCGACAACCTCGAAGTCGCCAACAGGTACATCTGGGAACTCAACAATACCCTTGTCATTTGAAACACCAGGAACGCCAACTTCCTTACCAGTCTTCTTATCAACCAGTTTGTACTTAGCGCCAGGCAGTTTCTTACCAGGGGTCAACTTGTCAAACACGTTCAGGGTCACCTTACCGATGATCTGCTTCTTACCACCGGCCGGGGTGTGACCAGGCAGC
>JAUNHM010000108.1 GCA_030523945.1 Microbacteriaceae bacterium
GCTGGCTTGCCAGGTTTCCCGGAAGCAGCGGGGGTTGGAACTGCTGAGGCTGTTTTGGCTGCCACGCACGTCCTCCTTGTAATTTTGTATTGAGCCACGGTTTCTGCACTGTTTTTGGGCGCGCAGATTAGCCGTGAAAATAGTTACAATCCATTATGCCACTTTTTGCGCCGTCTGTGTAACCGCAGACACGCCGAATTTCCGCGGAAAATCAAGGGTCTTTCATCTGATGATGATTAGTTTATCTTGCAATTTGCGCGCAAGTTCGGGCTGGATTGTCAGCATCGGATTGCTAGGCTGGGGGTATGGAAAATACGCAAAATACTTCCTGTTCGCTATCAGCGGATAATTTTTGGGCGATCATCCCTGCTGGCGGGGTCGGGTCGCGGCTGTGGCCACTGTCGCGGGCGGCGGCGCCGAAGTTCTTGCACGATTTGACCGGGGTCGGCGCGAGCCTGTTGCAGAGCACCTGGACGCGGTTGGCGGGGATCGCTGGGGCATCGCAGACGGTTTTGGTGACGGGCGCATCGCACGCGGCGGCTGTGACTGCGCAGTTGCCTGAGCTGTTGCCCGCGAACCTCCTGGCAGAGCCTGCCCCGCGCGACAGTTCCGCGGCTATCGGGCTGGCGGCGGCGCTCATCGAGGCACGCGATCCCGAGGCGATCGTCGGGTCTTTTGCGGCTGACCATGTGGTCACTGATGCTGCGGCTTTTAACGCCGCGGTTGCTGCCGCCGTAAAAACTGCGGCTGCGGGGCACATTGTGACCATCGGCATCACTCCGACCCACCCGTCCACGGGCTTCGGCTACATCAAAACCTCTGGCGCTTTCGCCGCGCAGGACGACGCCCCGCAGGCGGTTGCCGTGGAGCGGTTTGTGGAGAAACCGGACGAGGAAACAGCGAGCGCGTACTTTGCCGAGGGGTGCTGGCTGTGGAACGGGGGAATGTTTATCTCCCGCGCAAGCGTGCTCCTCGATCAAATGGCGCTGGCGGAGCCGGAGATGGTCGCCGCGCTGCGCGATGTTGTGAAACATTTTGGAACTCCTTCCTGGGAAACCGAATTGGATCGTATTTGGGGGGATCTGCCAAAGATCGCTATCGACTACACTGTGGCGGAGCCTGCCGCTGCCGCTGGGCAGATGATGTGCGTGCCTGCCGCGTTTGGCTGGGATGACATTGGCGATTTTGCAAGCATTGCGACGCTTATGGGCGACGGCGAGGGGCTGGTGACGCTCGGCGATGATGCCCGGATTATCGCGGAGAAAACCACGGGGATTATCGTGCCCGATAAGCGGATTATCGCTACTTACGGCCTGAAAAACATCGTCATCGTGGATACTCCCGATGCGCTCCTGGTCACCACCACGGAGCACGCGCAAAAGGTCAAAAACCTAGTCGCCCGCGCCACCGAACTCGACCCAACCGTCGCCTAACTCCGGGGCACGCCGCCCGCTCTGGCTAGTTCAAGCCAGAGTAAGAGTGCAACCCCTTAAACATCGTGTTCACGATGGTGAAGTTAAAGATGATCGCGGTGTAGGCGATGACGCACAGCCAGCCGCTGCGCACGCCGCGCCAGCCGCGGGTTGCGCGCGCATGAATGTAGCCCGCATAGAGCACCCACACGATGAAACTCCAAACCTCTTTCACATCCCAGCCCCAGTAGCGGCTCCAGGCGCGCTCCGCCCAGATCGCCCCCGCAATCACGGTAAACGTCCAGAACACGAAGCCGATAATCGCGATCCGATACGCGTTGTCCTCAAGCCGCACAGCATTCGGCAGTCGTTTCAGAAACTTCAAGAGTTTCCCCGTGTTTTCAGGGTCTTTCTTTTCCCGATGCGCCTGCAGCAGCTGCAGGATCGACAACCCAAACGAGAGCGTCAGGAATCCTGTCGCCAGCACCGCCACCGTAATGTGGATCACGAGCCACGGAGTGTCGAGCGCCGGCTGCAGTGGCACCACGGGCACATAGAATCCGAGCTTGCTGACCCCCAAAAACAGTGTCACCAAGCCCGTGACAAGCGCCCCCAGAAACCGCAGATCCAGGAAGAACTGCGCGACCAGGAAAATCAGCACAATCGCGACCGTGCCGCTGAGCGCGAACTCGTACATATTCCCGTACGGCATCCGATGCGCCTCGATGCCCCGGAACGCCGCCGCCCCCAGGTGTAAAATAAACCCGAGCACGGTCAACGAAAACGACACGCGCACGGTTATCGAGCGGCGCCGCGCGCCAGCTGTGCCTTTCTGTGCCTCCGCGGTGAAATCGCTCTGACTGTTAGCCAGGTCGACCGCGTAGAACACGAACGAGATCATATACACAACCATCGCCGAGTGTAAAAACAGCTGCGAGAGGGTACTCAAAGACATATCCATAATCCACCAGTTTACGCCTTTCTACGGTTTGAAGCTATAAAAATCGCCTAGAAAATCAGCGCCGCCCGCACGCCCGAGCACCCCTTCTTTGGGTACCCAAAAGCATCGCAATCCAGCGCATACAACACTCACGCTTCACACTTTCACCGCGGAAGGTAAGGGATTCGAACCCTTGAGGCTTTCACCTGCTGGTTTTCAAGACCAGTTCCTTCGGCCGCTCGGACAACCTTCCAACAGACTATCCTAGCAAAAACTTTTACCGAAAACAAATTCGAGAGCGCGCCAGACCTCTCAGGCACTGACGCGCCCTTTCACTTGTTTTCCGCGATAACCATCACGGTCGCTTACTTTTGCCTGCGGAATCGCCGCGCGGTGAGCCAGGTCACAGCGCCGCCGAGCAGCAGCGCAAGCCCCGCGAACAAGCCGGTCCGAGACTCGTTACCGCCCGTGTTTGCAAGCGTCTTTCCGTCTTTAGCGGACGGTTGCTGGGCAGCGGACACCTGGGCTTGCTGAGCATCGGAAACCGGGGTCTGCGGTTTTTGCTGAGCATCTGGCACCGATGTTTGCGATGTTTGCTGAGTATTTTGCGCGGTATCCTGCGTAGGAATAGAACCGCTCGGCTTCTCCGGTGATGCGCCCGATAACAGGGCTTTCACGTCGATCACAGGGTTCTCCGGTGCAACCGCAGACTCGCCCTTCTTGGTCAGCTCTCCCGTGTAATCCGGCTTTGCCGGAGTTTCCAGCGGCGGCACCAGTTTCGCGGTCAAATCTCCGTCATAACTCGACTTTTCTGGCACCGTCACAGGCAGCAGCGGGCTCGGGTCGAGCGTTGGCTTAGCAGGCACGAAAAGCGATTCACCTTTCTTCGCCAACTCGCTATCATAAGCAGGCTTTGGCTGCGCAGTCGCTGGCTCGCCTTTCTTGGTAACCTCACCTGTGAATACAGGCTTATCCGCTACTAGCGGCTCACCCTTTTTGGTGAGTTCGCCTGCGTAGTCGCGCTTCGGTTCGGCTGCCGCTGGCGGCACGAGTTTCGCGGTTTTGATCGTCACGGTCAGATCTTTATTAACCTGCGCAGTTTTTGCTTCAGCACCGG
>JAUNHM010000109.1 GCA_030523945.1 Microbacteriaceae bacterium
ATCCCAAATCCGGCCAAAATTTTGCTGTAACCGGATAGAAGGCTTGCTTTTCGGGATTGTTTAGAGCGGGTTATTGAGACATTTGATCAGCTGGTTGATCGAGCGGTTCCCCAGCCATTTCCGGGTTTTTCGAGTTGGTTTCCCCGCCAAAATAGTTGGGGCAAATAAAACGTTGCTGCTTGGCGATAAACTGGAATGGTGAGCGGATACGATTTAGAAACGCCCCTGGCACAGATTTTGGGGGAGGAGGTCGCGGGCCAGTTTGCGCGTGGATTTGAATACCACACCGCCGGCGACCTGCTGTGGCATTTGCCGCGCCGCTACACCAAACGCGGCGAGCTCACCCCGCTGGCCGGGCTGCCTTTGGGAGAGCACGTCACTATTGTCGGTCAGATTTTGAGTGTGCAAAACCGGCGCATGGCAAGTCGTGGCGGTTCGATTTTGACCGTGCAGGTGACCGACGGCACCGGATTTTTGACCCTGACGTTTTTTAACCAGGCTTGGCGCGAAAAAGAGTTGCAGGTCGGGCGGCACGGCCAGTTTGCCGGAAAAGTGGGCAGTTACAGGGGGCAGTTGCAGCTTTCGCACCCGGACTATCAGCTTTTTGAGCTGGAAGAGGCGGCCGGTGCCGGGGTTGATGCGGAAAAATTGCGGCAGGCGGCGGCGCGCGCCTATGCGAAACGGCTGGTGCCGAGTTATCCGGCGAGCGTTAAATTGCCGTCTTGGAGTATTGCGGCGGCGATTAAAAAAGTGCTGGAAATGCTGCCGGAGGTTGCTGAACCGTTGCCGCCAGAGGTGCTCGCTGAGGCAGAAATTATCCCGCTTGATGCGGCTTTTCGGCTGGTGCACGCCCCAGATAGCGTCTCTGACTGGAAAGCTGCCCGCCAGAGCCTAAAATATCGGGAGGCGTTTGATCTGCAACTGGCGCTTTGCGCGCGGGCTGCGGCGCGGCAAGACGAGGCGGCCACTCCACGGCCGGCAAAAGCGGGCGGGGTTTTGGAGCGGTTTGATGCGGGGCTGTCCTATCAGCTGACGGTAGACCAGGCTGTGGTCGGGGCGGAATTTGCATCGCAATTGGCGGCAGCTACCCCGATGGCTAGGCTTTTGCAGGGAGAAGTGGGCAGCGGCAAAACGCTGGTGGCTTTGCGGGCGATGCTGCAGGTGGCAGACACTGGCGGGCAGAGCGCACTGCTAGCGCCGACCGAGGTGCTCGCCGCGCAACACTACCGTTCTATTACCGAACTTTTGGGGCGGGATTTGGTGCGCGAGTTGCGGCCGGTTTTGATCACCGGGTCTTTGAGCGCGGCGGAGCGAAAATACGCGCTTTTGCGGGTGGTCGCGGGAGATGCTCTGCTGGTGATCGGCACACACGCGCTTTTTAGCGAATCGACCAAGTTCGCCGATTTGGGTTTGGTGGTGGTCGACGAGCAGCACCGTTTTGGGGTGGAGCAGCGGGAGCAGTTGCGGCTGAAGGGGCGCACAAGCCCGCATCTGCTGGCTATGACTGCGACGCCGATTCCGCGCACGGTTGCGCTCACCGCGTTTGGCGAGTTGGAGGTGGCGACTTTGCGGCAGTTGCCGGCTGGTCGGCAGGGGATTGAAAGTTTCGCGGTGCAGGTGCGGCATCAGCCGGCGGCAGCGGCACGGGTGTGGCAGCGGGCGTTGCAAGAGATTGCGGCGGGGCGGCAGGTTTATGTGGTGTGTCCGGCGATTTCGGTGAGTGAAAATGCTGAGAATGTTGAAAACGCGCCGGACGCAGGCGATGGTGCTAAAAATGCGCAAAACCGTGCAGTTTCTGGCGATTTAGCAGGTGTCTCAGAGGGTGATGCTGCTTCTGCCCCGCGCAACCGGGCCGGGGTGGCAGAAATTGCGGCAATGATCGCCCAGCGCCCAGATTTTGCTGGCGTGCGAATCGCGCAATTAACCGGGGCGATGCCTGCTGACGAAAAAGACACCACAATGCGGGCATTTGCTGCCGGCGAAATCGACCTTTTGGTTGCCACCACCGTGATCGAGGTGGGCGTAAACGTGCCAAACGCGACCATGATGATCGTGCTTGAAGCCGACCGCTTCGGGGTTTCTCAGTTGCATCAGTTGCGCGGTCGGGTTGGACGCGGTCAGTTTCCGGGCTTGTGCTTGCTGCTCACCGAGGCCGGGTTGGAGTCGCCGGCTTGGCAGCGAGTTGAGGCGGTTGCGGCTACAAATGACGGCTTTGCCCTGGCTGAAATCGACCTGCAGCAGCGCTGTGAGGGGGATATTTTGGGTACGGCGCAGTCTGGCGGGCGCTCGACTTTGCGGCTTTTGCGGGTGGTCGGAGACGGCGAAATTATCACTCACGCACGGGCGCAGGCGCAGGCGCTGCTTGATCGTGACCCGGAGCTTAGTTCCGTGCCGCTTTTGGCGAAACTGCTCGCTTCCCAGGCCGAAAAACTGGCGCAAATCGATAAAACTTAGGTGATTTTTTGGCGGTTTTTACAGGCGTGATTTAATCGAGGTTCGTTTTTTCTGGGCAGGCAGTTTTTGTTGTTTTTTAGCAGGCAGCTCGCTTTTTCAGCTATCAGTTCACATATTTGTTTGACGGCGACCCGCTTCCATTGGCAAAATTGCTCGCTTTTCGATAGGCTAAATTTATGACTTCTATTGCGGTTGTGCCCGGTTCTTTCGATCCTGTCACAAATGGCCATCTCGACATTATTCGGCGCGCGGCGCTTGTGTTCGACCTCGTGCACGTTGTCGTCGTCCACAATCCGGGCAAACAGGCGCTACTTTCGGTCGAGACCCGCATGAGCCTGATCGAGCAGGCGTTACAGGCCGAAAACCTGGCCGATCGGGTAGTGATTGCCCGCTGGGATAGCGGCCTGCTGGTCGATTATTGCCGCAAGGTTGGTGCCCGGGTGCTGGTTAAGGGGCTGCGTTCCCAAACCGATATCGCCTACGAAACTCCGATGGTTTTGGTAATCGCAGCCTGGCCGAGGTAGAGACGGTGTTTTTGTTGCCCGCTCCAGAAAATGCGCATGTTTCGAGTTCGCTTGTGCGGCAGGTAGCGCTGCTGGCCGGTGACGTGAGTGCTTATGTGCCTGGCCCGGTAGCTGCTTACCTGCATGATAATTTGGATAAGCTCAGCCGTTAGTTGCCTGCTTGCTGTTTCAGTTTGCTGAGAATTTTAATTTTGAGTGGAAACTGAGAACGCGGTTTTGGTAACCTAGATTTATGACTGAAATCAAGCTGAAAAACACTAAAGTTGCAAGCGCAGAATCTGCCGGGAGCGGCAAATTTGGGCGCCTTCTGGTCGCAGCTTTGGCTGGTGGGGCGTTGCTTTTGAGTGGATGTGCCGGTGAAAATAAGGCGCAGCCAACGCAACAGAGCCAAAATCAGCATGAGAAGCAGCAAAATAGTCAGCAAAACAAGCCGAGCGAGCAGAA
>JAUNHM010000014.1 GCA_030523945.1 Microbacteriaceae bacterium
CCGGTGGTAAAAATGCAAAAAAGGGTGAAAAAATCCTGATCCATGTGGTCGGGGCTGTAAAAACTCCGGGAGTTGTGGAGTTACCTGCCGAATCGCGGGTCGCAGAAGCGATAGAGGCAGCCGGTGGGGCGAGCGAAAAAGCACAACTTGCCGCAATTAATCTAGCACGGCAGCTGCAAGACGGCGAACAGCTGCTTGTGCCCACGCCCGAAGATATCGCTGCAGGAAGAGGTGCCGCAAATAACAGTGCGGCAGGCCCTGGCGGAAGTGTGCCAGGCGGCAAAATCAACATTAACACAGCCACCGCAGAACAGCTGCAAACTTTGCCAAAAGTTGGGCCAGCGCTGGCTGCTCGCATTATCGACTGGCGCAAAACACACGGAAAATTCAAAAACATAGATCAGCTGCGAGAAGTTAGCGGTATTGGCGAAAAAATGTTTGCCGGGCTGAAAGACAAAGTGACGGTGTGAAATGGCTGCCATAGGAGCGCGAAAACTCGCCTGGTGGCGGGTGTGGCAACTCGCGCCCGCGGCAGCAGCCGTTTGGGTGGGTACGCTACTGCTTTTAGGCAGTGAAATCCCGGTTGCAGCTTTTGCCACCTGGGCTGCGCTGACAGGCTGCGTCGGGATGGCCGCTGTGCTCGTTTTTGCTCGCAATATCAGCAAGCAACGTCGGCAGCTGCTGTTTGTGTCGGTTGCGGTGGCACTGGCGGGGCTGTTTTTGCTGCTGATTACCTGGAGAGTAGATGCGGAGCTGCAAGCCGCAGAAAAAGTTTGTCAGCCCCAGGCGGGATATACTGTTCTGTTGCAGGAATATCAGAAAAGTAAACTGCGCGGCGAAGAGGCCACAAAATGGGCTGTGGGGCGCATTATTTGCGGCGAGGGTAATGACCCGAGTGTGCGCGTTTGGCTGCCACCAGATACTGTGGGTGAGCGCTGGGCACCCGGCACTGTTTTGCAGGTGCGTGGCACCTTGAAAGCGCAACCGCGCCCAGCGACAGAACGCTTCACCCTGGCGGCAAAACAGGTGCACAAAAAAGATCTACTGCATAGACAAAAAGGAGATTTGCAAAAACTGGGCAAAAATAGTGGTTTACCAGGAGAATCTAGCGCAGGTGCGGAAAGTAAAAATAGTATAGAAAGTAGTATTTTTGGTGGCCAGATTTTTGCGCAGATTAATGCCGGGCTGGGAGAGATGCGTGCAAGCTTACGAGAAATATCTGCCTCGCAGCCAAACGCCGAACTGCTACCAGGTTTTGCCGTGGGAGACACTGCGCTCGTGCCAGAAACTACCCAAAACCTGATGCAGCAAACCGGCCTAACCCACCTGATTGCAGTGTCCGGCAGCAACTGTGCGCTGGTGATCGTAGCTGTGAGCTATCTCGCCGGCAGATGCAGGCTGGGTCGACGCAGCAGAATTGTGCTGGCCGCTGCGGGGCTGATCGGGTTTGCGCTCGCTGTCGGGCCAGACCCCTCGCTGCAGCGCGCCGCAGTGATGGCAGGCGTGATGTTGGCGGCAAAGTTTGGCGGAGCAAGCGGCAACGGCATCAGCACGTTGGCGGTGGCCACAGCGGTCTTATTGCTTGCCGATCCTTGGCAAGCAATAAGACCCGGTTTTGCCCTGTCAGTTGCGGCCACGCTAGGGATTTTGTTATGGGCAAAACCGGTGCAGGAGGCGGCGCGGCGCGTGCGACTGCCCGATTTTATCGGGCTGTCGCTCGCGGTAACGGTGACCGCGCAGTGCGCGGTCGCGCCGCTCCTGCTGCTGTTACAGCCAAACCTGGTGATTGCAGGCCTGCCTGCCAATCTGCTCGCGGCTCCGATCGCCCCGTTTCTAACCGCGATCGGGCTATTAGCACTGCTGCTAGCACCGGTGTTTGCGCCGGCAGCGCAGTTGCTGGTGGCTGTGGGCAGCGCCGGATGTTTTATGATCGAAAAAATCGCAGAATTTTGTGCAAGTTTGCCATTCGGGCAGTGGTTTTGGCCGGGTGGTGTGCCCGGGGCTGTGCTCTTGGCTCTAGCGGAAGGAATGTTTTTGTTTGCGCTAATTTTTGGCAGAAAACGGCAACTGCGCCAGCGCAGTCCGTGGCTGCCCGCCCCAAAACTGCCGCCAACGGTGCGCTGGGCTAGAGCATTAGCGGTAATCGCACTGTGTTGCATTGCGGTAGTGCCGCTGGTGCAGCGTTTTGGTAAGCCCCAAGACTGGGCGGTTATCGCCTGTGATGTGGGGCAGGGAGACGGATTTTTGCTGCGTAACCCGGCCGCATCTGGGGCCGTGATGGCGGTGGACACCGGCGATAATCCCGAAAAACTGCAACGCTGTATTGACGATTTTCAAATCACCAGCGTGAGTCTTTTAGTTTTAAGTCACGACGATAAAGACCATGTGGGTGCGCTGCACACAATCGCGCCGCTGACCAAAGCAGCCTACATTTCACCTCCGAGTGTGCGAAAACCAGGCGAAAAACGGCCACTTTTACAAAAACTTGCCGCAGAAAAACTGCCCGCCGCGGTCGGCAGCGCAGGCCAACTTGGCTACATTACAGCAGATGGCAAAGCCAGCGTCTTCACCCCGCAGGCACGAAAAATTGCCGGAGACTATCGCGCAGAAATTGCAGAACAAGAGCGTCAAGTAGCAGAACACGCAAAACCTGAGGCAGTTGCCATGTGGTGGCACACACTAGGACCGCCGGGAGATATGCTCACAGGTGAAACTAACGCAATGAGCCTGGCAATGCGGGTACATTTAGGGCAGACAAAGGTGCTGCTTTTAGGGGATAGTGCAAAAGAACAGCACTCGGCAATGCTGCGCGCATATCCGGCAGCAGCCTTTGATGTTGACATTATTAAAATTGCCCATCACGGCTCGGCAGATCAAGATTTTGGACTGGCTCCTGCTGCGAGCGCCCAGTTTGGGCTGGTCAGTTGCGGACTACACAATTCATACGGCCATCCGCGCCAGCAAACCATGCAAGCATACTATCAGGCTGGCACAGCCATGCTGCGTACCGATTTGCAGGGGCATATTGCGATTTCCCCGGAGCAAAAAGACGTTCCTCTTTTGCAGGCCGGCAAGCCGATACTTGCGAACGCGCCACCTGCGCAACCAGCTGAAAAACCCCGCTTTAGTGTCTGGACCCAACGAGCAATTGACGAAAAACAGCGTCAAGAACCGGGCAAAAAGAAACGACATAACGCTTGGGCGCATATAAAACCACGGTTTGAAACGCTGCCGTTGCGTGAAAAATGGGGGAATGTGGCGGGGGTCAGGAAGTCTTGAGGTTGCTTAGAGTAGAGTGGTGAATGTGATTAACGGTCAGTTTAAAGACGTGTATGCCATGCGCAACAGTGTGATGGCATATCAGTGGGGTGCACAAAACGGCATCAGCACGCGATTAAACCTGCCCAAAACTTACCAGCCAGAAGCAGAACTGTGGATCGGCGCGCACCCGAAAGCCCCAAGCGAATTCGCGCAAGAAATGCCGTGCAACATCACAAACCTGGCAGAATATGAGCGGATCACAGAACAAAAACTACCGTACCTGCTCAAATACCTGGCGGTTAACGAGCCTCTCTCAATCCAAACCCACCCGACAAAACAGCAGGCAGAACACGGCTTTGCCGCAGAAAACGCAGCCGGTATTCCGATTGACGCCCCACACCGCAACTATCGTGACCCAAACCCGAAACCGGAACTAATTATCGCCCTGGAAACCGGGTTTGAAGCACTCTGCGGTTTCCGTGACGTTACTGCAAGCGCCGGGCAAATGTGCGCATACGCTGTGCACACAAGCGTTGCAAACGCCACCGCACTGCACGGCTTTGCCGGACGGCTGAAAAATCGCGGCCTGATCGAAACAGTATCTTGGATTTTAACCGAAAGTACTGAAACCGCAGAAGAAAAAAACACCCTGCTGCTATCCCTGCAAACAGCCAGTGCGTCTGTTGTTGCAGCCCCAGACGTTGCGCCGGATCTAGCTCAAAACGCCCTCCTTTTACAGCGGCTATTTGCACAGTATGACAGTGATCCGGGCATTTTAGTGGCAGCCCTGCTGCAACATATTAAACTCGCGCCGGGGCAAGCCCTGTGGCTAAAACCCGGCACACCGCACTCCTATATCGGCGGTCACGGCATCGAAATTATGGGTCCGAGTGACAACGTTTTGCGCGGCGGACTCACACCCAAACACATCGACACTGCAGAACTACTGCAAACACTTGACTTCGACAGCTCCGCAACCCAAATTTTTACCCCGTACACGGTCGGTGGCATGCGACGTTTCCAACCAGACCCAGACGGCGTTCACTCAGAGCCGTTTGAACTGGTGCAAACCCTCGGCGACTGCGTGCTTATGACCGCAACCCCGATGTGTGTGCTTGTCACTGACGGTAGCTTCACAGCGGGTAGTGGCCACAGTACAAAGCCAGTCACCGCAACCACCGGCGAAAGTCTGCTGCTGCCCGCCGGCACCGTTAAGCTCGAAGGAAAAGGTCAGGCATTTATCGCCTGCGGACAGCTGCTGCATGCAGCCCCACTCGGCAGTAACTTTTTTATCGCAGCAGACCCAGATATCTGCCCCGCCGGATTTAGCGAACAAAGCAGTGCGGTTTGCCCGGCTGGCTACACCAGCGACAACGCTAGCCAAGCAGACTACGAAGCCGCACACGGCAAAAACGCGCCATACGCGCTAAAAACCCAGAACGAAGCTGTCGAAACATGCCCTGTAACAGGGGATAGTCAAACGCAGGCACAGCAATGAACCAGTATCGCAAACCCGGTGGCAAACCGGCATCGTTTGAATACGCGACTGTGACTCCGGCACCGCTTCTCCTTATCGGCGGCAAAGAAACTGCGCTCGCACAACGCGCTGTAGAAAGCATCAAAACACAAATAAAACAGCAGTTTAGCGAACTTGAAATTAGCGATATCGACGGCGAGACATACCGCGACCAGCAAATTTTTGAGGTTGCCAGCCCCTCACTCTTCGGCGAACCGCGCCTGATCCGTATCTCCTCACTCGACGGCGCACCCAAGCAGCTCGCAACCGACCTGGCCGCACTCAAAGACAGCATGGACGACGCCACCTATATTGTGATGACACACCCGGGTGGCGCCAAAGGTAAAGCTGTGCTCGATGCTGTGCGCAAAATTCCGGGCGTAGTCGAAATAAACTGCCCCGAAATTAAACCGGCTGACGTGCCCGCCCTGATCGAGGCCGAAGTGCGCAGACTCGGCGGCAAAATTGCGCCCGAAGCGCGCCACGCGCTAGCCCAGTGCTTTGCCAGCAATATTGGTGAACTGCTGGCCACCTGCGAGCAACTCGTGCGCGACACCGGTGGCAACATTACGCCAAACGCAGTCGAAACACTCACCGCCGGACGCATCGAAACAACCGCATTCCAAATCGCAGACTCCGCAATCGCCGCTAACCTGCCCCAAGCGCTTGTGCTGCTGCGCCACGCGCTCGCATCTGGAGACAGTGCTATTGCGATCCTCGGTGCGTGCCGCTCCAAACTGCGTGGCATGGCTCGCATGGCCGGCGAAGGATCGCAACTCAACCAGGATATTTTCCCCGGCCAGCCCTGGATGCGAGAAAAAGCAGCCCGCGACGTGCGCCGCTGGCAACCCGGCGAAATCGCAAAAATTATTGACATTACCGCCGAAACTGAACTGCAACTAAAGGGCGGAAGCCGCGACAAAGAGTACGCGATGGAGCGCTATCTTTTGGCAATTGCCCGGCGCGGTAGGCTTTGAGCGGCGCCCCAAAAATGCAACACGCACAAAAACTTGGAAAATCAGGTGGAAACTCGGCCAAAAATCTGATAGACTTATTTAATGACTTGCGTGTGGTTAAAACCACACAATCCGCGATTGCACCCCTCTCTCGCAAAGCGGCCCAAAACGTAAACTAAGCACCCTAAAAGGAAAAAATTGGCAAACATTAAATCCCAGCTGAAGCGGATTCGCACCAACCTGAAAGCGACCGAACGCAACCGCGCCTACAAGAGCGAACTGCGCACCCTCGTGCGCAAAACCCGCGAAGCAGTAATCGCAGGCGATAAAGAACTCGCAACCCAGGCGCTGGCAAACGCAAGCCGCAAACTCGACAAAGCAGTAAGCAAAGGCGTAATCCACAAAAACCAGGCAGCAAACCGCAAGTCAAAACTTGCTAAAAAGGTTGCTGCTCTCTAAAGATTGCAACTGAGGCAGGGTGCGCACGCAAAACGCGAGCGCGCCCTGTTTTGCTTGTAAGAGTTCCTTGAAATAAGCATTCAGGTAATACAAGCAGCAGATAACTTGTGCAAGATACAAGCAAACTCGCAGAAGTTTTGCAGAAATCCTGCAAAAGACTGAAAAGCAACTAAGCCGCCAAACAAGCAGATAAAATCTTGCAAAAACAGGCAAGTTGCTGCCAAAAGTTCGTAAAAGTCCGTTTTCATTTTTGCTCGCGCAACCCAGCGTGGGATAATTAGAGGTAATATGTCACCACGCACCACAACCCCACCAATCCCGGCCGCAACCGCGCCGGAACTGATCCGTAACTTCTGCATTATCGCGCACATCGACCACGGCAAATCGACCCTGGCCGACCGCATGCTGCAGATTACCGGCATTGTCTCTGACCGTGAAATGCGCGCCCAATACCTCGACCGCATGGACATCGAGCGTGAACGCGGCATTACCATTAAATCGCAGGCGGTACGCATGCCGTGGCGGGTGGGAGAGCGCGACTACGCCCTGAACATGATCGACACCCCGGGACACGTCGATTTTAGCTACGAAGTGTCGCGGTCGCTGGCCGCCTGTGAAGGTGCAATTTTGCTAATCGACGCAGCGCAGGGCATCGAGGCCCAGACACTAGCAAACCTGTATTTGGCAATGGAAAATGACCTGGAAATTATCCCGGTTATGAACAAAATCGACCTGCCTGCCGCAGACCCGGTGCGATGTGCCGCAGAAATTAGCGACCTGATCGGCTGCGACCCGGAAGATGTGCTGGCCGTTTCAGGCAAAACCGGCGTCGGCGTGGAAGCCCTGCTCGATCGTGTGGTGGAGCGCGTGCCAGCCCCGGTCGGGAACGCTGACGGGCCCGCCCGAGCGATGATTTTCGACTCCGTGTATGACGCATATCGTGGCGTGGTCACCTATGTGAGAATGGTCGACGGAAGGCTAAACCCGCGCGAGCGCATTTTGATGATGTCCACCGGCGCCGAGCACGAAGCGCTAGAAATCGGGGTGTCTGCACCCGAACCAATCCCGAGCAAAGGCTTGGCAGTCGGCGAGGTAGGATACCTGATCACCGGCGTAAAAGACGTGCGGCAGTCTAAAGTTGGCGACACCGTCACCGCCAAAAAAGAACCTGCAACAGACCCTCTGCCAGGCTACACAGACCCGAAACCGATGGTTTTTTCCGGCCTGTATCCGATAGACGGCAGTGACTATCCAATTTTGCGCGAGGCGCTGGATAAACTTAAGCTCTCTGACGCAGCACTGCAGTACGAGCCAGAAACCTCGGTTGCGCTCGGATTCGGTTTCCGCTGCGGCTTTTTGGGTCTTTTGCACCTGGAAATTATTAGCGAACGACTGCGCCGCGAATTTGACCTTGACCTGATCGCAACCGCGCCAAGCGTGGTTTATCGGGTGCAAAAAGAAGACGGCGGCGAGGTCGTGGTGACCAATCCGAGCGAATATCCAGAGGGCAAAATCAACTGCGTTTATGAGCCGATGGTGAAAATCGCGATTTTGGCGCCAAAAGACTATGTCGGCCAGATTATGGAACTGTGTCAGTCGCGGCGCGGCAACCTGCTCGGCATGGAATATTTGGGCACCGACCGGGTCGAGCTGCGATACCGCATGCCACTGGGGGAAATCGTGTTTGACTTTTTTGACCACCTGAAGAGCCGCACCCAGGGCTATGCCAGCCTAGACTATGAACCAGACGGCGAGCAGACCGCAGACCTGGTGAAGGTGGACATTTTGCTGCAGGGCGATAAAGTGGACGCGTTTAGCGCGATTGTGCATCGCGATAGTGCTTACGGATACGGCACGATGATGGCAGAGCGGCTGCGCAAACTGATCCCGCGGCAGCAGTTTGAGGTGCCGATCCAGGCAGCGATCGGGGCGCGCATTATCGCCCGCGAAACGATCCGTGCAATCCGCAAAGACGTGCTGGCCAAGTGTTACGGCGGTGACATTAGCCGTAAGCGCAAGCTCCTCGAAAAGCAAAAAGAGGGTAAAAAACGCATGAAAATGGTCGGTCGCGTGGAGGTGCCGCAGGAGGCATTTATCGCGGCGCTGTCCGGCGACACCGAAGGCAAGGAGAAAAAATGAGCGGCGGGAGACGGTCTGATTTTGTGCGCCCGGCACTCAGCTACGTTGAGGTGGGGGCAAGCCGCGCTGAAGATTTGCTAAAGTTTCCGCCAAACGGCTCCGAAGCGTTTTTGCGTGAAGTGCGGTTGGGTGGCGGTGAAGACCGTTTTCAGGCGGCTTTGGGTGATCTGCTCACCTGGCAGGCGCATGCAAAAGCCGGTTTTGAGGTGTCTGAACGGCAAGACGAGGCTGGCAGCCTCGAGCATTTGCGTGACGGGGGAGCAACCGACACCGTGTTTAGCGCCTCGGGTGTGCCGTTTGCGCGTGCCGGGGAGCGCGTGCGACTGCGCAAACAAAATGGCGAAGAGCGCGATTTTGTGGTGGTGCGGGTGATCGAGACCGAAAAAGAGGTCGGTTTTGTGTTGGGCACCGCAGATGAGACCGGGCTGGCCGGCGAGATCAGCCTGAGTGTGACGCGTGATGCTGAAGATAATGTGACGGGCGTGGCACGCGGGTTTTGGCACCCTAAAAAGCGCGGCCTGTTGGGCAAACTAAAAACCTCGGTTGAGGTGCAGCAGGCGATTGCCGACGCAGTGGCGCCTTTGGAGGCGATTGCATCTGTGATTTCGATTTTGCCGAATGCTGCGGCTGCTGCAGAGTCTGTGGAAGACGCTGAAATCGTGGAAATTTCGGATGATAGCGCTGCCGCTTTGGAAAACTCGGCTGAGCTTGAATATGGGGAGCGTGAGCCTGAACCGGAAGCCGCGAGCGATATTATAGATGCGGAACTTGCCGGTGAAACCGGTGAAGTTTTGATCGACGCAGATTTTACGCAAACTGCAGAGGCTGCCGAAGACGTTACGGAACCGGTGGAAAATGCGGAACCAGCGAAAAATGCGGAACTGGCAGATGCCGTGGACGGCGTTTTTGAACCTGTTTCCGAGAATGTAGATGCTGGGGAAACTACTGAAGATGCCGCTGAAATCGACGAACTTGCGGCAGACGCAGAGGATATTGAAGCCGCTGAATCGGCCGAAAGCCTAAACCCGGTTGCTGAAAAGACGCAAGAACCTGCCGAACAAGCAGAGGGTTTAGCGTCAAATATTCCAACAGCATCAAAACCAGTAGCGGTTGCAAAAGCAAAATATGTTGTCCGCCGCCGTAAAAAGCGGAGATAACTGTGTCGCCAAGTGCGCTGCCGCCGGGCGATCCGGTTCCGGCCAACGGTAGCCTGCCACCACAAGCAGCTCTCGGCGCGCACGAGCGCGATTTCGGCGTGTATGTGCACGTGCCATACTGCCGGGTGCGCTGCGGATACTGCGATTTCAACACCTACACTGCCACCGATTTTGGCGCAACCGGTCGCACCACATATGCCGGCGAAGTCTGCCGCGAAATTGAATTTGCAGACGAGGTTTTGAAAAGAGGCGGAGTGCAAAAACGCCTGGTCAACACGGTTTTTTTCGGCGGTGGCACGCCAACTCTACTCCCGGCAAAAGACCTGGCCAAAATGCTGCACAAAATCCGCGACACCTGGGACTTTGCGCCGGGCGCAGAAATCACCACCGAAGCCAACCCAGACTCTGTCGATCTAGACTATCTGCAAGAATTACGAGAGGCCGGATTTACCCGGGTGAGTTTTGGTATGCAATCGGCAGTGCCCGAAACTCTGCGCACTCTTGACCGCACCCACACGCCAGAGCGGGTGCCGCAGGTGGTAGCCTGGGCCAAACAGGTGGGACTCGCGGTAAGTGTCGATCTGATTTATGGCTCGCCCGGCGAAACCCTGGCACAGTGGCAGCAGTCGCTGGAAGCAGCAATATCATACGAACCCGACCATATTTCGGCCTACGCGCTAATCGTTGAAGAAGGCACAAAAATGGCCGGTCAAATTAGCCGCGGAGAACTTTCCCTGCCAGACGATGACACGCACGCCGACATGTATGAGCTGGCAGATAAACTGCTGGGAGAGGCAGGGTTTACCTGGTATGAAATCAGTAACTGGGCGCGCGGCGAAAATCAGCGTTCGCGCCACAACCTGGCATATTGGCTGGGACACGACTGGTGGGGTTTCGGGCCTGGCGCACACAGTCATATCGGGGGAGTGCGCTGGTGGAATGTGAAGCATCCGGCAGCCTATGCCCAGCGTATCGCCCAAGGGATTACTCCGGCACACGCCCGCGAAATTTTGGACACAGAAACCCGCCGCACCGAGCGTCTCCTGCTCGAAACCCGGATCTTTACGGGACTGCCGGTCAGCGTACTAAACGAACGAGAAAAACACGCAATTCCACAGCTTTTAGCCAGCGAGCTAATTAAACCAGCCCCGCTTTTTCAGCAGCAACGCCTGATTCCCACCCTGCGTGGCCGCCTCATTGCCGACACTCTAATCGCAACTTTGATCGCTGGCAAAGAGTAGAAGAAAGCTGGAATTATAGGCGAGTAAAGCGAAAATCAGAACCCGCTGGGAATCTAGAAAGTTGCAGCCCCTGAAATTCTGGGAAGAAAATCAGGGGCTGATTCGTTGCGGGGGCCAGATTTGAACTGACGACCTCCGGGTTATGAGCCCGGCGAGCTACCGAACTGCTCCACCCCGCGGCACAAGAATCTACTATACACAATATTTTTACAAATTGCAAATCGAACTTGGCAAAAATAGAAAAATTTTGAAAATTCACAAAAATACTAAAACCAGCTAAAAACTACCGAAAAGCGCGAAAATATCGTGAACTTCAAAATAAAAAATAGTATAGCAAACTATTTTTCTCGGTAAAAACCTGAGAAATTCGCAGGAAACTCGCAGCATAAACTCAAGTTTTTTGAAGCTAAATAGGGGATAATTAGAGTGTCCAAAGAAAATAAGAGCGACCAGCTGGCAACAGATTGTGCCAATGAAGGACGGAGACGAAAATGAACCGCACATCAGATGAATTTGAGCAGCGGCCAGACGGCGCGGGTGAGCGGCAGGCAGCTTCTGAGTCGACTCCGAAATTTCAGCGCACCTCTTATAACAGTGCCTATGACACGAACGGAACTCTGGGTGGTCATCAGTCTGGTTTTGGCGGTTCGGAGCGTTCAAAGCAAGAGCCTGAAACGGGAGACGCTTCGCGACATACTGCCGAATCTGAGCCGGAAAATGCGGAAAATGCCACCTGCAAAATAGAGGACACAACCGCGGCAGTATTTAACGAGCCGGAACGTGAAAAATATCCTCCGGTGCCGAATTTCGGTGCAACCAATTCGACAGACGGCGATGCTGCGTCACGTGCGAACCTCTCTTCTGGCGCGCCACGACAGCAGGCACCCGAATTTGACAGCTACGGGCAGCAACATGGTAACGGCGGCGACGAGCAGCATGGCAGGCATTCTGCGCTATACAGCACACAAAACGGCTCACACTATCGGCCGGACGCACCTGGAAATGAGCGCCGCGGACAATACCAGACCCCGCATCACGCGCCAAATAATGGGCAATACGACGGCAAGCCGGTCCAGAAATCAGGGCAATACGAAATGTATCAGCCGGGTAAGCAAGCCGCTCCCGCTAAACGCAAAGGCGGCGCCGGGGTTATGGCTGCGTGGCTGCTGGTCGGCTGCCTGATCGGTGGTGTTGCCGGCGGTGGCACGGTTATGATGCTCGGCGGCGGCTCAGGCGGAAGTCAAAGTAACGCCGACAAAACTAAAGCCGCCGAACAAAGCCAGGGTTTTGTTGAGGTAAAAGGCGACAGAGCAACGGCTGCATCCGCGGTCGCAGCAGCTAAAATCAGAAGCGCCGTAAAAGTCGATGTGTTTCTCGGACAAAAACGGGCTGGATACGGCTCCGGGGTGGTTTATCGAGAAGACGGATACATTATTACACATGCGCATGTTGTGAGCATTGAAAGTGGAGAAACTCCGAACCTGCGCGTAGAGCTGAGTGACGGAAGGCTAACGCCGGCAAAAATAGTCGGAATTGACCCTTATGCGGATATCGCTGTGATCAAAGTTGATATGAAAGGGCTGACTCCGATTAAATTTGCTGAATCTGATAAAGTCGCTGTTGGTGATTTGATAGTTGCAGTCGGAGCCCCGCTAGATCTATCCAACACCGTAACCAGCGGCATCGTGAGTACTGTAAACCGCGGTATTGTGGTTCCGTCATCAGCGCTCGAAAACGAACAGCGCAAACGCGGCAACAATGATCAAGGGCGTCAACGATCTGGTAGCCAGAACGAAAACGATTCGGAAAGGCGTTTTGATCGGGGGCAACGCACGCAGCAGCCGGCCGCACCAAAGGCATTCGTAACGTTGCCGGTGATCCAAACCGACGCTTCAATCAACCCTGGAAACTCCGGTGGCGCCATGCTCAATGCGAATGGCGATCTCGTCGGCATTAACGTTGCTATTAAACACAGAGGCGACGGCGGCAGTATCGGTCTTGGTTTTGCGGTTCCTTCAAACCTTGTGAAGCGCGTGGTTGAAGCGATTATGGCAGGACAGCAGCCGACCCACGGTTTCCTCGGTGCAATTCCGGCAGACAATGGCGAAAACTATAACGCTAACCACGCCGGCGGGTTTCTTGCTAGGGTCGAGCCGGGCAGTCCAGCCGAAAAAGCTGGTTTGCGAGCCGGTGACGTGATCAAATCAATTAACGGAGTGGGCACTGCGGATAGCGTTTCCCTATCGGCTGTTGTGCGCATGTTTGAAGGTGGCGCAAAAGTCAAAGTCGTTTACGATCGCAAAGGTCAGCAGCACGAAGTTGAAGTGCAGCTCGGCACGTTGCAGTAGATTATAGTTTAGGTGGGGGCTTTTGATCGAGCTCCGGACTGGCCCGTCGGTTAGCGCGAGTTGCCTGCTATAAAACAAGCTGCTGCAAAGCTGCCGGCCGTAAAATACTTGCCGCAGTATGTGCCTAGCCGGGCGAAAAGTGGTTTAACTTCATATAGGAAATGGTTTAAGCGATTTTGCTAAAATGGAAATATGACTTTTCGAAATGCCTTAGAAACGCTCGGCGGTGGCACCGATGTGCTTGATCGCGAACTTGAAAAACTGCTTGAAGAAAGCAAACTAGAAGACGGCGATCACGAGCGTTTTGCCCACTACGTGCCGAAAGATAAAATCACCGAGTCGGCGATTACTGGCAAGCCTGTGCGCGCCCTGTGTGGCAAAAAATGGGTGCCGAGTCGCGACCCGGAAAAATTCCCGGTCTGCCCGGACTGCAAAAAAATCTATCACGAAATTTTCGGCTAGGTTTGCGTTAGTAGGCTAGCGCACTTCTGTCGGCAGCGCCGGGTCGCCACGGCGCAAACTCATTGCGATGCGCGGCATTTTTTTAAGGCTTTCTTTGTGGCGGGCGCGGGCGGCAAGCAGCCCGGTTTCGCCTAGGTATTGTGGAAGCGGCTCGCCTTTTATCGCAAGCGGCACGGTGATGTTTTCATGGTCGCCTGCTGGGGTAGCGGTGCTTGCGTTTTTGCTCGCTTCTGTAACCAAAACTTCTGCCGCGGCAGTGCCTTTTTCAAACCGGCGCTGCACAGTTTTTTTACCGCCAAGATTGCTTTTGCCGCTGGAATTTTTAGCTACATCGTGCCAAATGCCTTGCCCGTCCTGCCGCGCAACCAGTTTATAAACCATGCCCATAGTTGGCGAGCCACTGCCGGTGACCACCGAGGTGCCCACCCCGAAACTATCAACCGGGCTTGCTGCCAGGGCTGCGATTGTGTGCTCGTCAAGATCGTTGGTGACGGTAATTTTCGTGTTGTGCGCGCCAAGGCTGTCGAGCAGGCGACGCACTTCTGCGGCAACAATTGTGAGATCTCCCGAGTCGATACGCACCGCGCCAAGACCTGTGCCGGCCACCTCGATTGCGGTTTTTACGCCCTGGATAATGTCATAGGTGTCGACCAGCAGCGTGGTTTCAGGTCCTAAAGCAGCTACCTGTGCGGCAAAAGCGTCGGCTTCGGTGTCGTGCAAGAGCGTGAAAGCGTGCGCGGCAGTGCCCATCGTCGGAATTCCGTGGGTGCGGCCGGCCTCCAGGTTGCTGGTCGCGTCAAAACCGGCAATAAAAGCGGCTCTGGCAGCGTGCACGGCACTCGACTCGCCGGTGCGGCGCGACCCCATTTCGGCCAGTTTGCGTCCGCGTGCGGCGGTAAACATGCGGGAAGCGGCGGTGGCCACAGCGCAGTCATAGTTGAGAATACTCAGAGCCAGCGTCTCCAGCAAAACTCCCTCGGCAAAACTCGCCTCAACCGTCAAAATCGGCGTGTTTGGAAAGAAAAGTTCGCCTTCCGGGTGACCAGAAATTTCCCCGCTAAAACGGTAGTTAGCCAGCCAATCCAGCGTTTTCGGCTGCAAAAAGTTTTGGCTCGCCAGCCAGCTAAGTTCGCTATCTTCGAAACGAAACCGCTTAATTGCATCAAGCAAACGACCGGTGCCGGCAACCACGCCATAGCGGCGCGCACCGGGCAGACGGCGGGTAAAAACCTCAAAAACACTGGCGCGATTTGCGGTGCCGCTGCGCAGGGCAGCGTCGACCATGGTCAGTTCGTAACGGTCTGTGAGCAGGGCTGTTGAATTATGCACGTTTCAAGTTTAGTAAATTATCGGCGAGTATGCTAGAATGATAGAAGGCCATATTTGGGTGCTATACCCATTTTTCAGTGGCAGGGCTTTTTGGTTTCTGCAACTGGTCGTTTTCTCACCGCTTTTGCGGTTTGCGGTGTCGCGGGCACAGTCTGTCTGTGCGGGCGCCGCGCTGGCCGAGAAAACAGCGTGCTGGCCGCGGTTTAGCGCGCGATTATTTAGCAGAAAATCAAACAAAGAAAGGCTACTTGTGTCTAAAGTAACCCGTACCCGTGCCAAGGTGCGCCTGTCTCGCGCCCTCGGCATTGCCCTTACTCCTAAAGCTGCCCGCTACCTTGAGAAGCGTCCTTACGCGCCTGGTCAGCACGGCCGCACCAAGCGCAAGAGCGACAGCGACTTCGCGGTTCGTCTGCGCGAAAAGCAGCGTCTGCGTGCGCAGTACGGCATTCGCGAAAAGCAGCTGCGCATCGTTTTTGCTGAGGCTCGTCGCCAGGCCGGCCTGACCGGTGAAAACCTGGTAGAGCTGCTGGAAATGCGCCTCGACGCACTGGTTTTGCGTGCAGGTTTTGCGCGCACCCAGGCTCAGGCTCGCCAGATCGTTGTGCACCGTCACATCCTGGTTGACGGCAAGATTGTTGACCGCCCATCGTTCCGTGTAAAGCCAGGTCAGCTTGTGCACGTAAAAGAGCGCTCTGAAGGTCTGGAGCCATTCCAGGTTGCTGCCGCTGGTGGTCACGCTGAGGTTTTGCCTCCTGTGCCAGGCTACCTTGAGGTGGAGCTCGACAAACTGCAGGCAACCCTGGTGCGCCGTCCAAAGCGTGCCGAGGTGCCGATCGTTTGTGAAGAGCAGCTGGTTGTTGAGTACTACTCAGGCCGTTAATCTTTAACGCATATTCGCGAGCATCGCCCCGGTGGTTTCCCGCCGGGGCTTTTGCTTTTCCGCTTCTAAATCTGGCACAGTTTAGCTAAGATAGCGGGTTGCTATAGTGATGCGGTAAAGCGCTTTGTCGACCCGCAAATTTCGCGCCTACTTGCCGATCTCAGCCTTCACCTCGAATCTCCTCAACAATTCTTCGAATAGTTTCAGTTATCTTTCCTCCTTGTCTGGCGCTTTTTGTTGCCTTTTCTCAAGCCATTTTTGGAGAATCTCGGCATTTTCGGTGCGTGTCTGCTCTCGCTCTGCCCTGCTCTTGCCTTTTCGCCAGGTTTTTAACAGGAATGTGACAAGTATTTCAATAAAAATTGCGCAACCGGCGATAGCTAGTGTCGCTGGCAATGACCTGGTAAACACATAAGATACTGCACTGAAAATTACTACTGTGCAGCACAGTTTAAAAACAGCTGGAGCAAGGCCCGTCAGCCATTCGTGGCGGTGTTTGTTTGCGTAATATCGGGCAAATATGCCGGACAGCGTTTCTGTTGCAAGCACGCTAATAAATACGATTGCAACGAGAGTAAACGCGGCAACTTCTTGTTTTATGGCGGCTAGTGCTGTCGCAGATAGCAGGAAAGTGAAAATGCCGACTATGCAACCTAAAATGATGCGACCCGCTAAAACATTTACCAGCGGAATCGGCTGCCAGGCCTTGTTACGCTCGCCAGCTACCTCATTTTCCGCGCCCATTGCTTGGGTGATTTTTCGGTCTTTCATCACATTTCCTTCCTCCTTGTATAGAATATATATTCTATATTATTTCGCTAAAATGTGAACTTCCTGAGAAGTGTTTTCAAGCTTTTATATTAACGTCAATTTTTGATGTGTCGATTTTTATTGCATTTTTCGACACGTCGGCACTATGTGTCGAAATTTTCACATTTTTTCGACACGTTTTGTTAATGTGTCGAAGCACTCGACATTTTTCCGTGAAATCACGCGAAAGTTGCCAAAATTGTAAGTTTAGTTTTTAAATAATTTTGGTCATTAAATTTTCACATTTTACTCAAAATGCATCCCTATGAATAAAGCGGGCGGTGCACAGTTTATATGCGCCGCCCGCTTGTAGGGTTATTTGTTCGTCATTTCTTTTGTCATGGCAGCTGTGTCAATCCATGCTTGCCTCGCTTCTGCGCGACTTTTCATAATGCCTGGTTGCCAAGTTTTAAACACATAAACAGATAATGATTCAATTAAAAATGCACTTCCGGTTATGATGAGGCAATCTTGCAGATTTTGAGTGAAGATGAACGATACTGTGCCATATAGAATTACTAGCAAGCATATTCTAAGGATCACTGGTGACCAGCCGCCTGGGCTCAGGTGCTGGTGTTTTATTGAGTGATGCCTGTCGTATAGTGCCGATAGCGTTTCTATCGTAAATATACAGATGAACAATATTGTTGCTAGCGCCCCGGCAGCAACTCCTCGACCTAATAGCCAGAGGCAAAGGCCGGAGGTTAGGAACACGAAGATTCCGAGGAAACTGCCGCCAATCAAATGTCCAATCCAAATATGCTTGAATTCAACAGGCTCCCATTTTTCGTGTTCTTGCATTGCTATCACCTCTTTTATCCAAAACAAGCCCTAACGAGGTCTTCGTAGCCGAGTAGCATCTCTAGAACTTGAGCTCCTTCTTCTCCAATTTCAGCGGCGGCATATCCTCGTGTGATAGCCTCCCAAACTCCTTTAATGCCACCCCATAGTTTTCCGGCATTTTTGATCCAATGGATAATTTTGCCTACTGGAATCCCGTATTGTACAACGGTCAGAGCAACTTGAATGCCGCATTCCCACCAAGATGCCCTGACAGAGATGCCTCCTGGTAACAAGTTTTCTTTCGTCATAAACTCGTTGAGTGATTTTGATAGATCCTCTTGATAATTCGGGGTTGTTTTAGGATCTGCATTCTTGAGATGCTCAGGCAGACTCTCTAGTGCTCGAACGATAGTATCTAGTTCAGCGTCGTTCAAAGCAGGCGCTGGGTTACTGGTTTGCGTAGAAACTAGATAAGTTGTGGCAGGCACATTGCTGCTAATGGTTTGAGCATTTGTTACACCAACTCCTGAAAAGAGAAGTGCAATGCCAGTAATGCCACCTAGAATGCTAGTTGACTTGTTCATGATTTCCTCCTTGATATCGTTGGTTAATAGTTCGGTTTTGAACTATGTGCAAATAATTATAGCACAAATTTTTTAGTGTTGTTTTGATCTCTTGAAAATAAATAAATAAAATTTTCTTTGGATAGGGTATGGATTGGGCGTAATTTTTATGTTGCGATCGCAGAGTTGGATAAATAAATTATGCAGCAACAGATAGCAGTTCATGGAGGAAGGTGGCGGTGTCTTGCCAGCTGTGGACGGCGTGGCAGGTGACGCCGAGCCTGAGGACGGGGTAGTCGTTGCCGGCGGGGTCGAGGCGGTCGCCAACGAACAGCATTTCGCTTAGGTCGATGCCGGTTTGCGTGGCAAGTTTTTGCATGCCATAGGCCTTATCGATGCCCTGCCGGGTAATATCGACCGAGGTGGAGCCGCCGCTGCGCACCGCCAAATGCGGTAGATCTTGCTGCACGGCCGCAGCAAGTTTGTTCTTTTTTTCCCCACTCGGGTCCCAGGCGGCTTTTGCCTGGACCGGCGCGTTTTGGCCGAGCGCCGAAAAAGTCACCTGACTGCCGCGATCTTCCAAAATTTCGCCCCAGGTCTCGTGCTCCCAAAGCCCCAGCTCGCGCGCCCGCTTTTCCAGCGCCTGCAACGCAGCAGCCCGGTCGGTTTCGCTCAAAACCTCGCGATAGAGGGTGTGCCAGGCACCGTTTTGGCGCAGCTCGTAGTGGGTGCCGCAGGTGGGCAGCAAATGCAGCCTCTCAAGACTCGCCTCATCAATCTCCTGCTCGACGAGCGGCGCCAGCAGTTGCGCCTGAAACTGCCCGATATTTCCGCCGCTAATAACCGCCACGTTTGTGTGCGCCAGCAGCCTCGCCAGCAGCTCCAAAATCTCGTCTGGCACGCGTGACTTCGAAGGGGCAAGCGTGTCGTCGAGGTCAAAAGCGATTAGTTTTGGCAGTTGTGTCATACCTATTATTTTGCCACATTCTGCCCGCGCCAGTCTGATAACGATTTGATTACGGTCGCAGATTTTTGCACCAATTTTCGGCGTTTTGAAGATTTGGTCAGAATTTCGTGCTATGCTGTAAAAATATCGGCTGGATTTCCCGGCTGTTTTCCGATTATTAAAATGAATGTTTGGGGCTTAGACATGATGTACATGATGTGTTGTATGCAGCACTGCCCCGAGCATGCCCAAAAATCGTAAACCCCGGTTTTTTATAAACTTCTGCGTTTGTGTGATTTTCAGGCTGTGTTGCTCCTGACCAAATCCACAAGCGCAATTTTTTTTATCCATTATCCAAAAGAGGCTAGTTAAGTGCTGAAATACATTTTATTCCGACTGTTGCAGGTGATCCCTGTGCTTTTCGGCACGACATTTCTGATCTTTTTCATGGTTTTTTCCATGCCTGGCGACCCGATCTTGGCGCTTTTTGGCGATCAGGGGCCGTCGTCGCCTGAAATTTTGGCAGAAATACGTGCGCAATACAACCTGGATAAACCGTTTATTATGCAGTACCTGATCTATATGGGTGGCGTGTTCCAGGGCAATTTCGGAATTGATTTTTCGGGCCGTCCGATTGCTGATCAGCTGGTGAAAACGATCCCGGTGACGGCGCTGCTGGCGCTGATGGCGACCGTGTTCGAATTTATTTTGGCGGTTGTGATCGGCACTTATGCTGGCCTGCGCAAAGGTAAATTCTTTGATAACTCCAGCCTGATTGTAGCTCTGATTTTGCTGAGTATGCCGATTTTTGTGCTCGCGTTTATTTTCCAGCAGACTTTGGGGCTGAACATGAAACTGTTCCCGGTCACGGTCGGTTCCAACGTTAGCGTTTATTCGCTGTTTTTGCCGGCTGCGGTTTTGGCGATCGGCGGGTATGCGGCAAGTATGCGGCTGACGCGCGCTTCTACGATCGACACGCTCAACCAGGATTTTGTGCGCACCGCTTATGCCAAGGGTCTGTCTCGCAGGCGGGTTTTGCCGGTGCATGTGATGCGCAACTCGCTAATTCCGACCGTCACTAACGCGGCCATTAACTTTGGCACGCTTTTGGTGGGAGCGACCATCACCGAGGGTATTTTTAACGTGCCGGGTGTGGGCAACACGCTCTACCAGGCCATTCGCAAAGGTGAAAACACCACGATTGTGGGGTTTGTGACCTTCATGGTGCTGGCCTACCTTTTGATTAACCTGCTCGTCGATCTGCTTTATGCAGTGCTAGATCCGAGGATTCGATATGTCTAACGAAAATAAAACCGCTAGGCGGCTCGAGCACTTTGTGGCGCCGTTTGATATCAATACGCTTGCGCCGGTGGATGCGCCCCGGGTCGAAAGCAAGCCTGCAAACCTGTGGTCAGACGCGTGGCGCGATATCCGTCGCCGGCCAATGTTTTGGATTTCCGCGTTTATTTTGCTGCTTGTCGCGGCTGTGGCGCTGTTTCCGGGGCTTTTTACCCAGGCTGATCCGCGCTATTGCGATAATAAACTTTCGCGCGCACCGGCTGGTGGCTCGTCGCTGCTGGGCTACACAATGGGCGGTTGCGATATTTTTGCGCGGATTATTCACGGCACTTCCACCTCGATTTCTGTCGGCGTGATCACCGTCGCGATTACCCTTATTGTTGGTGTGATTTTTGGCGCGCTGGCCGGGTTCTTTGGCGGTTTTGTTGATACGCTGCTTTCGCGTATTGGTGATATTTTCTTCTCGGTGCCTTATATGCTTGCCGCGATTGTAGTGATGAGCGTGCTTGCAAGTCACCGCAATGTGTGGGTGATTTCGCTGGCTTTGGGCGGTTTTGCCTGGCCTTCGACGGCGCGTATTTTGCGGGCGGAAATTTTGCGGGTAAGGTCGCAGGATTTTGTGCTGGCGGCAAAAGCGATCGGTTTGAGCCGTATCGGAATTTTGATTAAGCATGTTTTGCCCAACTCGATTGCGCCGGTGATTGTGATTACTACTTTGGCTTTGGCCGGTGCGATTGTGGGGGAGTCGGCGCTGTCGTTCCTGGGCCTCGGCCTGCCGGACCAGTTCTTGAGCTGGGGTAACGAAATTAGCAAGGCGCAGGAAAGGATGCGCACTGATCCGCATCTGCTGCTTTACCCGTCTTTGGCTTTGATTATTACGGTGCTTGGTTTTATTATGATGGGTGAGGTTGTGCGTGATGCGCTTGATCCGAAAGCGAGGGCACGTCGATGACTAACGAAAATGCTCCTATTTTGAGTGTGAAAAACCTGAACGTCGCTTTTAAGAACGAGAAGCGGGTAAATCAGGTTTTGCATGATGTGTCGTTTGATATTTATCCGGGGGAGACTGTCGCGATTGTGGGTGAGTCTGGTTCGGGTAAGTCGACTACGATGCACGCCGTGATCAACCTTTTGCCGGGTACCGGCCATATTTTGCCTGGTTCTTCTGTGAAGTGGAAGGGGCGCGAGCTGGTTGGCCTGAAACGGAAAGACATGGAGTTTTTGCGCGGCCGAGAAATCGGTTTGGTGCCGCAGGATCCGATGTCTAACCTGAACCCGGTGTGGTCGATTGGTTTCCAGATTGAAGAGGCGATTCGCGCAAACGGTGTGGCAAAAGACCGGAAAGCTGTGAAGGCTCGGGCGATTGAGGTTTTGCAGCAGGCCGGTTTGGCTGACGCTGAACGGCGTATGAAGCAGTTTCCGCACCAGTTTTCGGGCGGTATGAAGCAGCGTGCCCTGATCGGGATGGGTTTGGCGGCAAACCCGGATCTTTTGATTGTGGATGAGCCGACGAGTGCGCTCGATGTGACTGTGCAACGGGTTGTGCTTGACCACCTGGCCAAGCTGACCGGTGAAAAGGGTACCGCGGTTGCTTTTATTACCCACGACCTGGGGTTGGCGGCCGAGCGTGCCGAAAAACTGATTGTAATGTATCGTGGCAAAATTGTGGAGTCTGGTCCGAGCCGCGAGATTTTGCAGCGTCCGCAGCATCCTTACACTAAACGGCTGGTTGCGGCAGCTCCTAGTCTTGCCTCGCAACGGATCCAGGCGGCGGAGCGAGCCGATGCGAGTGTTAGCGTGCCAGAAAAAGCGAGTGTTCCGCTAATCGAGGTGAAAAACCTGACCAAACAGTACAAAATCCGCAAGGGTGGTTTTGGCTCGGAGCTTTTCACCGCGGTTAAAAACGCTAATTTCACGATCAGCAAGGGCGAAACCCTGGCGCTTGTGGGCGAGAGCGGTTCCGGCAAATCAACCATTGCGAAAATGATTTTGCAGCTGGAGCAGCCGACCAGCGGCAGGATTACTATCGCCGGGCAAGACACTGCGAAGCTTTCAGCTAGCGGGCAGTTTAAGTTGCGTCGCACGCTGCAGCCGGTTTTCCAGGATCCTTACGGTTCACTTGACCCGCTCAACAGCATCGGCAATATTATTTCCGAGCCTTTGCGGGTGCACAAATGGGGCAGCGCAAAAGAGCGTCGCAAGAGGGTTTATGAGCTGCTTGACCAGGTTTCGCTGCCGCGCGACTTTATCAACCGTTATCCAAACGAGCTTTCGGGCGGGCAACGGCAGCGTGTCGCGGTGGCGCGCGGGGTTGCTTTGAAGCCGGATATTTTGGTGCTTGATGAAGCTGTTTCGGCGCTTGATGTGCTGGTGCAGGCGCAGGTGCTCGAGCTGTTGGCGAGCCTGCAATACGAGCTGGGCCTGACCTATCTTTTCATCACTCATGACCTGGCGGTTGTGCGCCTGATTGCAGACACCGTCTGTGTGATGAAACAGGGCGAAATCGTGGAACAGGCGACCACCAGTGAGGTATTTGACTGTCCGCAGCACGACTATACCCGCAACTTGCTTGCCGCTATTCCTGGCGCAAACATTGAGATGGGTATGGATACGTAACAACGCATAGCTTGAGGCGGTCGCGTTGTTCATATACAGTGCGGCCGCTTTCTTTTATATAAATGTAAAAAAGCGAGTGCGGCACATAGATTTTCTTGTTCTTGAAAAATAAAGGAGGTACAAAAATGATGAAAGTTAATTGTTTTATTAAAAATATTTTTCCTAGCAAATAAATATATTTAATTAGTCTAAAAATAAAAAATTAGTTTGTTTTGAAAAATAAAAAAATACTTGATAAGATATAAAAACATAACCGTTTATACAAAAAATCTTTAATATAAATTATTAAAAACCAAAATCAATTAGCGTCAAGCTAAAGAAAGGAAATAACGTGCAAAAATCACGTTTCATTAAAGGCCTCGTCGCCCTCGCAGCCGCCAGCTCACTGCTGCTCGCAGGTTGCGCATCTAACAGCAACAGCGGCGGAGACTCAAAAGCGCATGAAATTCCAGCTTCAGAGGTAGACTCGGGCGCAATCATTACCACTAACGGTTCTAACCCGCAAAACCCGCTGATTCCAAGCAACACCAGCGAACAGGGCGGTGGCCGCATCGTGCACCTGCTGTTTTCAAGCCTGACCTACCACGATGAAAACGCAAAAGAACAGTACGATATTGCCGAATCTATCGAAACCAAAGACAATATCAACTACACCGTTAAAATCAAAAAAGACGCGGCGTTCTCAGACGGCACCCCAACCAAAGCTAAAGACTTCGTAGACACCTGGAACTTTGCCGCAAACCTGGACAACAAACAGGCAAAACGCAACTTCTTCGAAGACATTAAAGGCTTTGAAAAAGACAAACCAGTAGCAAAACTCGAAGGCCTGAAAGTGGTAGACGACCACACCTTCACCATCGAACTGAAAG
>JAUNHM010000110.1 GCA_030523945.1 Microbacteriaceae bacterium
AGAGCAGCGGTCTCCAAAACCGCAGGTTGCAGGTTCGAGTCCTGTCCGCCCTGCCACACACCTCTAAATGAGGCAGTGTTAAACCATTACGAAAGGACAGCGCGTGAGCAGCAGCGAAATTGAGCTAGCAGAAATGCGAGCGGAAAACGGCAAAAAGCCGAATTTCGTCGTCCGAATTATCCTTTTCATCAAGCAGGTATTTGCCGAGCTGAAAAAGGTGACCACACCAACTCGTAAAGAGCTGTGGAACTACTTTTTGGTAGTGCTCGGCTTCGTGCTGGTGATGATGGCATTCGTATGGCTCATCGACCAGGCGTTCGGCTGGCTGTCTTGGCTGACATTCAGTTCGCCGAAATTTTAGTCGCGGCAACGCTGTTTAATTCCAGCAAATACCAAACCGCAACCGCACTATATTTGTAAGGGCAAAAAATGACTTCTGAACTCGAACAGACCGAAGCAAACCTTGAAGGCGCGCTCGACGCACTCGCATCAGGCGAGGAGTCAAAAGCAGCAACCGGTGAAGAAACCGCCGCAGACGCTGAAACCGCAGCCGAAGGTACCGAAGTCGACCCGTACAAAGAATTTAAACGCGAACTGCGCCGCAAGCCGGGCAAATGGTACGTAATCCACAGCTACGCAGGTTACGAGCGCAAAGTTAAACAAAACCTGTGGAACCGCCGCGAAGTAATGGGCGCCGTAGACGACATTTACGAAATCCAGGTCCCAATGGAAGACGTAATGGAAGTCAAAAACGGGCAGCGCAAAATGGTTACCCGCGTGCGCATTCCAGGCTATGTGCTCGTGCGCATGAACCTGAACGAAGACACCTGGTCGGTAGTGCGCCACACCCCTGGCGTGACCGGATTCGTGGGCAACGCACACAACCCTGTGCCGCTGCGACTGAACGAAGCCTTTGAAATGCTGAAAACCACCGTCGAAATCGAGGGTGAAGACAAGAGCGGCGCGGCCGTGCGGGCAGCAGAAGCGGGCAACGTCGAAATCGACTTCGAAATCGGCGAAACCGTGACCATCAAATCAGGCTCATTTGAAGGCCTGCCGGGCACCATTAGCGAAATTAACGCCGCGAGCGGCAAGCTCACCGTGCTGGTGTCGCTGTTCGAGCGCGAAACGCCGGTAGAACTCGCATTTGCAGACGTGCTCAAAGCGCTCTAAAATAGACTTTATGCCCGGTAAACGCCGTGCATAATTACCACCTGCAGAAAGTCTGCAACGTGGGAGAGGCCACAAGGCTTCGACGAAAGGAAATAACATGGCAGCCAAAAAGGTTGTGGGTCTGATTAAACTTCAGATCCCTGCAGGCGCCGCTAACCCAGCTCCGCCGGTAGGTCCGGCACTGGGTGCAAACGGTGTCAACATTATGGAATTCTGCAAGGCATACAACGCGGCGACTGAATCACAGCGCGGCAACATTATCCCTGTAGAAATCAGCGTTTACGACGACCGCTCGTTCACCTTCGTGCTGAAAACCCCGCCAGCAGCAGAACTGCTGAAAAAAGCGGCAGGTGTGCAGAAGGGCTCCGCTACCCCACACACCGTAAAGGTGGCAAAAATCACCCGCGACCAGGTGCGCGCAATTGCTGAGCAGAAAATGCCAGACTTGAATGCAAACGATCTGGACGCAGCAGAATTGATTATCGCGGGCACCGCTCGCTCAATGGGTATCACAGTAGAGTAAGGGAGGGGCGTTAAAAATGGCTAAGAAATCTAAAGCATATCGCGACGCCGCCGCGAAGATCGAAGCAGGCAAATTTTACACTCCGGCAGACGCAGTAGCGCTTGCCAAAGAAACCGGTTCGGCAAAAACCGACAGCACCGTAGAGGTTGCGCTGAAACTCGGCGTAGACCCGCGTAAAGCAGACCAGATGGTGCGTGGCACCGTTTCACTGCCACACGGTACCGGTAAAACCGCACGCGTAGTCGTGTTCGCAAACGGTGCAGCCGCAGAAGCCGCACTTGCAGCAGGCGCAGACGAGGTTGGTAGCGACGAGCTGATTCAGAAAGTTGCCGCCGGCTGGACCGACTTTGATGCAGCAGTAGCAACCCCAGATATGATGGGCAAGCTGGCTGCCCTGGGTAAGGTGCTTGGTCCTCGCGGCCTCATGCCAAACCCAAAGACCGGCACCGTAACTCCAAACCCAGCCAAGGCTGTGACCGACATTAAGGGCGGTAAAATCGAGTTCCGTGTTGACAAGCACGCAAACGTACACTTCATCGTGGGCAAGGCTTCGTTCACCTCTGTGCAGTTGGGCGAAAACATTGCTGCCGCGCTGGAAGAAATCGTGCGTCTGAAACCAACTTCTGCAAAGGGTAAATACTTGATCAAGGGTGCTGTTTCTACCACCTTCGGTCCTGGTATTCCACTCGATGTGAACGCTATCTAATCTGCAAATTTAGTTAGCACACGGCGAAAACCCCGAGCCTCGGCTCGGGGTTTTCGTTTTCATCTACAAAACTTATATATTCACCGGTTTGATAGTTGGATGCAAAATACTGCGCGAGCTTTTTGATTATTGTTTTTATAATTTTGCTTATATTATTTGTAACGGTCGCCTCGGCAGCAGCTTTTTTCGGTTGTTATGTGTGCTCGTTAGCAAGCTAACTGCGCAAATAAAACCGAAAAAACTCTCCTCGCCTCCCTAACCCAGTACGAAACTGGTTAAGTAACCAGGATATTACTGAAACAGGGAGGCCGAACAGAGTTTTTGAGAGTTTGCTTACGCAGCTAACGAAGTTAGCAAGTTCTGCAAACCTCGAGAAAAGCTGCTGTGAGGCGACCAATATTCGAAAAGTGGCAAATAAAATTTTTAATAAGATAGCGTAAACGAGAAAATACGTGAAAAATTTAAGAAAACAGCACGGGGCGGGGGCAAAGCTATGGGGAAACGTGGTGAGAAGGGAACAGAGATGGCGCGCGCGGGAAAAATTGCATTGGCGGTTTTAGGTAAAAGCGTGTAGACTGGTAGGGTTATTATAATTTGCAGCCAACTGGCTACAAACCGGAGGAATATATTGTTCAGCGCTATTGGTCGGATTTTCCGCACCCCAGACTTGCGTCGCAAAATCTTGTTCACACTTGCAATTATGGCGATTTTCCGGCTCGGTTCATTCGTGCCGGCTCCTTATGTCAGCTTCAGCAACGTGCAGACCTGTTTGCGTGATGCGCAGGCTGGCACGCACGGTCTTTACCAGATGATCAACCTGTTCTCTGGTGGTGCGCTGCTGCAGCT
>JAUNHM010000111.1 GCA_030523945.1 Microbacteriaceae bacterium
ACTGTGCACTATTTTACAGCTTGCGCAAAAGCACTTTCTGCACGCGATGATCGGCCGCCTTGCGCAAAATCAGCGAAGCACGAGCGCGGGTAGGCAAAATATTTTCCAGCAAATTCGGCAGGTTAATCGCATGCCAATACTGCATTGCCAGCGCAACCGCGGTGCTCTCCTCCAGCAAAGCAACATCTCGAAAATAAGAATCCGGACTTTGAAATGCGCTCTCTCGCAACTTCAAAAAACGATCCAAATACCACTGCTGAATATCTTTTTGCCTGCCGTCCACATAGATCGAAAAATCGAAAAGATCGCTCACCGCCAAAGGGTGACTCAGCGAAGAAGGCTGCAAAACATTGATCCCCTCAATGATCACAATATCCGGCTGGCGCACCTCCACAAAAGTGTCCGGCAAAATATCGTAAGTCAGATGCGAATAAACCGGCGCTTTTACCAGCGGCACCCCGGCCTTAATCTGCGCTACAAACCGCAAAAGACTTTTTCGATCATACGACTCCGGGAATCCCTTGCGGTGCATCAGGTTGCGCCGCTCCAGCTCGGCGTTAGGGAGCAAAAATCCGTCGGTTGTGATCAGCGCCACCTCCGGCGTCTCTTCCCAGCGGCTCAAAAGCTCACGCAACACGCGCGCAACCGTAGACTTGCCCACCGCCACAGATCCGGCAACGCCGATCACAAACGGTGTTTTCGGCTCGTCTTTATGCTGCAAAAACGTGCGCGTGCGGCGATGCATTTCCTGCGAGGCGATCGCATACTGGTTCAGCAGGCGACTCAGCGGCAAATAAACCTCCGAAATTTCCTGCAAATCCAGCTTTTCGCCAATGCCCGAAAGAGCCGCAAGCTCATGCTCCTGCAAAGGCGAAGCCATGTCCGCGGCCAAAGCAGCCCACTCATCGCGCGAAATGTCGGTAAAAGGCGACGGCATCGAGGTTTCAGGCGAATCCTGCGCGTTTTTACCGGAAAAGTCGAGTGCAGCCGGGTCGGGTTTATGGATTTTAAGCAAATCTTCGGTCATCATTATCTATCTTGCCACTAAAATAAGTATTATGTGTGGAATTGTAGGATATGTTGGGGCGGGAAACACCGCTGATGTTTTGCTCGCCGGTCTGGCGCGCCTGGAATATCGCGGATATGATTCCGCTGGGATCGCAATTGCGGCAGACAGCGGGCAGATCGCACTGCGCAAACGTGCCGGCAAACTCGCTAGACTGCTGGAGCTGCTTGAAAACGAGCCGATTCCTGCCGGAAATACCGGCATCGGGCACACCCGCTGGGCGACCCACGGTGGGCCAACCGACGAAAACGCGCACCCGCACCTGAGCGACTGCGGCAAAATTGCGCTTATCCACAACGGCATTATCGAAAACTTTGCGAAACTGCGCGAAACTATGCCAGATGCTGAGTTTAAGAGCGAAACCGACACCGAGGTGGTTGCACACCTGCTCGGACGCGAACTTGCACGGGTGGGCGATCTGGAAACCGCCTTTGCAAATATTGTGAAACAGCTCAATGGCACCTTTACCCTGCTCGCTTTTAGTGTGGATGAGCCGGGTAAAATCGTGAGCGCCCGCCACCATTCACCGCTGGTTATTGGCCTGGGTGAGGGTGAAAACTTTTTGGGCAGTGACGTGGCTGCTTTTGTGGAGCACACTCGGCGCGCAATTGCTGTTGACGACGACACAATCGCGGTGGTGACAGCCGACGAAGTGCGACTGCAAAACTTTGCTGGCGAACCGGTTGAGGGCAGCGAATTTGAGGTTGCCTGGGACGCGGGAGCGGCCAACAAGGGCGGCTGGAAATGGTTTATGTCCAAAGAAATTTCGGAACAGCACGAGGCTGTGGCCAATACTTTGCGCGGGCGCATTAGTGATGGCGAGGTGGCGATTCCGGAATTGGCACAACTCGGCGACACATATTTGCAAGAAATTAACCGCATTGTGGTGATCGCCTGTGGCACCGCCGGCTATGCTGGGCAGATTGCGCGCTATGCGATTGAGCAGTGGGCGCGGGTACCGGTCGAGGTGGAGCTCGCCAACGAATTCCCTTACAAAAACCCAATTTTGTGCGAAAAAACGCTGGTAATTTCGGTGAGTCAGTCCGGCGAAACCATGGACGTTTTGCGTGCGGTTGATTTTGCCAAGGAGCACGGCTGCAAGACGATTTCGGTCTGCAACACCCAGAGTGCTACGATTCCGCGCGAGTCCGACGCAGCAATTTACACCCATGCCGGGCCAGAAGTTGCGGTTGCTTCGACCAAAGCGTTTTTGGCACAGATTGTGGCACTGCAGTTGTTTGGGCTGCATCTGGCGAGGGTGCGCGGCACGATCGCGGCCGACGAACAGGCGCGCGCGGTGGAGCAGCTAGAGTCGCTCCCGGCAAAAATCGCCGAGGCGGTGCAAACTCATGAGCAAATGCAGCAGATGGCTCGCTGGATGGCCGACACCCGCTCGGTGCTGTTTTTGGGTCGCCATGTGGGATTCCCGACGGCACTCGAGGGGGCGCTCAAGCTGAAAGAACTCGCCTATATTCACGCGGAGGGCTTTGCTGCAGGCGAGCTGAAACACGGCCCGATCGCACTGATCGATCACGGCCTGCCGGTGTTTGTTTTGGTGCCGAGCCCGCGCAAATCGCCGCTAATGCACTCCAAAGTTGTTTCAAACATTCAGGAAATTCGGGCGCGCGGGGCACGCGTGATCGCGATCGTGGAAAAGGGCGACACTGCGGTGCTGCCTTTTGCTCACGATGTGGTGCGGCTGCCGCTGGTCGATCCGCTGTTTGAGCCGCTTTTGCAGATTATTCCGCTGCAGTGGTTTGCGCTGGAACTGTGCGAAACCAAGGGACTTGACGTGGATCAGCCACGTAACCTGGCTAAATCGGTGACGGTAGAATAACGCGCATCTCGTTTTTTAGGCGAACCTGTAAGGCAAGCAAAATGATTTTTGGGATCGGATGTGACACGGTTTCGCTGGCCAGGTTTGCGGCGAAACTGGGCGCAGATCCGCACCTTTCTCCGCTGGCAAAGCGCCTTTTTACCGAAGCAGAGCTGGCTGCGCAAATGACAGTGCGCTCACTTGCGGCCCGATTTGCGGCAAAAGAGGCACTGATTAAGGCGCTGGGTGGCTCCACAATTACCGCAAAAGTCGCAGAAATTTCAGAAATTGCTGCGGCAAGCGACCGTGAAACATTTTGTGAAAC
>JAUNHM010000112.1 GCA_030523945.1 Microbacteriaceae bacterium
CACCTGTGCCAGCAACCAATCAGGCATTTCTTTGCCCGAGGCCGTGCGTGGCACGTTAGCGCCATAGCGTGGCTCGAACTCGGCAATCTGCTGACGTGCACCGCGCGAAACCGCTATCAAGGCAACTTCACCCTTATCAAAACGCTGCCTTTCACGCTTAAAATCAGGCACGTCTGGCCTGATCTCCCCAACTTCCAGAGCCGAAATACCCCGCAAATCAAAGGCACGCGAAGCCTGCCGCTCGAGGCAAAAACCCTCTAGCAGCCATTTTGCGCCTGCATAGCGCAAGCGCTGTGCCACAACACGGCGCGTTTGCCTCTCACTTTGCGGGCGACCAGGCACCTGCTGTTTTTGATATATAAAAGTAAGCAGCCGTTTTTCCAAAACTGCTCGCTCAATAGTTTGCCGCAGGTTTTCTGCCGGGTAGGTAGCAGAATCATTTCTTAAACCAGCCGGGCAATCGGGCTGACCATGCTTTTCAGCCTGCCGCGCCGTTTCGCCTTGTCTTTCCGCACCGCTCTCCCCCAGCACATCAAGTTTTTGCTCGCACTTTTGTGCCGCCTGCAAAAGTTCCCCGCTCAAACTCGGAGCCAGCAGATCAAGCCCCTGATGCAAAAGCCGCAACTCGTCCGGGGTAAACCGCAACGGCCGTACAAACACGCCACGCTCCAGCAAATCTAACTGCTGCGAGCGCTGATACAGATCCAAATCAAACAAATAACCCGGGCTGCGCGCAAATGCGGTATCGACCGGCTCGACCATATTTATCGTCTCAACCAGGCCGCAAATCTGCGCAATATCGGTGTCGTAAATGTGCGCTATAGCGGTTAGCGAAGCATCTTCGAGCGCGGGCACCAGCGCGATCAGTGACAGCGCATAATCAACCGCGTTTGCCGCGCCCGGACGCCCAGGCCTGCCCGAAGATACCGCCTTACCCACCTCTTGCGACAGGTCAAAACGCGGCACATCACTTAAGCCGCCAAATTTTTGCGGCGCGTCACTGTGCTGGGCGATAACCCGCTGCAAAACCTGCCGCAGATGTGTCACCAGCTCTGGCGGGCCGACCACGCTCTCGTGCTCCGCATTTGCTAAAAATTCGCCGGTTTGTGCCCAAAAATCAACTACCTGCACACGACGTTGAAGCCCCGCATTATCGCGCAAAACCGCCACTTGCCGTTGCCGCAACTGCTCAAGTTCTTGCCCTGCCGCCGCAATCTGCTGCTCACTTGCCACCACCGGTTTTATTTTTGCTACAGAGACAGGCACGCTCACAATCCGGTGCAGCAGAAAATGCCGCAGCGCGCGCCGTTTATGGTCCCAAGCCAGCAGGTTTAGTCGCCCGTCTAAAAGCAGCAAGCGTTGCGGAGAAACTGTGCGTTCTGTGGCCTGCTTCCCGGGTTTTGCATACATAAATCGCAAAACGCCCTGCCCCTGCAAAGCGGGCAAAATTTCCCGTAAAATTTGCGGATCGGCCAGCGGATTTGCCCGCACCGCTATCTCGCTTTCTTCCGGCTTTTCTTGCAAAGCAGCAATTTTTGCCAGCAGCCCGGAACGCAAAACCGCTTTTTCGTCTGCCACAAACATACACGCAGCCCGTAACAGGGCAGCTTCTGCAGCACTAAAAAATATGCCGTCTGGCATTTGCGCGGCAAGCGGGTCGATACGGTAGCGCACAAACTGTGGCGCGGCCTCGGTGGCGCTCCCGCATCTAAAATCCAAGCCAAGCTCCGCTAGAACTGCCTTATCCACGTCAAAAGCGCGTTTGCGCAGCTCTTCGCTGGCATAGTTAGCAAGATCATACTGCTCTAGCGCGTCAAAGATTTCGGCGCGATTCAGCCCGGTTTCCGGCGCACTGCCGAGTAGCTGCAACAGATTGAGCACTCGCAGCAGACTATTTTTAGCGCGCTCCTGCGGTATTTTCAGCCCGTTATGTTTTGCAGTGTCAGCGTTCCCAGCGATTTTCGCAGCAGCCGCCGACCCGGCAGGTTCCAGGGCGGCACCAGCAGACGCTGCCGCTTCCGCAGCATCATGCTCAGGCGACCAGCTTGTGTTGCGCACCGAGGCCACCACAGCACACCCTAGTGACTTGCCGCGAGAATATCGACGATCACGCTCTGCGCCGGCTCTTTATCGGTGGCAGGCAGCAGCACAACCACCTGTGAACCGACCTTTTTGCCTGTCAGCTGCCCACGCCATGACACCACCGGAGCTTGCTCGGAGCCAAGCAGCGCCCCGGGCGTGTTCCAGTTATCTTCTAGAATTTCGCCCTTCCAAGAGACGCTGAAAACTCGCGCCACAATATTGTCTGCGGACTCGATTTTTGCACCGTTTCCGGCAATGCGCACAGCAGCATCAAGCTTGCTCGGAGCCTCCGCCAGCGATTTAATCACGCCCGGGTGGCCGTTTTCGACCCGAGTCACGGCCGGATAGCCGTAAGGCAGCGCATGTTCGTGCCCCTCGGCTTTGCCGCCGCTAATGGCCTTCACATCAAGCACCAAAACTGCCCGCCCACCCAGATTGGTGCGGGTTTGCTGTTCTAGCTGCTCGGTTTCTTCAGGACTAAAGACGACGGTCAGCCGCTCGCCTGCCGCGGCACAGCGCATTGCCGCAGCAAAACTGTTATCTTGCTCTTGCGGCGGAATCACCTGGAATTTTTGCCCGCCGTCGTTGCCAGAGTCTTTGCTTGCATAAAGCCGCTCGCCGGTTTTGCCGTTATAAACCGCCATTTCAGCGACCAAAACATCGCCGCTTTTCACCAGTCGTTTATGATCTACGCTGCCCTGCACAGAACGACTCACCTGCGCGTCTGTGACCTGAAAATCCGGGGCTGTCGCCACTTTTTCAGGCATTTCGCCGCCCGCTGCCACTTTCACTTTATCGCTGACTGCTCCCGGTGCATAGCGCACACCACATTCCTGTTGCGCTTTTGCCAGCGCATTTTGCTGGTCTTGTGCGGAATGCCCGCAGCCGCTGAGCAGCAGAGCACCTGCGGCAAGCAGTGCGGTGGTGGTGAAAATTCGACGACGCATAGTGTCCTTTCTAACAAATATGTGTCTATTCTACCGTTTTTTGCTGATAGTTTTTTGGGTTTTAAGGCTAATTTACA
>JAUNHM010000015.1:0-1232 GCA_030523945.1 Microbacteriaceae bacterium
CTCCGGCGCAAACTCAACTACCGGCTCCGGCACGCTTGTAATCTCAGAGTTTACAAAAGTATCCTGACTGATTACCGGCTCTGCCTCGCGGCTTGACTCAGGAATCTCACCAGTTAGATCGAAAATAGTGCGTGAGTTTCCGCCGTCTGCCGGCATTTCAATTTCGCTAAACGGAACCGATTCGCGGGCAGGCTCTTGTGCGGGTTCAGCCGGCCTGCTCGCCTCAGGTGCAGGCTCTTTTTTCTGCTGGCTTTCGGCAAAATCTGCCTGGTATGCCTGCCAAAGTTCATCTGCTTCCGAAGAGATCTCTGCAGAATGCTGCTCTGTTGATGCAAGAGTTGTTTGCTCAGCAAGCTGTTCGCTTTCCTGCCGAGCACGCTGTTCTGCGGCTTCGCGTTCTTCCCGCTCACGCTGTTCCTGAGCGCGCTTTTCCATCAGCAAGCGTATTTCTCGCCGGCTGAGCTTGCTCAGGTCTTCATCAAAGTTGTTATCTGTCATTTTCTCCCGCTTCAATTTGCGCGCCGTGGTTTGCGTCGCGCTCTATTCGCGTTCCTTCGTGATCTCAACAAGTTTACCAGCATTTTTGCCGCTGCGTTGTTCGCTATCGATCGCATGCTGCAAAATTATGCACGCCGCGGCCTGGTCAATCACCTGTCGCGAGCGTTTTGTGTTGCGTCCGGCCTGGTGCAGTTGCGCCTGTGCGGTCACCGTGGAAAGCCGCTCGTCGACCAGTCGCACCGGCAGATTTTGCCCGGTTTCTGCCAGGAAAATAGCGAGTTTTTGCGCAAAATGTTCTGCGTCAGCGGTGGACAGAGTCGCTTCGCCCTGCATATTTAGCGGCAGCCCCACAAACACGCCGGTTGCGCCGTATTCTGCGGCAATTTCCGCGATTTTTGCCAGATCTGCGCTGCTGTTTTGATCATTTTCAGCTGCGTCTGCGAGCGCGGTTGTGCGCGGCACTGTTTCGACAGGGACAGCCAGTGTACCCAGCGGATCACAGCGCGACACGCCGACGCGAGCCTTGCCCACGTCGATTCCCAACCGCACGCCAAACATTTTTAATTACCTGCCAGCTCGCTTTTCACCGCCGCAATTGCCGCGTCAATCTGAGTCACATCTTGACCGCCGCCCTGGGCAATGTCCGGCTTGCCACCACCGCCACCGCCGAGGGTTTTTGCTGCCACCCGCACCAGATCACCGGCTTTCACACCCAAATCGCGCGCTGCTGCGGT
>JAUNHM010000015.1:1242-22103 GCA_030523945.1 Microbacteriaceae bacterium
CGCCGCAACCACAAACGGCTTTTCACCGAGCACACCAAAAAGCACTGCTACGCCCGCTGCACTGCCCCATTTATCGCGTATCTGCAGGGAGAAAGCGCGCAGGTCGTCTGCGCAGCCGATAGTGCCCAAGTCGGCCGCAATCACACTTGAGCCACCAATTTGCTGGGCGTTTTCCAACAGTTCTGGCAGCTGCTGGGTGAGTTTTTCCATCTCCAACTGCGCGATTTTCTTTTCAGCAGATTTGAGGTGCGCAGCAATATCATGCACCCTCTGGGCAAGTTCTGCGCGCGGAACTTTCAGCCCGTTAGACAGTTCTGTCACCAATGCCCGTTCTGCGGCAAAGTTTTGGAACGCTTCAAACCCAACCAGTGCCTCCACACGCCGACTGGTGGAGCTCACAGAGCTTTCCGACATTAACGAAATCAGCGAAACCTGCGAAGAGTTTTTCACGTGAGTGCCGCCACAGAGTTCGCGCGACCACGGTCCACCGATTTCCACCACGCGCACAATGTCTTCGTATTTATCACCAAAAAGTGACAGTGCGCCGATGTCTTGTGCCTGCTGCATCGGCATATAGCTTGCGCAGACATCGAGTGACTCGCGAATCGCCAGGTTACACACCTCTTCCACCTCGGTTTTAGTCGCGGCACTCAGCGCTTCACCGTGCGCATAGTCCAGACGCAAATAGCCGGCCTTGTTGTATGAACCAACCTGATATGCCTGCTGCCCCAAAACCTGCCGCAAAACCGCGTGCATAATGTGAGTGCCGGAGTGCGCCTGACGCGCGCCATAGCGGTAGTGCGCATCAACTTTAGTTGTGGCTTTATCGTCCACCGCGATTTCACCCTCTTGCAGCTGCACCGTGTGCACGATCAGTCCCGGAATTGTGCGCTGCACATCGAGCACCTCGGCGATAAAGTTGTCGCCGATAATCTGCCCCTGGTCGCTGTCTTGGCCGCCAGATTCGGCAAACAGTGTAGTTTCTGCCAGCACCACTTCCACGGTTTGCCCGGCGCTCGCCCGCTGTGCCGGCTGACCGTCTACCAGCAGTCCGAGCACCCGGCTTTCACCCTCAAGCTCTTCATAACCGACAAACTTGGTTTCGCCCAGAGCACGCAAAGATTCATAAACCCGTTTGTCAACGGCCTGGCCTTTTTTATTTTTTGCCGCGGCTTTTGCCCGGTCACGCTGTTCTTGCATCAGCTTGCCAAACACGCCGTGATCTACCTGCAAGCCGGCTTCTTCTGCCAGTTCCACCGTCAGCTCGATCGGGAAACCGTGGGTGTCGTGCAGCAGGAAGGCCGCATCGCCGGCAACCGGTTTGCTTTCGCCTTTTGCGCTCTCGATTGCGCCGTCCAAAATCACCAGACCGGAAGAAATCGTGCGCAAAAATGCTTTTTCTTCTGCGTAGGCAACTTTAGAAATAAAATCGTATTTGTCGGCAACTTCAGGATAGGCCGGCGACATTGCATCGCGCGAAACCGGGAAAAGCTCCGGGAAGGTTGCCCCTTCCACGCCCAAAAGCCGCATTTGCACGATCACGCGACGCAGCAAACGACGCAAAATATAGCCGCGGCCGACATTGCTCGGGGTCACCCCGTCGCCGATCAGCATCAGCGAAGAGCGCACATGGTCTGCCACCACGCGCAAGCGCACATCATTTTCCGCGTTTTCGCCATAGGTAACGCCAGCTAGTTCCGCAGCCCGGTCAAGCACCGGCCGCACCTGGTCGATCTCGTACATATTGTCGACGCCCTGTTTGATGAACGCGACGCGCTCCAGACCAAGCCCGGTGTCAATGTTCTTTTTCGGCAGCTCGCCCAGCACGTTAAAATCGATTTTCGACTTTACGTTATCGATCTCGTACTGCATAAATACGAGGTTCCAGATTTCGACGTAGCGATCATCGTCGGTGGCTGGCCCGCCGTCCTGGCCGTATTCGCGTCCCCGGTCAAAAAAGATTTCTGAACATGGACCGGCTGGTCCGGGCTGCCCGGTCGACCAGTAGTTTGTGTCTTTGTCTAGCCGCTGGATTCGGTCTTCTGGCAGACCGGAAATTTCCCGCCACAGGCCATGCGCCTCATCGTCTTCTTTATAGACCGTAACCCACAAATCTTTCGGGTCAAATCCCAAGCCACCCTCGGCCTCAGAAGTGGTCAAAAGTTCCCAGGCAAACTCGATCGCGCCGCGCTTAAAATAGTCGCCAAACGAGAAGTTGCCGCACATTTGAAAAAACGTGCCGTGCCGCGGAGTGCGCCCAACCTCTTCAATATCGTTGGTGCGAATACACTTTTGCACGCTGGTCGCACGCCCAAAAGGCGCCGGCACCACATTGGTGAAATACGGCACAAACGGCACCATGCCGGCAACCGTGAAAAGCAGGTTCGGGTCGTCGTTTACCAGCGACGCGGAGGGGACGACGGTGTGCCCTTTTTTCTCGAAAAAGTCGAGCCAGCGTTTGCGGATTTCTGCGGTTTTCATTTTGCCACCTTATTTTCGTCTAAAAACTACTACTAAATTTACCAGGTTTTGTCGGGATTTTGCTGGGCATAAAGCGTTAAATGCACACGAAAATATCCTCGCTGCGTCCATAAACAAACCCAAACAGCTTAAAACTGTGCTAACTGCCGCGATATCCCTCGCGCACAGCATCGCAAATTTCTTCACCGATCTGGTTCAGCCGGTCAAACACGCGCTTACCTGCCGGGGTGCGGTTGGCAAAATGCGCTAGCCCGAAACCGAGCACGATCCCGAAAATCACAGATTTTAATTTCATAACGGTCCTTTCAAAAAGTTCTGTCATATTTAAGCCTACCGTCTAGCAGCAACACTTAATAATGTCCCTGCCGCAAAACCCGCCCAGCACACGGCAAAATTCCAGAAAAATAGGGCAAAATTGGGTTATGGAGTTTATTTCGACGCGCGGCGGTATGGAGCCGATTTCTTTTAGTGAAGTACTTTTGGCGGGGCTTGCGCCCGATGGCGGTTTGGCAGTGCCGGCCAGTTTGCCGCATCTGAGTGCGGCCGATTTGGAAGGTTTGCGCGAGCTGGGTTACGCGGATTTGGCGGCTAAAATTATCGGTATTTTTTGGCCGGAAATTGCTGCGGAAGATTTGCTAAAAATCACCCGGGCCGCATACGGCAGCCAGTTTGCGAGCGACGATATAGTGCCGGTTACGCAGCTTAAAAATTTGGGTGAAAACGGGCTTGGTTTGGCCGGTTTGAGCGAGGGCCCGACGCTGGCTTTCAAAGATTTGGCGATGCAGTTTTTGGGTGAAGCGATCCCGTATCTTTTGCAACAGACGGGCGGAAAACTCAATATTTTGGGTGCGACCAGCGGCGACACCGGTTCTGCTGCGGAATACGCGTTTCGTTCCAAGCCAAACACTTCTGTGATTATGCTTTCGCCGAAGGGTCGCATGAGCGATTTTCAGCGGGCGCAAATGTATTCGCTGGCCGACAGCAATATTCACAACGTGGTGGTGGACGGCGTTTTTGACGACTGCCAAAATCTGGTGAAGGCGCTGAACGGCGATCTTGATTTTAAGGCCGAGGTGAGTCTCGGGGCGGTTAATTCGATTAACTTTGGGCGGATTGCGGCGCAGAGTGTCTACTATTTTTGGACCTGGTTGCGCGCGACCGATGCTTTGGCAGAGCGCGAACGGGCCGATTTTAAGGTTTCTTTTGCGGTGCCGAGTGGTAATTTTGGTAACGTTTTTTCCGGGTTTATTGCCCGGCAGCTGGGGTTGCCTGTTGCGGCTTTGCTGGTTGCGACGAACGAGAACGATGTTTTGCACGAGTTTTTTAGCACCGGGGTTTACCGGCCGCGCAGCGCTGCCGACACGCATGTTACTTCCAGCCCGTCGATGGATATTTCGAAGGCGTCGAATATTGAGCGGTTTATTTTTGAGCTGCTGGGGCGTGACGGAGAGTCGTTAAAAACTGCTTTTGATGCGCTTGAGGCTACTGGCGCGCTTGATTTGAGTGAACATTTGCCGCGGTTGCAAGCGGAGTTTGGGCTGTTTAGTGGCAGGTCGAGCCATGCTGACAGGGTGCGAACGATTCGTGAAACTTACGAAAAAACCGGGGTGCTGATTGACCCGCACACCGCTGACGGCGTGCATGTTGCGCTCGAGTTTGCGGCTAGTGCGACTGCCGGTGATGCACCAATTTATGTTTTGGAGACTGCGAAACCGCACAAGTTTGCCGAGACCGTGGTGGAGGCTCTGGATTTTGAGCCGGAGCTTTCTGCCGAAATGCAAGAAATGATCGCCCTGCCGCAGCGCACGGTCGAGATCGCCCCCGACCCGGCCACCCTCCGCGACCTCGTGCGCGACCGCGCCGTCTAAAACTGCTGTCAAAAAGTGACCCGCTTACTAGCAGAGCAAGCGGGAAAAGAATTGGTGCGGATGAAGAGACTTGAACTCTCACGCATTGCTGCACCAGAACCTAAATCTGGCGTGTCTACCAATTCCACCACATCCGCACAAACAATCTTAGCGAATTTTCGCCCCACGCGCACGCCCCGGCGCGCCGCCCCATTTTCCGCGCCTTTCTACCGATGCGCAAGCTTCGCTTTAAAGCTCAGAATTAGGCAGCAGCTAGTTTTTGGTTTACAAGCGCGTTCAAAGAAACGCCCTCGCTTTTAGCGGTAATCGCCAAACGACGGTGCAACGACGGCGAAATGCGCACATTAAATCTGCCCGAATATGACCGCACACCAAGCGGCTCCGGAATCTCCTCCCCACACTCCGCCATATCTGACACGACCTCGGTCACCAAATCAAGCAGCCCGGATTCCGCATCTTGTCGCCGAGCAGCCAGCCAAGACAGTGACGGAAACTCTGCTACCGTGGCCACATAGGCATCATCATCTTCAGACCAAAAAACCTGATATGTGTATTTGTCAATATCCATGGCGCTCACTCCTTTTCTTTGTTCGCAAGTTTGTTAAGTTTTTCCACTGCTTGCAGCACTTGATTTACCTGATATGGCTTGGCTTTCCCGCCAAAATTCTGTATGTTTACTCGTGGGTCGCCCGGCCAGGGAGTTTTGTAGGTTTTGTGTGAAGTGCCTTTTGAGTTGCGACTTTCAAAATAGTGGTCACAGACCTTTTCCAAATCTGCAAAACGCACATTTTTGGGCGATTGCCGCATTCGCCTCAAAATGTCTACGATCTTGTTACCCACACAATTATAGTACCATAAATAGTACCATAGTAAAAAATCTACAGGGCATTTTCTAAACGGCGCTCTAAGGCGGCAACAACGAAAACAAAACAGCTCCAAACCCGGCAAACTCGCCAAAACCGGCTACGGCAAAACAAAATGCTCCCCGGCGAGACCGGAGAGCACCTTGTGAAGTTAGACGTTACGGTTTTTTCTTGATCAGGTTGTCCAGGCTGGCATTACCGATCTTGTCTTTTTCGCCGCCAACGGTCGAGCAATAAGCCTTGACAGCAGTGTGCGAAGCGGTCACTTTTAGGCCGCCCGGCTCGCTATCGCCCTTTTCCTTCAGCATGTCCGTCACAACCTTTTTCTGGTCATCTTTCGACATTTTCTTGAAATCGCCACAGGCGGTGTTGCTGCCTTTGCTGCCCGAACAGCCGGCCGCACAGAACAGCAGCGCGGTCGCGCCAACGCAAGCAAAAATTTTGTTAAGAACAGAGTTAGTTTTCATTTTTGAGTCTTCTTTCTATCTAAATAACTGAAAAATTGGTTAGTATTTGCGTCCCAAACAAGCCTGCTCGGAACCGGGAAAGTTACGAAAATTTGCCTAATCCATATATTCCTTTACGCTAAAAACCAGCACAAAACTTTACAAAAACGCACAAAAATCGGCAAAATTGGCAAACATTAGAAAACTAGCCACAGGCCGATGCCAACGAGCGCTAATGACGGCCACAAAATGTTCCAGTTTCCGGAAGCCACCGTATAGATTAGACCGACCACACCGATCGCCAAAATGCCCCACGACTTTACCGCTTCGATCGCGTCGGAAACCCAGTCCGCAGCGCTCTCCACCCCGTCGACGAATTTGTTTGATTTCTCTTCTTCTTGCGGCGCTTCCTGTTGATGCGCAAGATTGCGGATTTGCGGTGAAACTGCGGTATTTTCTGCTTGATTTACCGGCCTGTTTGGCAGGTTTTGGGGGACGTCTTTTTGCGGTTCCATTGATTCTCCTGTTCAGCGGAAAATTAAGGTTATTTTTTGAGCAAATAACTTCAACAGTCTGATAGTATCAGGGGGGGGTGAAAGTCAACCCCGGCTAGAAATTTGGTTGAAAAATACAAAAATTGGGCAGGTTTTATAGAGGTTTCGGCGTTGAATGGGCGGGGATTTTTTGTAATTTTTGATGCTTGGGTTTTGAATGTTTTGTTTTTGGCATTTGAAGTTTTGGAGTTTTGAAATTTGGCAATTTTTGGAGTTTAGTAACTTTAAATTTTGCGGGTGCGATTTGGGGAGCTGCAAGACTCGGGCGGTTACGGAATTGAAAACGAGAAGCGGAAAACCGCAAATCTGTTAGGCTACGAATTTAATTAGCTAGTTGCTGATTTGTTACTTACTTATTTTGCGAGCTGCTGTCCTATTTACTTACACACCTGCTGCCTACTCGCTTATTTACTTAACGAATTTTGTTTCAAAGTCGGCCGGAGTATTTTCGAGCTGGAAAATAGGCGACACGCCCGGGAGTTGTTGAGTTTTTGCGGGAATTTTGGGGATAAAAAGGACAAGATTAGCGGAAATGTGCGGGATTTTGCGGGAAACGATAACGACTATCTCTAGCAGCTCATAAGCATATTGCATTTTACTTATAAATATGTTTAAATGGAGCTATGAACGAAATCGCACACAACCACGCGGCTGGCGACTGCACCTATGGCAACTGCGACCCAAGGCTGCTGGCAGACACAGCCGGGATCTTCAAACTGCTCGGGCACGAAACGCGACTGAGCGTGCTGCTGCTGCTCGCCGAACGGCCACACAGCGTGAGCGAAATTGTGACCCACCTGGGCATCACCCAGCCGATGGCCTCGCAACACCTGAAAAACCTGCGTGCCGGCGAACTGGTGAAGGGTACAAAAGACGGGCAGACCGTGCGCTACGAACTGGCAGACGCGCACGTCGCGCACATTATCAAAGACGCGATCAGCCACAGTCGCGAAAAAGCCGGCCAGCCGAGCGAACCAGCCAACTAAGCGCCGGCCGAGATCCTGCAGCGGCCGGCAACTAAACCACCACCCAAATCCAAAAACCAACCCAAAACAACCGAAAGGACACCAAAATGGGCGACAAAAAACACGAAATTGGCGAGCACACCGTAGCTGAACACGCACACGGCAGCGATTGCGGCCACGAAGCAGTGCCACACGGCGACCACGTCGACTACCTGCACGACGGCCACCGTCACGCAGAGCACGGCGACCACTACGACGAGCACGGCGACGAACAGGGCGAAAACTAAGCCCGGCGAGCGCCTTATCTGGACTCTAGAATCGGGCGAAAACAGCCCCAGTTTTTAGCGCGCAACCCCCCGACTTTTGCGGAATTCTGCAGGAGTGCGGGGGTTTGTTTTTGCAGGTTTTGCAGGTTTACAAAACTTTAACTGCTTGAACTTCTGAGCGGATATTTTTGCGAAAAAGCTAGGGAAACAAATGCGCAAGTAAGCAGAGCCGGAACAGCGCCGAACACAGCGCCAAGCACGCGGGAGCGAAACGCTAAAGTTGCGAGCTTACGCCAAAACCCCAAATCTAACTTGCCAAAAGCTCAGGCAGCTGCGGGGCAAGCTCGCTGAAAGCACGGAAGCGGTGACTGAGGGCGTTTTTTTCAACAGCGGTAAGCTCTGCGGCAGAACAGGTGTGGCCTGCTGGCTGGAAAATCGGATCATAACCGAACCCCTGCTCTCCCTGCGGAGCGGCAAGCAGCGTGCCGTGCCAGTGAGCCAGAGCCGTGCGCTCCGCAAAACCGCCGCCGGGCAGCGGCAACACCGCGACCGCAGCGCACACAAAACTTGCCGCACGCGCGTTCTCGGGCACGTCCCGCATCTGCCACAGCAGCAGCTCTAAATTGTCGCGATCGCTGCGATCCGGTCCTGCCCAGCGCGCCGAAAAAATGCCGGGCGAGCTGCCCATCACCTCAACGCTGATGCCACTGTCGTCGGCAAGGGCAAGTTTGCCGGTGTGACTGGCTGCCGTGCGCGCCTTAATTAGCGCATTTTCAATAAACGAAGTGCCGGTTTCGGCTGGAGCCGGGGCCGTGTCGGGCAGCAACTGCACACCCGGCAAAACAGGCGCTAAAATTTCGCCGATTTCCGCGAGTTTGTGGGCATTGCGGGTTGCGACCACGATTTCTGGCATTATGCGCACTCCCCTGCGCTGGCTTCGGTTTTACAGGTTTCTGCGGTCTCTGCAGCGCTTCGGGTCAGGGCCTGCTGCTGCTGCAGGGTCAGTTCCGCGATCGCGTTTTCGGCCAGGTCAAGCAGCTCCTGCAACTCGCCACGATTAAACGGGATGCCTTCCGCCGTGCCCTGCACTTCCACGAAGTCGCCAGAGCCGGTCATCACCACATTCATGTCGGTTTCGGCAACAGAATCTTCCACATAAGGCAGATCCGCAACCGCCCGACCGTCTACGATGCCGACAGAGATCGCAGCCACACTATCACGCAAAACCTGCGCATTCGGGCGCAAAATTCGCCGTTCAACAGCCCATTTGATCGCTTCGGCGAGAGCCACATACGCGCCGGTGATCGAGGCTGTGCGGGTGCCGCCGTCTGCCTGTAACACGTCGCAGTCGATCACGATCGTATTTTCGCCAAGCTGTTTTGTGTCAACCACGGCGCGCAGGCTGCGACCGATGAGCCGGGAAATTTCGTGGGTGCGTCCGCCAATTTTGCCTTTTACGGATTCGCGGGTCATGCGCTCGTTTGTGGAGCGCGGCAGCATCGCATATTCGGCCGTGACCCAGCCGGTGCCCTGGCCGCGCAGCCACGGTGGCACGCCCTCGGTAAATGACGCTGTGCACAGCACGCGGGTGTTGCCGAAGCTGATCAGTGCCGACCCTTCTGCCTGGCTGCTCCAGCCGGTTTCGATCGTTACTTTGCGCAGCTGCTGTGGGGTCCGGCCGTCTGCTCTGGTGTGCTCTGTCATTTTTCTCCGCTCGTTGGGGCGATGATGCCGTTTCTTTCAGTCTACGCTACCGATTTTAAAAAGTCCTGAGTTTTGGGGGCAAATTGTCTACAAAGTATATATTTGAATAGCTTGGATAAAAAGTGGCGAGTTTTGCTGCCAGGTTAGTTTTTATGCTTATTGCTCAGGATCGAGCGCCCTGATTGCGGCGATGAAGTGGGCAGATTTGTCGGCGTAGTTTTTGTAGAGGTCGTGACTGGGGGCGCCTGGCGAAAGGAGCACCGTGGCGCCCTCTAGCGCGAATTCCGGGGCTAGTTTTACTGCTTCCTCGAGGCTGCTTGCATGGTGCACGAAGTCTGGGTGTGCTTTTTCGTAGGCATCGACGATGCGTTTGCCATTGCTTGGGAGGGTGATTACGCGCGGCAGCGGGGTGCGACCTTTCAGGAAATCTGTGAGTTTTGTGTAGTTGATGCCGCGATCCAGCCCGCCAGCCAGCAGCACAACCTCGCCTGGGAACGCCTGCAGCGCGATAATCACGCTCTCTGGCACGGTCGAAAGGGTGTCATCGATCCAGCGCAGACCGCGCGCTTCGGAGACCAGTTGCAAGCGGTGCGGGAGGGGCTGGAAACTCACGAGCGCGCTGTGGATTTCTGCATCTGTTAGGTTGTGTTCGAGCAATGCCTCAGCGGCGAGCACCGCCAAGCACAGGTTCTGCGGCATGACGCTCACTTGGGCGGTTTTTAGGATCCCATCGATTCGAGTTTTGAGAGCATCGTCTGGTGTTCGCACCGTTTTTGGCAAGTTTACGCCGAGCTTTTGCACCTGTGCTAGCACGGTGCTATCAGACACCAAAACTTCGCAGCCGGCCCCGAAAACCCGCATTTTGTCGGCGAGATACTGCTCCTGCGAGCCGTGCCACGGCAGATGGTCGGAGTACAGGCTCGTGATAACCGCGATTTTCGGGGATTTTTGCAGGGAGGCGCACTGGTAACTCGACAGCTCGACGGCAGCGGCCTCTTTGCCCGCTGGCAGGGTATCGAGCGGCACGCCTATGTTACCGCCAATGTGCGCAGGCTTGCCCGCCGCGACTAGCAGCCCCGCGACGAGCGTGGTAGTGGTACTCTTGCCCTTGGTGCCGGTGACCCCGATTGTGCGGTCGCCATAGGTCTGCATCCACTGATTCGCTAACGATGTCAGTTTTACGCCCGCACTTTTCAGCTGCTCACGGAACGGGTGCACCCCCGGCACCCCCGGGCTGCAAAACACGGTTTCTGCGTTTAACAGGTGCGCGATCGCATTCTCACCGCAGTAAAAATCGACGGTTTCTGGCAACGCATCAGGGCGTTCGCTTGCAAGCTCATCGGCAATAAACACCTTTTCGCCCTGATTTACAAGCATTTTCGTGGCGGCGATCCCCTCGATGCCAGCGCCCCAAACTCCGATGCTCATCACGCTGCCCCGTTCCCTGCGCGTTTTTCAGTGATTTTTAGGGGGTCTGCATCGGCATCAATCCCCGCCACAAAATCGCGGGCTTTTAAGTATGCGACGGGCACGCGGTCATCGCTAATCTGCACCGGATCCGAGTCCGATACAGCCCCAAAATCAGCGCCATACCCACTTGATAGTGCAGCAGCAAGCTCCGCTACAAGAGCACTATCCGCCCACTCTCCGCCGTTCACGACAAGCGCGAGCGCCTCCGCGGCCTCCGATGGCTCCCCCACGCACTCAAACGGCTTCTGCTCGCCGATGCCCAAAATATCCACTAACCCCTGCTTTTGCGCGGCGTCCGCAAGAATATCCACCCCAAAAATCTGGGTCAGGCGCGCCCGTCCGATAAACGGCGCCAAAATCAAGAACACAAACTGGCACTTTGGACATTCTCCGCACCACCCGTTCACCCGGCGCTCGGCGCTGATCAGATACGCCTTATTGCAACTCGTGAAAGCGTCAAAATACTGCGGGTGTGTCGCGAATGAGCGGGCAATATCCAGCTCTCGGAAGCCGCGCAGCAGCGAAAAATAACTGTCCGCGCTGCGCCCCGCGGCGGCTAGCGTGTCGCGCAGCAGATACTCAAATTCCAGGCTCTTTGACCACTGGTGATTGACCTCGATGCCCGACCACTGCGTGTTGCCGTAGTTCGCGGACTGCTCATTTGAGAAAATCACCGCACCCAGCCCCATAATCTCCGCCGCGATCAGCGCGATTACGCTGTTCATCGCGGTCACCGGGACGTGCCCATTTGGCGCGCCAGCCTGGTTCGCTGCGATTAGTTGCGGATCGATTTTTCGATTAAAAGTTACAAAGTCAAGCCCCGAAACCCGCACAGAATCGCGGATCGCACCCTTATCTCCGACTGCGAAAAGCACCGGCTTAAATCCCGCGTGCTTTAGCGCCTCAATGGTGACGATCGAATCCTTGCCGCCGCCGACCGCGACAAGCGGTTGCTTATCGGCAATTTCGGCGTGATTTTCTGCGTTTTCCCGCGGTTCTAGTTCTGCAAGCTCTGCCTGACCTGCATCAATTTCTGGCGTCAGCTTCCACGGCAGATTATTGACGAAAGCGTACTCACCCATGCCGTGCTTTATCAGCTCCGCATAAAATAATTTTTCGGCGTCCGTCAGCGGAAACTCAACCCTGATTTTCCCTGAAAAAGTCGCCTTATAATAACTCAATGACAGCGCGAGCGCGAGCAACTTCTGCAGCGCATCGCTCGGCACCAAATCACTTCCAGTTTCCGCAAAATCAACTGTCTCGGTAAACACCGTTTCGGCGCCGTTCACAACACCGACATACTCAGCCCGAAACACCCGCCCGGCGAATCCGTAACCGCGCACCACAAACACAGTGCCATCTGGCTCTGCGCCGCCTGACTCTGTGCCCGCTCCGGGCTGCGCCATATTATTCATTATGCTTCAATTTTAGCACCCGCCAGACAAAGCCACCGACATTTAGAGCCAGCCGTTTTGGGTGGCGATGCGTAGGGCGTCGGAGCGGTTATGGGCGGCGAGTTTGGTGAGGATGTTTGAGAAGTGGTTGCGCACGGTGCCCTCGGAGAGGAACACCGCCGCCGCGATTTCTGCGGTGGAGGCACCGCCGCGGGCGGCTGATAATACCTCGATTTCTTTCTCAGTTAGTGGGTTTGCGCCTGCGCTCAGCGATGCGGCGGCAAGCTCTGGGTCTACCACTCGCGCGCCAGCGTGCACCGCACGAACGTTTTTTACAAGCTCTTCTGCTGGGGCGTCTTTCACCATGAACCCCTTAGCTCCAGCCTCCAGCGCCCGGCGCAGGTAGCCTGGGCGCCCGAAAGTGGTCAGCACGATCACCTTGGTTTGCGGTGACTGCGCGATCAGAGCGGTGATCGCGGCGATACCGTCTGCATAGCCCGCCTTCCCCGCCGGCATCTGCACATCTAACAGCAATACGTCAGGCTGCTGCTCGGCGCAAAGTTGTACTGCGGCAGCGCAATCCCCCGCCTGCCCCACAACCTCAATATCTGATTCCAACCCGAGCATCGTCGAGATCGCAGTGCGAATCAGGGACTGGTCATCGGCAACCACAACTCTCATTTTGTCTCCTTTTGCTGGGCAGCGCAGTAAATATCGCTAATGTTTTTAGCTTCGCGAGTATCATACAATTTTTGCGCTGCAACTGCACTGTTTTCCCCAGTCTCCAGCCGCGTTACGCTCAAGCGTACGCCCACGTTTCCTGGGTTATTTTCCACAGACAGCTGCCAACCCGCACATTCACAGCGCTCCCGCAAGCCCTGTAATCCAGAAAACGATGCGCCCTCAACGATGCCGGAACCGTTATCGGCTACCGTCAAGAGGTGCTCTGACACGCCAATTTCGCAAGCGGTCGCACCAGAGTGCCGCATCACATTTGTGACCGCTTCGCGCACGCAGAACCCTAAAACCTCAGAGCTCTCATCGTTAAAAACAGGGAGCGCGCTAGGTGCCGTGACAGTAATCCCGGCAGCCTCTAAAATCGCTCGCGCCGCCGCAATTTCTGAGGCAAGCCGCACCTCTCGCAAGCCCGCCGCAGTCGCCCGCACGTCCGCGAGCGCAGCCCGCGCAATCCTTGAAATATCGGCGATTTCCGCCTGTGCAGCACTCGCGTCACGGGAAACAAGTTTTTCTGCCAAGTCGGTTTTAATCGCGATTGCTGTTAACGAGTGCCCCAAAATATCGTGCAAATCGCGCCCGATACGCTCCCGTTCAGAAGCCACCGCTAAGACCGCGACTTGTTCCCGCAACTCCTGCATTTTCCGCTCACCCGCAGCCCTTTGAAACTCGCTCGTGAGGGTAAACCCCAAGACTCCACCTGCGAACGCAACTATAGCTGCAACTGGCACCGCTCCTGTAATCGCTAACACACCGCAGGAAATCACATACACGGAGATGAAGATTCGCACCCATTTCGCTGCGAAAAACATTGCCGCAACCGAGCAAACATACGGCGCAAAATAGCCGATGCCGGCAACACCGCCGCCAACAATCGCTGCGAGCACAGTAGCCGCGGTCAGCAAGGAAAACCATGTAATTCTCTGGATAATGCGCCATTCAACGCCGATAACCGCTCCGATAAAAAGCACGGCAATACTGACCAAAAGTCCCAAATATACCAGGATTGTTTCTGGGGTTAGATCCTGCGCAACAAATATAAGCGGCACACCCAGGAAAAGCACATTCGGCAGCAAAAACCACAACCCCTGGGCGATAGCCCGCTGCGGCAAAGACTGCCCCGCCGCCTCAGGAGAGTAGGCTGGCGCCCACCCAGTATCATAGTTTTTCACAATCCTAATTTTACCAATCTGACTATAAAATCTGCCGCGCAAATCCGGGCACAAAACATTGAAAACACTACCGTTTCGCAGTAGTAACTGCTCTGCGATACCCTAAGATCGCCAACAGCGCAGCCCCAGCAAACCAAACGGCCAGCGTGATCACACCGCGCGGCTCCAGCGGGTCACCGGTCAAGATCAGTCGCGAAATCTCATTCGCCCAGTATGACGGCAAGAATTTACTAATATCTTGCAGACTTTCAGGCATCAAGTGCGTCGGTATAAACAGCCCGCCGAGCATCGCCATCCCCAGCATCACCAGGGTCGTTACACCGCTGCTCGCTTTTTGACTAACCCACAACCCGATCGCAAGCCCCATCACAATAAATGGCAGCAGAACCAATATGGCAACTCCGATAATCGCCAGGTAAATATGGAATTCCACTTCTACGCCCGTAATCCGCCCTGCTATCAGCACCGCCACAATCGACGGAATCAGCAGCAGCACGATACCGATGGTGCGCACCGTCAAGAACATTGTCGGCGTCATCTTGGTCAACATCAACTGCCTAAACCAGCCTGTTGCACGATCACTCTGCAGCAGGTTACCCGCAGAGAGCGCCGCCCCCATCGCACCGTAGGTTGCCATAGACACCATAATGTAGCGCTTCACAACCAGCTCGGTCGCCGGATCCGTCGCGTTCGCGGTCGAAAAGAACAGATACATGCCGACCGGCAGAATAATCAGGAATCCGAAGAATGCGACGTCCGTGAGGGTGTTTCTTGTCGTATTCCAGAGGTACATCAGCGCAATCCCTAGGCTCCCGCGCGCCCCGCCCGCAGCTTGCGGCACTGGCTTTAGCGGGGTTTTACGCTCAATCCTCGACTCGTTTTGCGCTGTTTGCGATACTGCCTGAACCTCCGCACTGCCCTGCATCGCAACATCTCCTAATACTCGCGTGCTCATTATTTCGCCTCCTCAATCAGGTTAATAAACGCCTCTTCCAGGTTCGGCGATACAACTTCTAAATCGCGCACGTTTTCGCCCTGCAACAGTGCGCGCAGGGTGTTTTCCGGGTCGTTTGATACCAACTGGTGTCGATCACTCTCGAAGTTAACCGACACGACTCCGGGTAGCGCCTTATAATCCGCATTCTCGCCCACAAAACTAATCTTTTTGCCGCCCATTTTATGCTTGATTTCCGCACTGGATCCGTCAGCAACAATATTGCCCTTCACCATCACCACGATGCGATCTGCGAATTTATCGGCCTCATCAAGATAGTGCGTAGCGAACATTACCGTGCGGCCGCCTGCCGCAAAATCATCGATCTGCTCCCAGAACCGCTGCCGCCGCTCCACATCCATCGCAACCGTCGGCTCATCAAGGATCAGCAACTGTGGATTCGGCAGAATCGCCAGCGCAAAACGCACCCGCTGCGCCTGCCCGCCAGAGAGTTTAGTAGCCGAGGTTTTTAGAATGTCACCAAGATCTGCGCGCTCGATCACCTCGTCAAGCGGCAGCGGGTGTGCGTGCAGGGCGTGCATCATCTGCATCATTGTGCGCACGTTTGCGCCGTCGAGCATCGCCCCGTTTTGCAGCATTGCGCCGACCAGCCCAGCGCGCACCGCTTCGGTCGGGCGCTTGCCAAACACCCGCACACTGCCCGACGTCGGCTTGCTCAGCCCCAGGATCATCTCGTTTACCGTTGATTTCCCAGCGCCGTTTGCCCCTAGAAACGCCAGCACCTGCCCTTCTGGAACAGTCAAATCCAGCCCATTCACCGCGGTCAGACTGCCAAATTTCTTCGTCAATCCATCCGCATGAATCGCTAAGCTGCTCGCTGTGTTACGCGTATTTTTTACCATACCTCTATTCTGGTATGCGATAAGCCCCTAACACCATATTCATCTGTCACTATTCCACCGTGACATTTGTCACGACTGCACGCGACACACCGGCCAAAAACTGGCATAATGTCACGCCGGCGCACCGGAAACCAGCCCGAATACAGATATCCCGCCCACACACCAAGCAAACCTACACTCAGCTCCCCAGACAAACCGCACCCAGCGTCCAAGCACGCACTCAACCCGCGCTCCGCACCCCGCACCCCGCTATTTCAACCAGGTTTTGCGATGAAAATCAGTCGCGCCATACTCGGCAATGCCCGCATAGTGCGCTTTCGACCCGTAACCTTTGTTACTCTCCCAGCTATAATACGGATGCTCTTCCGCCGCCGCACACATCAGCGTATCACGCGCCACCTTCGCCCGAATGCTCGCAGCGGCCACCACCGCACATGCCCTGTCCGCACCGACCCGTGTCAAAACCTGCGCCGGCACTATCCCAGCCCCCGCAAGCCCCCGCGAAAGCCAGTCAAAACTGCCGTCTACCAGCACGATCGCCCGCTCCACCGGCACCCCCTGCCCAGCCAGCTGCAAAAACGCCGACCGCCCGGCCGCCCCCAGCATTGCACTCACGCCATGCGCGTCAATCTCGGCCGCGCTAGCATATCCGACAGCACCCACGCCCCACGCACAAACCGGCTCCAAAAGCGCCTGCCTACGCTTCTCGGTCAGCAGTTTAGAATCCCGCAATCCTGCCGGAAATTCCCCGCATTCCGCGCTAAAAACCTGCGCCCCCACCGCAACAGGCCCGGCAATCGCCCCGCGCCCGACCTCATCGACCCCGATGATCAGCGGCGCCTGCGCCAGCAACTCAAACTCAAAATCCAGCGTCGGGTCTTTCGCGCAAGACGAAATGCCGGTCACGTTTAACGCACCAAACTGGCGGGCGGCTTGTCCGGCACATGCTTAAAACTGTCCGGATAATTACCTAAAAACTCAATCCGCCCCAGTGGCCAGTTTCGCATAAATGCCACCCCGACTACTTCTGCTTTGGACACAAATCCGCGCCCCGGCTGGTCTTGATTGTAACGTGAATCCTTCGACGCATAACGGTTATCGCCCATAACCCAAAGCGATCCTTCCGGCACGGTCACGTCAAATTCAAGCCCGGAAACGCCCTGCTGGCCCGGCGGCACCACCGCATAAGGCTCGTCAATCAGCTGGCCGTTCACGCGAATTTTGCCGTCTGCTCTCGCGTATTGCACCCGGTCTCCGCCAACCCCGATCACGCGCTTAATCACATAGCTCGCTGACCCGTCAGGCAAAATCCCGACAAACTGCAGCGCCTTTTCAAAAGGAGTGTATTTCTGTTCCGGGGTGGCATGCAGCCAGCCGCCCGGGTCTTTAAACACGACAACATCGCCGCGCCCAGGCCCGCCAAAATTCATCGCCATTTGGTTGACGAGCACGCGGTCGTTGACCTGCAGGGTTTCTTCCATCGAACTTGACGGAATATAAAATGAGCGCACCACACAAGTTTTTAGCAAAAACGACACAACAACCGCGATTACAACGACGATCAAGGCATCGCGCAAAAACTTCAACGGCTTTTTTTGCGACACTTTTTCGGCATGTTTCGGCTGATATTCTGCTGCTTCTGCGACATTTTTGCTGGTCAACGGCTCCCCTACTTTTCTATCTCTTACAAGCCTACCGCGAAACTGCCCGGCTTGCTTGCGAAAGCGCCGAAAACTCAAGTTTTGAGCCGAGACTCGGGGTGCTTCTTTAAACTTCAGCTTAAACGGGGTGCGTCAACCTGCTATTTCAGCAAAATCCGAGCTTAAAAGCGAGCTTCATAACTTATCAGCCAGCCAACTCGAAACCGGCACATCCTAAACGCAAACAACCCCCGCCATTTTGACGAGGGCTGCTTTACAAGACAGTTTAGATGTCTTCGCGCTTTTCGCGGATCTTGGCTTTCTTGCCGGTCAGGCCGCGCAGGTAGTAAAGTTTTGCGCGACGTACCAGACCGCGGCTCACTACCTCGATCTTGTCAATTGCTGGGGAGTGCACTGGGAACTTACGCTCCACACCCACCTGGAAGCTGATTTTGCGCACGGTGAAAGTCTCGCGCACACCCTCGCCGTGACGAGCGATAACTACACCCTGGAAAACCTGCACACGGGAGCGGTTACCTTCAACGATGTTTACGTGAACTTTTACGGTGTCACCGGCACGGAACTCTGGAATGTCGCTCTTGAGCGAGGCGGCATCTACGAAGTCAAGCTTCTGCATTTTTGTCTCTTTTCTGCACCCGCCGCAAGTCGAATGCGCCAATTTTCTAAAGTTTATGCGCCCGTTTTTCGCGTTTCACCCTTGCGGCAGCTTTACGCGGTGGCACAAACATCTATACTACCACATTTTTGGCCGGTTTGTCATTTTTTTAATTTTATTTTTTATGGAATAACGCCGGTTCCGTGTCTGGCTTGCTTTGGTGGCGGCGATGTCAGGTTTTCAGCGCCCAGCTTTTGAGGTGGCGTGCTGCTTGCGTAAACAGGGAAAAATCTAGTTTTTGCCTGGTGCTGCATTGCTCTGCGGCTCGACCTTGCGATATTCTACCGGCAACAGATCCGGGCGGAAAACCCAATGATTTCACATAAGTTTCAAAAAAATATTCATCTGACCATTGACTTTTAGAATCATCGAGCGTACTATTTAAGATGTTTATTAGGGTATCCTAAAAAACATCCGTCATTAAAGAAAGTGAGTATAATCATATGCAAAAGAAACCACATAATTCCTCAAAGACAACAGCCGTCTCCTCCGCAAAGAAGCGAACTTGGAAAACCGCACGCAAAGCCGTGACCACTATCGCCATCGCAGCGACAGCCCTGACCATCGCACCATTGGCAACAGTGAACCTGCCTGGCACTATCAGTCCGGCATTCGCGGTGCCCAATGAGGACGGTCACCTACACTGGGGCATCCGCTCGAGTTTCAACAACTACACCGGCGGTGCCACCAAAGTTGACGAAGGAGCAAGCCGCGTCGGTAACGGATTCCAGTTCAAACTGACCGATGTCACATACGATGCAGCCACAAAAACCACCACCGCCCAGTTCAAAGGCACCGTGCTCTACCGCAAATACTGCGAAAACAAAGAAAATCCGCTGGTAGGCAACTGCTGGCTCGACCTCAACTTCAAAAATCCGAAAGTCGTGCTCAGCCCTGAAAAATCAGCGATCTACGCAACAGTAAGCTCTAAGCAGTACCCACTCGGCGGCGTCTACGCCCCGACCGAGCCTGTGCCAGTAGCCGAACTGCACCCAGACTCCGCGATGTTCTCCAAGGCAGACGGGCGCATCAGTTGGAAAGACATCCCAACCACCCTCACCGAAGAGGGCCTAAAAATGTTCTCCAATTTCTACAACAAGGGCGAGGGGCTTGACCCGCTTTCCTTTGAGTACCGCGGCGATGGCGGTCGCCCTGCGGCGGCATCCCAGAAAACCCTCGTGGCGTCCTGGGATAGCCTTGCAAACAAAACCACCGATGCGCCAGGCGTTGAATACGCAGATGGCGTCCACCGCATTTTCGATGCGAATCCGTATGTAATCGTGCAAATCCCGAAAAATGGATTCGCACTGCTCGATGCTGATCTCAAAGAACTAGGCCGAGTAAAGGCCGACACCGGCACCGTCGGCACAGCAGCCTACGACCCAGAAACCCGCACCATTTACTTCGCAGCCAAGAACTCTAAGGATGTGCAGGCTGTGAAGGTGAATGGCGACAAACTCGAGGCACCGAAAACTGTGTACACCGCAACCGGCAATATTCAGGCGTTCGGCTACAGCCCAGTAAGCAAGAAGCTCATCGCCATCGCCAGCAACGATATGCGCACTGCGTCGTTGTTGACTCGCAACGGTGACACTTTTGAAGCAGCCGAACTGCCAACCCCAGAGGCACTTTTTGGCGGTCGTATGAACCCGAAAAACAGCGAAGGGCCATACGGCAAGAAGTTCAACAAAAAAGATCAGTTGGAACTACTGCCGATGAAGGATGGCACTTTCGTATATAACCCGAGCGCAGATGTGTATTTTGATAGCGAAACCAGCGTTCGCAAAGGCCTGCTGCTGTCAATCGATCCGGCCGGCAAAACCCCGGCTGACCGCGCCGTATTTATGAGCGGCTCTGACCATGAAATGAATGTTTACCTGGAGGGCATTGCAACCGACGGGGAGACAATCTACCGTTTCAACAAGCACAACAGCCCGAACCACGCTTACGCGCAGGTGCTGCAGTACAACAAGCGGCAGGTGACAGGGAATCGCCCAGAAAAGGGCGCACTGCCGGGCTGGGCTGGGCTTGCGTTTACCGATGAGGGCGTGCCGATTCAGCTCAACGGCGTTGACGGCACCCTGAAATGGCTTGCTCCTGGCACTTTCAATGTGACCGATACATTCTCGCTGCCAAATGGACGCGAAACCAACAACATTCTCATCAATACTTTCCTGGTGCGCAGTAACGGGGCGATTTATGTGCCGACTCTCGACGAGAGTCAGGGTGATTTTAAGGAGCATTATGTGCTGCGTCGCCTGAACACTCGCGCGAATGTTGTGGATGCACCAGCGCCTGGCAACGATGAGGCTAAACTCAAAGAGCTGCAGGAGAAGCATCGGAAAGAGGTGCTAGCGCCGCTGGAGGTCGCTGCGACTTCCGCCGCGAAGGATCTGGAAAAGGTAAAGGCCGAAAAGGCTTCTGCGGAGAAAATTGCGGTATTTGAGGCGAAAAAGCAACTTGCTGACGCAAAACTGATGCTAGCAAAGGGACGCTTTGACGCTGAGAACGGTGTTGCTGGCGCGCCTACCTCTGACCAGTTGACTGCGCAACAGCGCGAGGTCGCAAAACTTGAGGCTGATGTGATGGCTAAGGAGGCTGCTCTGGCTGCGGCTGATAAGGCAGAATCTGATCGCTTAGCAGCAGAAAAAGCTGCTGCCGAAAAAGCCGAAGCATAACGACTGGCTGCGGAAAAAGCCGCCGCTGAAAAAGCCGCTGCGGATAAGGCAGAATCTGATCGCTTAGCAGCAGAAAAAGCTGCTGCCGATAA
>JAUNHM010000113.1 GCA_030523945.1 Microbacteriaceae bacterium
GGTCGATGGTCTGGTCGAGCGGATCCGGGTTCGGGTTCGGCGGGGTCGGGTTCTCATGCTTGTAAGCACCGTTAGTCTGTGCAGCCGTATGTACTGCCGCCGCACCGTTTGCACTAGCGCTCGCAGCAACACCGCCGCCGATAACCGCACCCAATACAGCCCCAACCAGCAGCGTCTTGCTCGCTACCCGATAAAACTTCGCTTTTTTCTGGTTATTGGTCACGGTTTTCTCCTTAGTTTTGTGGTCTTTTGGCGATTTTGCTCGGATTTCATATTCTGGATCGCCTGTGTATCGGTTCGCAAATCGTGTAATTTTTGACGAATGGATCATCGCAAACACCTCACCAGTTCCTCGGCATTCCGCCGCATCAGGTCAATATAGGTGTTCACTTTTTTATCGAAGGCATCGCTGTAGAGGCGGCACACCTCAACCCCGTTTTCCGCGGCGATTTCCTGCAGGGTGCGCGCGTCTTTGGCGAGGTTCGGCTCAATAAACACGGCCGGAACTTTCAAGGTTTGCATCGTGGTCGACAGTTTCTTGCGATCGGCGACGGACGGCTCCACCGCCGGGTTCGGGGTCACAAAGCCGACAACTTTCAGCCCGTACGCATGCGCTAGATAGGCGTAGGCATCGTGCGTGGTCACAAGCAGTCGCTTGGCAGCAGGGATTTCCCGCACTTTCGCTGCCACATACCCGTCCAGCTCGTTCAGTTTCGCAATGTATTTATCGGCGTTTTCGCGGTAGGCGACCGCGTTTTTGCTGTCGACGTTAATGAGCGTGTCACGCACCGCCTGGGTGTAGGCGATGACATTGCGCACATTGTGCCACAGATGCGGGTCGATTTCGCCGTGCACGTGTTTGCCGAGCACCGCCTGCGGCAAGGTGTAAATAGGCGCGCCTGGACGGCCAAGGAAGCGGAACTGCGGCTCGCCAGGGATCTGCGCGCGCACCTTCGCGGGCACCTCAACCACGGTTTTGCGCGGGTCATGCGCGATAGTCTGGTGCGCTTTTTGGGTAGTGGCGCGGTTATTGCCGTGGCTGTGGGAATGCCCGTTGCCCTGGCTATAATCGTGGCTGTGGTCATGGGTATGGTCGTGCTGGTGCGCATCGTGACCCTTCACCTCAATATCCTGGTAAATCACGAACTCGCCATTGTCGGTGTTGATGCTGTAGTCCGCATGCCCCTCGCTGACAACTTTTGCGCCAGGCACATCAGGGTGCCCGTGCGGATCCACCCCGACCGCAAAATACAGCACGGAGTTGCCGAGCGGCACTGGTTTCGCCCCGGTTTTCACCTGCAACTCCGCGCTCAAATCCAGCGCATAGTATCCTGGCTCCGAAAATGCCCAGCTCAGGTGCGTGTGCGCGTCTGGCGGCAGATTCACCGAGTCACCGCGATACCCCTCAGCGGGCTTAAATCCGTCCGATGAGTCAAAATACTTCTCGACCTCGCCAAAAGAGTCCGTCAGGTACGCAAAAACGTGCCCTGGCCCCTTCGCGCCGGTGGCTTTCATCGTCACCTGCGAGCCGCGGTTTGCCCCGTATTTTTCGCCCTTACCGAGCACCCGCAGCCCCAGCCACGGTGCATCCAGGCTGACATTTTCGACCAGCGGGATGACATCCGCCGCATACTTGGTCGCCGCCTCTGCGAGCGCCACGTTCGGCACGCCCTGCCGCAGGTTCGCGTCCAGCATCTTGATGATTTTCTGCTCCTCGAGCATCAGGTAGTTGCTGAACGCCGCGTCCGCATACACCACATCGCGCACATCACGCAGCTTCGGCTCGTAACTGTGCGGATCGGCGCCGTCTGGCACGATCGCGGAGACGGTCGCGTGCTCACCCGCAACATTGCGCACGATGTCTGCGAGAATCCCAGTCGTCGTCACAACCCGCAGGGGAGCACCCTCGGCTCGTTGCCCGGCAGTCGGCGCACACCCCGAGAGCGCCAGGCAGGCCAGCGCAGCGCAGGCCGCGAACGCGCGCAGCTTGGTGCGCAGCCCAGTGCTTGACCTGCTGTTCAGCCCAGCGCCGAGCCTAGCGCGCAACCTGCCGCCGCGCTTATTCGCGTGATTTACGCCGCGCGACGTATCGCGCCTGGCAAAAATCGGGAAGCGAGCCATTTTGTCTTTCTAAACCTTTTGGGTATCGGGGTGTATTGGTGTGAAAATCGGGGTAATTTCGGTTGCTATTTGGGCGTGTCGGGTGCGTTTATCGAAAACAAATAACATTTCATTTTAGCACCCGATAATGAATGATAACTGTTATCTATTAGGTTAAGTTATCCAGAGTTCCTTGATTTATCGGGATTTTTCCCATAAAAACCAAGAATCTCACTATCGATGCACGGCGATAAACCCATTCTATCATTTGCAATAATCATTCTCAATAGCATATACTGAAAGTGCACAACTCTATCTAGAAAGGTAAATAGCCTATGTTTAAGAAAAAGAACCGCGCCGTGCTCGCGGGTCTGGCCGCGTTTACCGTGGTCCTTGGTTTGGGAGTATCGCCATTGAACCCTGCCACTGGCGCGTCGGCGCAGGGCGGCGGAGCTGCGGCTGTATCGCAGGAAAGGTGCGAGAAGCCTTGGGAGGGGCGCAAGGTTATCCCAGAGGGGCACCTTGATCTCTCCGCTGAGATGGACGGTAACCGCTTCGCAATGTTCCTGCACGATGATTCTGGTATTTTCGGGCCAGCGCTGCAGACCAAGCACAATATGAACGATGTTGTGTTGAAAGTTGCTGAAAAAGCGAAAATTTCACAGAAGCAGTATGGGCAACTTAACCAGGAGCTGTGGAGCAAGATTCTTGACTTCAACGAGCGCAAAGACTACCTGTTGCCACTGGCTCAGCAGCAGGGGCTGCCCTGGCCTGGATACAACACCCAGCACATCTCACGCGACCAGGTGCAGGGTAACTTCTCCCTGGAACTCGTAGATTTCAAGGGTCCTGGCAAGGCTAGCCTGGCTACCCTGACCGATTTTGGATCAACCCTGGACGTGCTGCT
>JAUNHM010000114.1 GCA_030523945.1 Microbacteriaceae bacterium
AGTTCCATACGTGAACGCGCAGCCTCAATCGAAGTAACGTCAGCATCAAGCCCGGCAACAGCGTCGATAATCTGACCAAACTCCGAGTAGCACAGGTGGGTGTGGATCTGGGTGGTCGGTTTTGCGTCCAAAGAAACCAGGCGGAAAGAGCGCACAGCCCAGTCCAGGTAAGCCGGACGATCTTCGGTGCGCAAAGGCAAAAGTTCACGCAACGCAGGCTCGTCGATCTGGATAATGTTAATGCCAGCAGCCTCCAGGTCGGTCACCTCGTCAGCCAGCGCAACGCCCAACTGGTCGGCAGAAACAGACTGGTGCACATCGTCACGCACAAACGACCATGCCAAAATCGTTACCGGACCAGTAAGCATGCCCTTCACATGCTTTTCAGACAGCGACTGCGCATATTTTGCCCATTCAACGGTCATCGGCTGCGGCCTGGAAATGTCGCCAACCACGATCGGCGGGCGAGTACAGCGTGAACCGTAAGACTGTACCCAGCCGTTTTCGGTGGTGACAAAACCGCTCAAAAGTTCCGCAAAATACTGCACCATGTCGTTGCGCTCAGGCTCGCCGTGCACCAGCACATCAATGCCAAGACGCTCCTGCAGCTCGATTACACTCGCAACCTCTTTTTGCAGTGCCTCGGTGTACTGTGCGTCGTTCAACTCGCCGCTGCGGTGCTTTGCGCGCGCGGTGCGAATTTCGGTGGTCTGCGGGAAAGATCCAATGGTAGTGGTAGGCAGCTGTGGCAAGCCCAAAACCTTTTGGGCGGTGGTGCGCTCAGCAAACAGCGGTTGGCGCTGCACTTCACCGGCAGGCAGGGCGGCAACCCGCTCTTGCACCGCGGTGTCGTGAATGCGCTTTGATTCCTGGCGGGTGCGCACGGCACGATCAGCCCGAGCATAGGCCTCAGCAGCATCTAGCGGACCTGCCTTGAGCGCCACAACCTCGGCAATTTTCTCGTTTGCAAAAGAGAACCAGGCAGCCACATCAACCGGCAACGCGGTCTCCGCCTCAACGGTGTGCGGCACATGCTGCAGCGAAACCGAGGTGGAAACGCTGGTGCCTGCAGGCAGGGTTTCAAAAATCTCGCGCAGTTTGCGCAGGTCAGCAGCCCAAATATTACGGCCGTCGATCAGGCCAGCAACCAGGGTAGTGCTCTCGCTAACGGTCGCCTTTACACGCTCAGCGTAGTCTGCATCAAGCGCCAAAGTACCAACAGACAAGTCCACCTGCAGTGCCTCTGGCGCAGTCTTTGCCAGCGCCTCCAGACCTTTGCGAGCCGAGCCGTAAGGAGTGGTGACATAAAGCTGTGGGCGATCAGTCTGTGCCAGCAGTTTGGTGTATGCTGCGGTAATGTGCGCGGCAAGTTCCGCGTCATCGGCAACGGTCAGGTCGGCCACCAGGGCAGGCTCAGCAAGCTGCAGCCATTCCACGCCGGCACCCGCTAGCGCGCTCAAAATTTCGCCGTATGCTGCCAGCACCTCGTCAAGTCGCTCGAGTGGCTGTTTGGTTGCGCCCAAAGCCTGCTTAGAAAGCGCCAGCAGGGTTACCGGCCCAACCAGATACGGTCGCACAGTGTGGCCGGCAGCTTTTGCCTCGGCAACAATGTCAAGCACTCGCTGCGGCCGGGCGGTAAAGGTTTTGTCGTCGGCAATTTCCGGCACAATGTAGTGGTAGTTAGTGTCGAACCACTTGGTCATTTCCAGCGCGGCTTTGTCAGCAGTGCCACGGGCAAGCGCAAACTGCTCTTCCAGGCTAACCTCAGCTCCTTCACCCAGCACGCCAACGGTCAGCGCGGTTTCGAGCACCTGATCGTAGTAGGCAACATCGGCTGGGATCGCATAATCTTCAGTAAGTCCCAGGTCACGCAGGCGAGCGTAGGTGTCGATGCGCAGCGAGTGGGTGACGCTGCGGAAGGTTTCGGCGTCGATGCGCCCAGCCCAGAACGACTCGAGCGCGCGCTTGAGTTCGCGGTTTGCGCCGACGCGAGGGTAGCCTTCGATGGTTGCTTTTGGAAAAGCGGTTTTGTTTGCGTTTGTCATATTTTGGATGTCTCCTAGTTTGGATGGTGTAAAAATTATTTAGATATATAAAATAGTACTGTATTTTTCTGAGTATTCCGCTCAAGTTTAGATATTTTTTTGACTGTTTTGCCTGTTTTAATATCTTTTTTATAAATAATTACTTTGGTTATTGTTTGGGTTTGATGCCGATGCGGTTAAGCAGGTCTTGGGTGACTTCGGCATTGTTGTGAGTGTAGATGTGCAGCGCGCCGACGCCCCCGGCAAGCACGGTTTGGGCGAGTTTTACGGTCAGTTGCATTCCGATCTCATATTCTTCGGCTGGCTCTCTGGCGGCGGCGAGTTGCTGCATTGTGCGAGCGGGCACCGGCAGGCCAGAGAGCGTGCGCATTCGCTCCACCCGGGCAGCGCTGATCATCGGCATAATTCCGGGAATTAGCGGCATTTTAACGCCGGCGAGTTTGGCTCGTTCGTTAAAGCGCAAAAAGTCCTCGGCATCAAAAAACAGCTGTGAAATGGCCAGGTCAGCACCGCTGCGCTGTTTAGCGAGGAGTACGTCAAGATCTTCGTCGTGGTTTTTTGATTCGGCGTGTCCGTTAGGGTAGCAGGCCACTGCCACGGCAAGACGGCCAGCGGCGAAGCGGGCTGCCTGTTCGTTTTCACGCTGGCGGATCACGCGCACGAGTTCGTCGGCGTGTTGCAGATAGTTTTGTGGCAGGCTGGTGGCATTTTCTGGCAGGTCACCACGCAGGGCAAGAAAACCGCGCACGCCCGCGTCTACCAGCGTGTCGATCCAGTCGCGCATTTCTTGTTTATTTCCGGCGGTGCATGCGAGGTGGGCGAGGGGGCGCATTGCGGTGGTGCGGGAAATTTCGGCAATAAATTCGGCGGTGCCGTGCAGCCAGCCGGATCTTTGCGAGCTGGTAACT
>JAUNHM010000016.1 GCA_030523945.1 Microbacteriaceae bacterium
GCCACATGGACGGCTTCGGAAGCCACACCTACCAGTGGATCAACGCCGCTGGCGAGCGTTTCTGGGTGAAATACCACTTCCTCACCGACCAGGGCAACGAATTCCTGACCGACGCTGAAGCGACCGAACTTTCAGGTACCGACCCAGACTACTACCGCGCTGACCTGTTCAACGCGATCGAGAACGGCGACTTCCCAAGCTGGACCCTGCACGTGCAGATTATGCCTTACGAAGAAGCAAAAACCTACCGCTTCAACCCGTTCGACCTGACCAAGGTTTGGCCACACGCTGACTACCCACTGATCAAGGTCGGCAAGATGACCCTGAACCAGAACCCAGCTAACTTCTTTGCTCAGATCGAGCAGGCTGCGTTCTCGCCGGGCAACTTTGTGCCTGGTATCGCCGCCAGCCCAGACAAGATGCTGCTCGGCCGCATCTTCTCCTACCCGGATGCACACCGCTACCGCGTGGGCACCAACTTCAACGATCTGCCGGTAAACTACGCTAAGAACGCTGAGGTGAACTCCTACTCTAAGGAGGGCGCAATGCGCTACACCTTCAACGATCCAGAGGTGCCAGTTTACGCACCAAACTCTTTCGGCGGCCCACACGCTGACGCTGATCGCGCTCACGAAGCAAACGCTGGCTGGGAGTTTGACGGCGACCTGGTGCGCACCGCCGCATCTCTGCACGCAGAAGACAGCGACTGGGTGCAGGCTCGCGCCCTCTACGCTGACGTGCTCGATGACGCAGCTCGCGAGCGTCTGGTTGGCAACATTGCCGGTCACGTTAGCGCAGTTACCAACCCTGATATTCTCGAGCGCGCCCTGCAGTACTGGGACAACGTGCACGAGGAGCTGGGTGCACGTGTGCGCGAGGCTGTTGCCGCTAAATAAGCTCTAGCTTAGTTTAGTATCCGCTTCAAGGTGGGCTTGCTGTTTTTTGGCAGGCCCACCTTTTGCGTGGGTTCAGTATTTTATTTGGAGGTTTTGTTAATTATCTACTTTGTAGATTATTTGTTTTTGGAAATTGCCGGATTAGGCCGGTTTTTTGTTTGTTAAATTGTCTGCTTTGTAGCTTGTTTAGCGACCCTATGATCGCTCGGTTTCAGGGTTTTGTAAAGATTTGCGCGTAACATCAAAATATGAGCAAAAATACCCAACTTGCGATTGGCTATAAAGAGAATCTGCCTGTAACCACAGAAAATTTTTTGGTGGAACGGCAGGTGGCTGTGCCCGAGATCGGCCCGCGCGATCTGCTGGTTGAGGTTGCGGCGGTTTCTGTGAACCCGATTGACACGAAAGTGCGCCAAAACGCGCCAGCGGAGCAGCTTGACGGGTTTCGCGTGCTCGGTTTTGATGCTGCTGGCATGGTGAAAGCTGTCGGCTCTGAGGTGACGCTGTTCCAGACGGGCGATGAGGTATTTTATACTGGTACACTCAGTCGCCCCGGCACAAATCAGCGGCTGCACGCTGTCGATGAACGCATTGTCGGCCGCAAACCTCAAAATCTTTCTTTTGCCGATGCTGCTGCGCTTCCGCTGGTGAGCATCACCGCCTGGGAGTGCCTGTTTGATCGCCTGCGTCTAACCGCAGCAAGCCGGGGCACGCTGCTCGTGGTGGGCGCAACCGGCGGGGTCGGGTCTATAGTGGTGCAGCTGGCTAAGGCGCTGTTGCCGCAGGTTAAGATCATTGCCACCGCCTCCTCCGAGCGCGCAGGTTTTATGCGCAAGCTTGGCGCCACCCACACGGTAAACCACAGAGAAAACCTGGCAGAGCAGGTTATCGCGGTTGCGCCCGATGGTGTGGACTGGATTTTCACATCTTATTCACCGGGGCAAGCGGAAAGTTTTGCACAGGTGATCAAACCTGCCGGGCAGATCGTCGCAATTGATGAGGTGCCCGGAGACCTAACCGCGTTTAAAGCAAAGTCTGTGGCTTGGCTGTGGGAGTCAATGTTTACGCGGCCGGAATTTGAAACTCCGGATATGATCGAACAGCACCGGCTGCTAAATAAGGTGGCGAGCCTGGTGGAAAAAGGGCAAATACTGCCGATAGTTGCAGAAACGTTCTCACCAATTAACGCTGCGAACCTGCGCCAAGCACACATTTTGAGTGAAAAACGCCATACTCTGGGCAAAATCGTTTTGCACGACTGGGAATAACCCAAAAATATCTACTGAGTAGACTATTTTTACAATACCAAAAACACAGCATTTTACACGTAAAAATATCTAAAGATGCGCCTCTGCATGTTTTACCCCTTGCGATTTTGGGTCATTATAAAACGTGTGCACAGTGCAGCACCCAGCACAGTTGCAGCAAAAGACACCCACACCGCAGATAGCAACCCGACATTATCCACAATCAACCCGCCAATAGCAGCTCCCAAGCCGATCGAAAGGTTAAAAGCAGAGCCGTTCAGCGCGCTGGCAGCTTCAAGCCGCTGCCCTGATACGGATCCCACAAATCCCTGCACAGAAACTGAGCTCATCCCCTCAAACAAGCCCCAACCAGCAGCAATAAACAGCGCAGGCAGCGGATCGCGCATCACCAACGCAATACACAACAAGAAAACTACGCCACCCACCGCAAAAATTAACACAGCAGCCGGCGGAGAGCGCTTAATTACAGGACTGATCAGAAAATTACCCAGTAAACCGAGCACCCCATAAACCAGCAAATATCCGCTAATCTGCTCCAGCGGCACCCGCCCAAAATCCTGCAGCAACGGGCTAATATAGTTGTAAGAAATAAAGTGGGCAGTAATCAGAATGCAGGTTAGCGTCACAATATAACGCACGCCACGGACTCGAAACACACGCAAAGTCGAACGAATAGTCTCTTGCACCTCAGAGCGCAGCCCGCGCACCAAAACCGCCGCAGCCAGCAGCGCCAAGAGCGCCACGCCACCGGTAGCAACAAAAGCACCTCGCCACCCGAACAGTGTGCCCAGCCATGTAACCAGCGGCAGCCCAAATACCAACGCACAGCCAATGCCACCAAACGCAACAGACAACGCCAGAGCATATTTTTCTGCCCGCACCTGCGCCTGCACCAGCGGTGGCACCACCGGCCAAGACACGCCAATCGCCACCCCGGTAAACACCCGAGCGGCAATAAAAATCCAATAATTTTGCGACACTGCAGCCAAAACACACGACAACACAATCGCAGAAACCCCAACGAGCAGCACGGTTTTGCGGTTAAAACGCGCCGTCACTCCGGGCACCAAAAGCGCCAAAATCGCGGCCAAAACGCCCGGGAATGTTACCGCCAAGCCGACCGCACCGTGCGAAACCTGCAGGTCATCACTTACGAGCGTGAGCACCCCGATCGGCAGCTGCTCAATAGTTATCAGCGAAAAAATGCACAGCGCAATCGCAACCACCGCCGGCCAGCCACCGCCGCGCCCCGACTCCTGGGGTATGGCAGGAGCGCCCGATGTTTGCTGTGTTGCACTCATTTTTCACCCGCTTTCTCTTGATACCATTTAAGTGTATCCCGGGGCAGCAACGAATTATCTGCCCCCTGCCGCTCCCCCAAATTTTTGCGCAAAAATTAGCAAAACACGGGATGCAACAGCCACACAATTATCTACAAAGTAGACAATTAAAAGATTAAACCTTGAAAGAAACCGCTATGACACACCCAGCAGACACCCCGGACCTCCACGAAACCAGCGAAACTGCCGAAACCCGCGAAACCAACGAAATCGCAGATTTTGATCGCGGCTGGGACGAACTTTTTAGCACAACCCTGGCTAGCACCGCCGCTAGCCCCCTCGAACTTTTGCACCGCTGGTATATTGCCGCAGAAGCAGACCCGCGCATTCGCGAACCGCGCTCCGCAGCCATCGCCACATTCGAAGCAGAAACCGGCATGCCAGACTCCCGCATCGTCTATTTGCGCCCGCCAGCCGCATCAGGCATCGTGTTTTTCACCGACCGCAGCAGCTCCAAAGGCCGCCACCTTGCCAGCACGCCCGCTGCCGCTGCCACCTGGCTGTGGCATGACGCTTTTGTGCAGATTCGCGCCCGCGGCACCGTGGTCAAAACCAGCCGCGACGAAGATCTGACATACTGGCAATCCCGGCCGCAAGCAAACCGACTAGCCGGATTAACCTCGCTCCAATCACAGAGCCTTGAAAATGAAGCCGAACGCGAAAACCTTTACGCTGCCGCACGCGCACACTTTGGTGAAGACAGCGAAATTCCGCTTCCTGAACGCTGGGGCGGGTTCCGCCTGCAACCGGTCCAGCTCGAGTTTTGGCGCGGCACCCCTCACCGCCTACATCGCCGCATGCGCTTGGAATGGACCGGCGAAGGCACCCCAAACCTCGCTAGCCTCACCTGGCAGCGAACTCTGCTCCAGCCTTAATTACCGCACCGCGTTTCAAAAGCGAGCAACACGCAGGCAGAAACGCAAGCAGCCGCCCGCTAAATTCCGCGCCACACAACCCGGCCAGAGCACAAAGCGGCGCTTTTCACAACAAAAATGCGGAGGCTGCGCACAACCGCACAGCCCCCGCATCTCACCCGCAAACCGGGAAGTCAAGCAAGCAACTAACGCTGCAGCGCATCACCAGCCGGACCCTCTGCGTGACGGTACGGCCTGGCAACCAGCATATAAACCAGCCCGAACCCGAGCACAACCAGCGACGAAATTCCGACGATCCAGGCCTGCACCCAGTTGCCATCTTCGACAGCAGCCGGCTGCAAAACCATGTACATACCAAACACCTGCCAACCAAGCGCCAGCAGCGAAACCGGCCAGCCAAAGCCCTTCAAACTGAACTTGCCAGACGGCACCCAGCCCTTTGCGCGGGCACGAATCGAAGCAACCGTCACCATCGCAAACGAGAAGTAAATGCCGAATGCCGAGAACGAAATAATCGCAACCAGCGCGTCGGCGCTAAAGGTCGAAACCAGCACAAACAAAATCGGCAAAACAGCAGCCGAAATCATTGCAACCGGCGGCACGTGACGCTTGTGGTCAAACTTGCGCAGCAACTTCCAGCCAGGGAACTGCTTGTCGCGCCCCATCGAGAAGAGCAGACGAGAGGCAGCAGCCTGCAACGAAATCACGCAACTAATAAAGGAAAGTAACACAATGCCCATCAGGACCTTGAAGCCAACCGGGCCAAACACATCCTGGAAAATCTCGCCAATCGGATCGGTCGCATCGCCCCGCATCACAGCCTGATAGTCAGGCACGGCCAAAATCAGCGCAAGGGCGATAAAACCAGACGCCATACCGCCAACATACAGGGTCATGCGCATCGCACGCGGCACCACAACGCCAGGGTTTTTCACCTCTTCAGCCACGTCACCGCAGGCTTCAAAACCGTAAAACAGGAAGATACCGGTAATAGCCGCAGCTACAACCGCACCCAAAAGCGGAGTCTGGTGCATCAACTCTTCCGGACGCAAATCCTGGAAAAATACGCTCAAGTCGTGCTTGCGACCAGCGATCAAAAGCCACGCACCGATGCACAGAGTTGCCACAATTTCCGCGGCAAAACCCCAGAAAGCAACCTGCGCGAGCAGTTTCGTGCCACCAAAGTTCACCAGCGCCGCAAAAATAATCAGCCCGATCGCGAGCAACACGACCACAGTATTGTTATTTTCCGCGCTAATATCGGCACCGATCAGAGTCCCCAGGAACGGGCCGGCACCGTAAGCGACCGAGGCAATAGTCGCACAAATCGCAATCGCATAAACCCAGCCGCTAAACCAGCCCCACTTCGCACCCCACAACCGGCGGTTCCACGGATAAATACCACCCGCGATCGGGAACTGCGAAACGACCTCACCAAACACGAGAGCCACAAACAACTGGCCCACAGCAGCGGCAATAATCATCCACAGCGTGAGCGGGCCCGCATGTCCGAGACCGACCGCAAGAGTCGTGTAAACACCAACCACCGGCGACAGATAGGTGAAGCCGAGAGCAAGGTTGCCCCAAAATCCCATATCGCGTTGAACCCGGTAGGTTCGCCTGTGTGGCCTGCCGGCGCAAGCTCCGCCACGGCATCTGTTTTGTGCGTCATAACACTCCTTTGGGCGCGGCCGGTTAACGGCTACGCAACTATAGTCGAAATTTTAAGGTGCCGCTATCAGCTTAGATTTACGGCGAAAGGCAACTAAATTGCCTATTAGAGAATATGTTACCCGATTTTTCTTAAGATTTGCTTAAATTTTGCTCAAGATTTGATCATTTTTTTCAGTTTGTATGGATTTTGCTTGATTTTTGCGAGCTGCCTATCAGCAGACTCACCAAATAATCAGTCCCGCAAAAACGCCCGCGCTACTCGGCAAGCAACAGTTCTGCCCCGGCCAAATAGCCGGCCGCCATCGTGTAAGCAACCCGGCGCACCGCGTCTTCGTCCGGCAAAAAACGCGGATTATGCAGCGGCAAAAAGTCGGTGTCGTCAGCTGCGCGCGTACCCACAAATGCCATTACCGAAGGCACCGCATCGCTAAAAAACGCAAAGTCGTCAGCGCCAAGCGAGCGCATTGGGGCAGCAACTTCCAACCCTTTTTCGCGCAAAATCTGGTCCATCGCGACGCTCAGTGCGGCGTCGTTTGCCAGCACCGGTTCGCCAAAAATGTATTCAAGGTCGCCGCTTACATTGTAGGCTGCGGCAGTTTGTTCGGTCATGGCTCGCAGCGCCTCGACCAGGCGCAGGGTGTCTTCGCGCCGGGTTGTGCGAATGGTCGCGTGAATCAGCCCTTCGTTTGGCAGCACGTTTGCCGCACCCCCGTCTGCGATCATTTGGCCGACACTCACCAGCGCCGGATGCATCGGATCGACCGTGCGCCGCACCACCTCGTGAATACCAGCCGCGATCGCCGCCAGCGGAGCCACCACATCGCGCGACAGGTGCGGATATGCGCCGTGCCCGCCCTGCCCGTGCACGCGAATTTTCAGCACTCCGGCTTCGGCGTTGACCACCCCAGCACCGGTCGCAACCGCGCCTTTAGCCACGCCCGGGTGCACATGCACGCCAATCGCATAGGCGACGTTTTGCGCGTCAAAAAGCCCGCTTTCGCGCACATCGTATGCGCCAGACGGGTGTTTTTCTTCGCGGGGTTGCAAAATCGGCAGCAGCGCAACTGGCAGGCGCAACTGTTTAGCTGCTCGCACAAACGCGGCAAGCCCGGCCATGTGCACGTCGTGTCCGCAAGCGTGCATTGCGCCGTTAGTGGAGGCCCACGACACACCGGTTTCCTCTTCGACAGGCAGCGCGTCCATTTCGCCGCGCACCGCAATTGCTGGCCCGCTTTCAGGCCCGAGTCGCGTGTAGGCCCCGGTTTCAGCAATTCCGGTAAAATCTATCCCAATATTTGCGCAGATCAGGTCAGCAGTGTCCTGCTCTTCGCCGGAAAGTCGTGGATTTGCGTGGATTTCGCGGCGCAGCGCGCAAGCGGCAGGCAGTTCTGCGTCAATTAGCCGGTAAATTTGCTCGGAAAGTTCAGCTAGTTCGGCTGCTTCGGCAGGCTGGGCAGGCCCGGTCAGGTCTAGTCGCTCACTCATTTGTTTCGGGCGCAGCCCGTTCTCCTATTTATTTAGTATGTTTTACAGCCGGTTAAGCGGCTTTTTACTGGTCTGCCGCGCGGAAAACGCAAAGTCTCTGCTGCTTGTGTCACGTCGGCTGTTAATTCTTCTATAAATTTTAGCAAATTTTCCAAGTTTTAGTGCGCAAAATCGCACCATTATTACAGTAAATTCGCAAGCCGCACTCCGCAACTCATCAATTTTAGTCCCGCAAAAACGCAACCTTATCCGCACAATTTTTAGGATATTTCTGCCAACAAAATTCACAGCTTGATATAGATTTCATACAAAAAATGTGCACAGCTGGCGAACATATATTAAAATAGAATGTGTATTCGCGCACAATAAGCGTGTTGCGAAGCATTGATTTCTCGGCTCCTGTGCCCCGCATCTGCCCGCGCACTGCCCGAGACGATTTTATTACGGAGTTAAAATGGAAAAATATGTACCGCAGCTTGACGCGGTTGGTGGCAGCCTGGCGCTAAGCGCGCTTGTGGGCACGGTGCCACTGCTCGTCTTTTTCGTGATGCTGATCGGTGTTAAAGCGCGTGCTCATTTTGCCGCGTTAACCGCTCTGCTCGCCGCTATTTTGGTGGCTATTTTTGCGTTCAAGATGCCTTTTGATTTGAGCCTAATGTCTACGGTACACGGCGCGTTAAAAGGCCTATTCCCGATTGTTTGGGTAATTTTGGCTGCAATCTGGTTCTACCAGATTACGGTGCGTTCGGGTCGTTTTGAAGATCTGCGCCGCACCTTTAACCGCATCGGCGGCGGCGATTTGCGCATTCAGGCAATTCTGATCGCGTTCTGTTTCGGTGGCCTGCTTGAGGCTCTGGCCGGTTTTGGTGCACCGGTTGCGATTACCGCGACAATGATTTTGGCGCTCGGCGTGAAGCCTTTGAAGGCTGCTGTAACGGTTTTGATTGCGAACACTGCCCCGGTTGCGTTCGGCGCAGTGGCGATTCCGATTACTACCGCTGGTGATGTTGGAAAACGCAGCGCCACAGATATTGCGGCGATTGTTGGCCACCAGACCCCATTTGTTGCGTTCTTCGTGCCTTTCATTTTGCTGTGGGTTCTCGACGGTTTCAAGGGCTTGAAAGACGCTTGGCTGCCTGCTGCGATTATCGGCGCTTCTTTCGGTGCGGCTCAGTGGTGGGCTGCAGTTCACTTCACCTACCAGTTGACCGACGTGGTTGCTTGTATCGTATCTTTGGGCGCGGCAGTGATCTTCCTGCAGTTCTGGAAGCCACGCGGCATCGAGGGTGTGCGCGAGCGTTACGGCATTACCGAGCCTGAGGTAAAAGAGGAGCTTACCGCTGCTCGCGTCTGGATGTCACTATTGCCTTATGTTGTAGTGGTAGCGGTATTTGCTATTGCAAACCTAGGCAAAGAAATTCCTGCAGCATTGAAGAGCACGACTATCAAAATAGACCTGCCGCTTTTGAAAGAGCGACTTACCGAAAAATCAACACATTTTGTTTTTTCATGGCTAGATAACCCGGGCACTTACCTGCTGATTTCCGGTTTGATCGTGACCGTAATCTACATGATTTTCAATGAGAAGGGCCGTTACGCGCTGACTTTCGGCGGAGTTTTGAGCGACCTGCCTGCTACCGCATATAAGATGCGTTGGACTGCAGTGACAATCGCAGCAGTTTTGGCTATCGCCTCGGTAATGGGATTCAGCGGTCAAACTGTGGCAATTGGTAAATACGTTTCCACGTTGGGAGCAATTTATGCACTACTGGCGCCAGTGCTTGGCTGGGTTGGTGTGGCTGTGACCGGCTCCGACACCTCTGCAAACGCGCTGTTCTCGAAGCTGCAGGTGACTGCAGCCGAGCAGTTGCAGCACGCGGGCGTGTCTGGTGCCACTCCTGAGCTATTGCTAGCCGCAAACACCACCGGTGGCGTGGTGGGTAAAATGGTATCACCGCAGTCGCTTGCAATTGCCGCCACCTCGGTCAACTTGGAGGGCAAAGAGTCGGACATTTTCAAGGCTGTTTTGCCTTGGTCGTTTATCCTGCTTGGCGCAATCTGTGCGATTGTTTTCTTGCAGAGCAATGTGCTCAGCTGGATGGTCGAATACGGCCCGCACAAATAGTCCATAGTTAAAAGTGGCGCTCCAGGAAATTTCCTGGGGCGCCACTTTTATTTACAAACTAACCTGCGAAACTATGCGGTTTCTTCAGGCCAAGCAACACGCAAGCGATCAATTTGAGCACCTTTAATCATGCAAAAAACCCACAGACCGCCAAACATAAAAGCCACGATCAAAATCGCCGGCAGCCAAAACGCGCTGACAAAAAGCAATGCCTGCACCAGCCAACCCAGCCACAGACCGAGCCGGCCACGCCGCATTAAAGCAAGCGCCAAAACTACCACACCGCACAGAGCGAGACCGGCATAAATGCCGATTTCTTGCGGGTCAAACACGCGCAGCCCATAGACGGTCATCCCGGTCAAAAAAATCACAAACATTTCAAAACCGAGCGTAATCGAGGCCAGTGCTTTTTGCGTTGAACCACGCTTTTGCAGATTACCGTTTTGCAGGTTACCTGAGAGACGGTTCGCCGCATTCACGCCGAAACGTTCCGACGGCGACAGCTCAAGTTCGGCCTGCTCCCCTGCGCTTACCGCGTTTTTTTGCGATTCACGGGAGCGCAAGCCGCTATTCCTGCGATCTTTACTGCTTTTTTGCGAGCGGCCCGCCACTATTTACGCCAGCCTTCCGCCTGCGCATACGAAATTGCACAACCGGCCAAAACCACGGAACCGGCGATAATCACCCCGCGCCCGTCGCTTTCCTGCGCCCATTCGTAAGCAGCAGCAAAACCCTCTTTGTCAGTGGCGCACACGCTCACTTCGCGCCCGGCAAAAAGCTCGGTATTTTCTGAAATCTCATAGAGCGAACTGAGCGACATTGCACGCGGCGAAGTCACCGGCACCAAATAAACGCGATCGGCCAGCGGCACCAGGCACTGCAGCACCTCGTCCACGTCTTTATCGGCGAGCACACCCACCACCAGAGCGGTTTCGGTAAACGCAAAATCGGCGTTGAGGGTGGCCTGCAAAGCTGCGGCGCCGTGCGGGTTATGCGCCGCGTCCACCAGCACCGCAGGCTCTGTGCCGATCACCTGCAGGCGGCCCGGCGAGGTGGCCCCGGCGATGCCCTCCAGTGCGATTTGTGCGTCGAGTGAACGACCCAAAAACGCCTCAATCGCGGCGATTGCCAAGGTCGCGTTTTCGCCCTGGTGCTCACCCATTAGCGGCAACACCAAGTCGCTATAAACCTCGCCATACAGGCCGCGCACCTCAATCAGGCGGCCACCGAACACCGGCTTATTGCTGCACAAAATAAAATCTTCGCCGGCAAAACGGATGCTTGCCGCGCCTTTTTCTGCGGCAGATGCAGCCAGTGCAGTGCGTGCTTCCGGCACTTGCTTTGAACAGACCACTTGCGTGCCAGGCTTAATAATCCCGGCTTTGTTTTGAGCGATTCCGGCGATCGAGTTGCCCAAAACTGCCACGTGGTCGAGTGCGATCGGGGTGATCACAGCCACGTCTGCGTCGCAAATATTGGTTGCGTCCCATTCGCCGCCAAGCCCGACCTCGATCACCGCGACGTCGACTGGTGCGTCGGCGAAAACCTCAAAACCGAGCACCGCCAGCGCCTCAAAAAACGTGATGGTACGTTCGCCGGCAGCCTCAAGTTCCGCGTCGACCGCGGCCAGCGCCGGCTGCAGGTTGTTCCATGCCGCCAACAGCGCACCGCCATCAACAGGCTCGCCACTAATGCAAAAACGCTCGTTAAAATCAACCAGGTGCGGGCTGGTAAAAAGCCCGGTGGTCAACCCCTGGGATCGCAGCAGCGATTCGATAGTGCGCGAGGTGGAGGTTTTTCCATTGGTGCCGCCAACCTGGATAATCGGGTACGATTTTTGCGGCGTGCCAGCTAGTTCGGCAAAACGGCGCACCGGCGCAATGCGCGGACGCGGGTGTGCCTCACCCATACGCGGCAACATTTCTTCATAAACCCGCCTTGCGGCCTGGCTCGATTCGAGTTCGAGCACAGAGTCTTCGAGTTTTGCATAGCTGTCGTCAAGCACCGGAGTGGCGTAGTCGCTGTCGCTGTCTGCCTCGCCGTCATCAAGCAGCGGGTTGAGCATGCGCAACACTTCGGCCGCCTCAGCCTTAGCGTGTTCAGTGGTAAAGCCTGCTTCAGCGTTAGCCTGCTCCCACGGATCTTGTGCCCGGCCCGGGTTGTTTTGCGAGTTTTCAGAGTTATTTGCGGTCATTTTATGCGCCCTCTCCGGTTTTTGCTAAACGAATATTGATAGAAATTGGTGCTTTGTTTGTGCCCAAAGCTGCGGCAAAGGTGGTAAATCCGGCTGCCTCTGTGGCGCTGCCAGCACCTGTTTCGCCTGCGGTCTGGCTCTGTTTTGCATTTTGGGTAATTTCGGCCAAATCAGCCTCAGAAGCAGACTCGGCTGCAAAGGCAACCGCCAGGGTTTCGGCAGAAATCAGCGCTGCGTGTTGGTTTAGCGCCGCAGTAAATTCGTCTGCCGCACTCACCCGCAGTTCGATCCGGTCGCTCACGTTGAGGCCGGCTTTTTTACGCGCTTCCTGAATTGCTCGCACAGCGTCACGCGCCACACCTTCTGCTTCCAGTTCCTGGGTGGTGGCGGTGTCCAGCAGAATAAAGCCGCCGTCTTGGGTCAGGGCAAGCGCTTGCGCGCCATCTCCACCGTCACCTGCGGTCAGGGTTAGCTCGTATTCGCCCGGTTCCAGCGCAATGCCGCCCGCGGTCACAACCCCGTCTTTTTCCTGCCAGTTGCCGGTTTTTGCCCCGACAATTGCCTGCTGCACGGTTTTGCCCAGACGCGGCCCGGCTGCGCGCGCGTTCACGGTCAGGGTCGAGGTGATGCCGTATTCTGCGGCTGCTTCGTCGGTCAGTTTCACAAATTCGATTTCGCGAATGTTCAGTTCGTCGCGCAAGATTCCGGCAAACTGGGTTAGCTGATCCGGCTGGCCTGAAACCACGGTTAGGCGTTGCAGCGGCAGGCGCACGCGCAACTGTTTTGCTTTGCGCAGGCTCAGCGCCTGTGATGTGATTTGGCGAATTTCGTCCATTGCTGCGACCAGTTCGCTGTTCGACTTGAACGCGCCCAGGTTTGGCCAGTCTGTCAGGTGCACGCTGCGCTCACCAGTCAGCCCCCGCCAAATTTCTTCGGTTAGCAGAGGGGCGAGTGGAGCGGCTGCGCGACACAGGGTTTCAAGCACGGTGTAAAGCGTGTTAAACGCCTGCTGGTTGCTTGCTTTGCCGTGTTCGCCAGCGGTTCCTTCCCAGAAACGGTCGCGACTGCCGCGCACATACCAGTTGGTCAAAACCTCAGCAAAATCGCGCAAAACTGCCGCGGCTACGGTTGTGTCCAGCCCGTCCAAAGCATCTGCGACGTCAGATACGGCCCGGTCGAGTTTACTCAAAATATATACATCGAGCGGGTGGTCACTGCTCGTGTCAAGTTGCAGCTCGCACCCGTCTGCGTTTGCATAAAGGCTGAAGAAATACCAGGTACTCCACAGCGGCAGCAGGAATTGCCGCACGCCTTCGCGGATCCCTTCTTCGGTCACGATCAGGTTGCCACCGCGCACCACCGGGCTGGCCATCAGGAACCAGCGCATTGCGTCTGAGCCGTCTCGATCAAACACCTCATTAACGTCCGGATAGTTGCGCAGCGACTTGCTCATTTTGTTGCCGTCGTTGCCCAGCACGATGCCGTGCGAGATCACATTTTTGAACGCTGGCCGGCCAAACAGCGCGGTTGCGAGCACGTGCTGCACATAGAACCAGCCACGGGTTTGCCCGATATATTCGACGATAAAGTCGGCCGGTTGGCGGGTTTCGAACCATTCTTGCGCATCGAACGGGTAGTGCACCTGTGCAAACGGCATGGAAGCCGAGTCAAACCACACGTCTAGCACGTCTTCGATCCGGCGCAGCTGCGATTTTCCGGTAGGGTCGGCCGGGTTTGGTTTGGTCAGGTCGTCAATGTACGGCCGGTGCAGGTCTACTTCCCCAGCTTCGTTTACCGGCAGTCGCCCGAAGCTTTCCTCAATTTCGGCCAGCGAACCATATACTTCAACGTGCGGATATTCCGGGTTGTCACTCACCCACACCGGGATCGGCGTGCCCCAGAACCGGTTGCGGCTAATAGACCAGTCGCTGGCGCCTTCCAGCCATTTGCCGAACTGCCCGTGTTTGACGTTGCCCGGCACCCAGTTGATTTGCTCGTTGCTGGCGAGCATGTCGTCTTTCAGGTCGGTGACGCGCACAAACCAGCTCGATACTGCTTTATAAATCAGCGGGGTGCGGCAGCGCCAGCAGTGCGGATATGAGTGTTCGTAGCTTGCTTCGCGCAGGAGTCGCCCGGCGTTTTTGAGGTTGCGAATGATGGCGCGGTTTGCTTCGAAAGCTTGTACACCTGCGATTTCGTCGAGCGGCCCGTTTTTAAACAGCGGCAGGAATTTTGCGCCTTCGTCGACGGTGAGGATGGTTGGAATGTCGTAACGCGCGTTTACGGCCTGGTCTTCTTCACCGTATGCTGGTGCTTGGTGCACGATGCCGGTGCCGTCTTCGGTTGAAACATAGTCGGCAACGGTGATGATCCAAGCGTTTTGAGTGCCCCAGGTTTCGATGTCGGCAAAGGTGTCCCAGAGTGGCTGGTAGGCTAGTTTGTCCAGGTCGCGTCCTAAAATTTCGCGGCTAATTGCCTGGGTTAGGTCTTCTGCGGTTTCGTAGCCGAGTTCTTTGGTGTAGGCGGCGGCGCGATCTTTTGCAATGAGGTATGTGGTTTGGCCCGGTTCGCTTCCGTCTGCGGCTCCGTTTGGTCCTGCCGGTACGAGCACGTAGGTAATTTCTGGCCCGACGGCGACGGAAAGGTTAGATGGCAGGGTCCACGGGGTTGTGGTCCAGGCGAGCAGGCGCACGTTTTCAAGCCCGAGTTTGCTTGCGGCTTCTTCGGTTAGTGGGAAGGTGACGGTAACGGACGGGTCCTGTCGCATTTTATATACGTCGTCGTCCATGCGCAGTTCGTGGTTGGAGAGCGGGGTTTGGTCTTTCCAGCAGTATGGCAGGATGCGCTGGCCTTCGTAGGCGAGTCCTTTGCGGTACAGTTCGGCAAACGCCCAGAGCACGCTTTCCATGTATTCGATGTTGAATGTTTTGTAGTCGTTTTCGAAGTCGACCCAGCGTGCTTGGCGGGTTACGTATGCTTCCCACTCGTTTGTGTATTGCAGTACTGCCGCTTTGGCTTTGGCGTTGAATTTGTCGATGCCGATTTCGAGGATTTCGCGTTTTTCGACGAGGCCGAGCTGTTTCATTGCTTCGAGTTCGGCTGGCAGGCCGTGGGTGTCCCAGCCGAAGCGGCGTTCGACTTTTTTGCCGCGCATGGTTTGGAAGCGTGGGAATACGTCTTTGGCGTAGCCTGTGAGCAGGTGGCCGTAATGTGGCAGGCCGTTTGCAAACGGTGGTCCATCGTTAAATACCCATTCGTCTTTCCCGTCGCGGGCGGCGATGGAGGTTTTGAAGGTGTCGTCTTGCTGCCAAAATGCGAGCACGCGCTGTTCTATTTCGGGCAGGTTTGGTGAGGCGACGACGCCGTTTTGCTGGCCTTGTGCTGGGGTGGTTTGGCGAGGGAAACTCATTGAGTGACTCCTTGTGATGCTGTGACATTTTGCCGCCGGGACGAGCCTAGGCCCGCGGTACCACCCGACATTGCTGCCGCAGCAGCCACTCTTTTAGGATTGCGCTCCTCACGCCCGGGTCTAATAGGCTGTGCCGTTCTTCCGGGAGGCTCCCCGGTGATTGCCGGATCTGTGCCCTATACCACAATCTTACCACCCCCACCCCGAGTTTTCCCTCCAAACCCAAACTATTTTTCTGGGCTGATGACAATGCCTACGCCATACTCACGACAGGTCACAAAAAAACAGCAGTTTTATTATTCTTATGCGAGTTTATGATTTTTATGAAAAATAAATAAACCGCTATAAACTTCATAAAATCACCCAAGTTGCACGATAGCAGCAAATGAAATAACGTGAAAAAATTAATAAGCTACCGGTTTTCACCTTTTCCTTGCAAAACACCCCACCGCATCATGACATATCACAAAGCTGGCACAGTTTTGAAGCGCACAAACGATGATTTTAAGGTTCGTTAGATAGAATAGAAAGTAGTCCTAGACCGATTTTGGGTTTAGATTTTCACTTTTACCCTATTTTCAATTTACGCACGGAGCAAAAATGAGCAACATTCCAGAAAAACCAGCCCTTGAAGGTCTTGAAGAAAAATGGGGCGAAATCTGGGAAAATCAGGGCACGTACAAGTTTGTGCGAGAGGGCGCCAGCCGCGATAATGTTTACAGCATCGACACTCCGCCGCCAACCGCTTCCGGCTCCCTGCACGTCGGGCACGTTTTCTCCTACACCCACACCGACACCGTCGCCCGCTATCAGCGCATGCGCGGCAAACACGTTTTTTACCCGATGGGTTGGGACGACAACGGCCTGCCGACCGAACGCCGCGTGCAAAACTATTACGGTGTGCGCTGCGACCCGTCACTGCCATACGTCGAAAACTTTGAACCACCGCAGCAGGGCGGCGACAACGCTAGCAGCAAAGCCGCAAACCAGCAGCCGATCTCACGTCGCAACTTTATCGAACTCTGTGAAGAGCTGACCGAGGCTGACGAAAAGCAGTTCGAGCAACTGTGGCGCACCCTCGGCATTAGCGTCGACTGGCAGCAAACCTACCGCACCATCGGTGCCGAGACGATCCGCGCTTCGCAGCTGGCTTTTGTGCGCAATGTGGAACGCGGCGAAGCCTATATCGCGCAGGCGCCAACCCTGTGGGACGTAACTTTCCGCACCGCTGTGGCCCAGGCAGAACTGGAAGATCGCGAACAGCCGGGCGCCTACCACACCCTGCTTTTTGAAAAATCTGACGGCGAAAAAATCGAGATTGCCACCACCCGGCCAGAACTTTTGCCGGCATGTGTTGCGCTTGTCGCCCACCCTGACGACGAACGCTACCAGCCGCTGTTTGGCTCGACCGTGCGCACCCCGCTGTTTGGCGTGGAAGTGCCGGTTGTCGCCCACAAACTTGCCCAGCCAGACAAGGGCACGGGTATCGCCATGATCTGTACTTTTGGTGACACCACCGACGTGATCTGGTGGCGCGAACTCGGCCTGCCAAACCGCAACATTTTGGGTTTTGACGGGCGCGTTTTGAGCGAAGCCCCAGAGGCGATCACTGGCGAAGCAGGCCTTGCAGCCTATGCTGAGCTCGCGGGCAAAACCGTGTTTAGCGCGAAAGAAAAAATCGTCGAGCTGCTGCGCGAATGCGGCGGTACCGTTGGCGAACCGCGCAAAATCATGCACCCGGTAAAGTTCTTTGAAAAGGGCGATAAGCCGCTGGAAATCGTCTCCACCCGCCAATGGTATATTAAAAACTCTGCAAACGATGAGGCGCTGCAGGCCCGGCTTTTACAGCACGGTAAGGCGCTGAACTGGCACCCTGATTTTATGCGGGTGCGCTACGAAAACTGGGTTGAGGGCCTGAGCGGCGACTGGTTGATTTCGCGCCAGCGTTTCTTTGGCGTGCCGATCCCTGTCTGGTACGGCATTAACGAGCATGGCGAGGTCGACTATGATCGTGTGCTGCTGCCTGAAAAGGCGCAGCTGCCGGTGGATCCTTCGACCGATGTGCCGGCCGGGTTTAGTGCCGAGCAGCGTGATGTGCCGGGCGGGTTTACCGGCGAGGTTGACGTGATGGACACCTGGGCGACTTCTTCACTCACACCGCAACTGGCTGGCGGCTGGGAGCGCGACCCGGAGCTGTTTGAACTGACCTATCCTTACGATTTGCGCCCGCAGGGCCAGGATATTATCCGCACCTGGCTGTTTTCTACGCTGCTGCGTTCAGAACTTGAGCACGGCCAGTTGCCTTGGAAAAACGCGGGTATTTCTGGCTGGATTTTGGATCCTGACCGCAAGAAAATGTCAAAGTCTAAGGGTAACGTGGTCACGCCGCTGGGCTTGCTAGAACAGCACGGAGCTGATGCTGTGCGCTACTGGGCTGCTTCTTCTAAGCTCGGTGTGGACGCGGCTTTTGACCCGCAGCGTCCGACCCAGATTAAGATCGGTCGCCGGCTTGCGATTAAGGTTTTGAATGCGGCCAAGTTTGTGCTCGGTTTTGATGCGAGCGGGATTAGCGATGTAAACACTGCCGTGACCGAGCCGCTTGATAAGGCAATGCTGGCTGCTTTGGCCGAGGTTGTGGAGCAGGCGACGGCTGCGTTTGAGGCTTACGATCATGCGAAAGCACTCGATTTGACAGAGACTTTCTTCTGGACGTTCTGCGACGACTATTTGGAAATGGTGAAGGGGCGCGCCCACAACGCGTCTGGCGTAGCGCAGGCAAGTGCGGTGGCGGCTTTGCGGGTGGCTTTGAGTGCCCTGGTGCGCCTGTTGTCGCCGTTTATTGTGTATGCGACCGACGAGGTGTGGTCGTGGTTTAACGAAAATAGCGTCCACAGCGCAGCCTGGCCGGTCTCCGGCGAGTTGCTTGCGATTGCGGGCAGCGACGCCGATAAAGAAATTTTGGAAATTGCCAGTGCGGCGATTATCGGCGTGCGCGGCGCAAAAAGCGAGGCAAAAGTGTCGCAGCGCACCGAAATTGCCACCGCGGTGATTGCGGCAAGCGACGAGCAGGCCGAAAAGTTGCGTCAGGTTGCTGGCGATATCGAGCTGCTTGGCCGCATTCGCAACTTGGAGGTGCGCGGCGGAGCCGAGGCAATCACGCTGGTGAGCGCTGAGCTAATTTTGGAAGACGAAGCGGCAGCCTAGTTTATGCGCGTGGGCACGTCGTGGGCGGCAGGGGCTGCTCCCCCGGATTCTGTGCCGGCGGAGTTGCTACCTGCCATTCAGGTTGCCGAAACTGCGCTGCCTGCCGACATACAAGTGCACTGGCAACTGACCTGGCTTGAGGGCAAGCCACGACTCACCTGCGACGGCGAAAATTATCTCACCCTCGACAGCGCCGGCCACCCGGTCTGGCAGCAACAGGCAGCCTCTGCTTCTGAAGTCGCTACCGATCTCGGATTCCCAGAAACCGACGACTGGCTTTAGCCCGAGCCCTGCTGCGAGCGCTAGTTCGCGTTAGTAAACGAAGTAAATATCCGGCGCAAAGTTTTGTAACGCTCAGTCTGCATAAAGTTTTTTGCGTCCTCTACATTATAAAAGCGCGGTAAAGCCTGATAAGCAGAAAAAGATCCAAAGTTACCAAGTTTACCTTCATGAAAGATGTCTGCAGGCAAGCAACTACCGGTGCCATAAGCTGACGGAGCTACACCAAGAAATACTCTAAATCCGTTATGCTCATTGGTCACTTCTGCACCGTACAACATTGCCGGCTCTAAGAACCCACCATCTCTTTTGAGTATTTTGGCTTTAGTGGGCTCTGAGTCTAAATAGTGCGCAGTGCTAGGCTTACGTCCGGGTAGGGCGCAGCCGTAACCTTTTCCACCGCTCCCGCTATGAAAACTAGCCTGCTTCTGCCCTTCATGGTCTAACAGCTCTCCGGATATATAGGTATTTGTATGTATACCGTATTCAGGGTATTGGGAGCTACCATACTGATGTTTGTTTCGCTGCGTAATTTTCACGCTCCAGTTTTTTGGATACTTAAACACGTATGGGTAATCAGGATCCCTAAAAACCTGCCAGTCAGCGGTCAGGTCGGCGGGTGGTTTTGGAGCTTCTGGCTCGGTTGGCTTGTGCTCTGTGCCCAACTCTGAAGACTGTTGAGAAGTTACGTTAACCTTTTGCCTGGTTTTGTGTTGGTCATTTCCACACCCGGTCAGAATCAGCGAAAGGGCTGTCGCGATCACAAAGACACCACTGAGTTTGCCTATTTTCAGACCGTGGTTATTATTCTCGCCCATGCCTATAAGTATATATGCAACGAATCAATCGCTTCACTTTTTATCTTCAACGTGCCAAAACGATTTATTGCTTTTAATCATCGCATTTTTCAGTTTGCCATCTAAAAATTGACTGCCAAATACCGTATTTAGGTGAGTCACCTCTGCCGCCGTGAATTTGTCAACCGGTTTGCCGGGCAAGAATAAAACAGGATCTTCTTGTGTGTCCCAGCAGTGTCTGCGGCCCACCCATTCTGTCCGCTGGCCGTCCTGCGCCCGAGCTATGCCGCCTCGCGGGCTCAGCAGCTCAGTGTCAACAAGCTTTATGCGATAGCTGAAATCATCAATTTTTTCGGTGATCTCGAGCCGCCCCTTCGATACGCTAGCGTATGGCATGCTCGAATAGAGCGCCACATACTCACCGTTTGCGCTAAAAACACTGATTGTTACCCCATGTGTCCCGGGTGTACAGCCAAATTTCAACCCAGCCAGCTTGTTCAGCACTTCGCTATCTTTGTTAGCCTCTTTTGCTTGCTGCGCCAACTGCTCGACACTGTCCGCATCGGTTTTTTCGGCAGTCAGGTCATAAACCACAGCCATGCCTTTATTGTCTAGCACATACAGTCGGTCGCCGCTAATAAACCACGATTTTACCGCCGCGGCGATTTTCCAAAGCTCACTGCCGCTGCCTAGGCTTCGCGCGACCATTCCCGCTCCGGTCGCATAAATCAGCATTTTGTCTGTTGCTAGCCATCGTGGATTCTCGCTATCAAATCCGTTTAGTTTCGCATCTGTCTCGCTAATGTCTGCCACCCAGCCGTTGCCGTTTTTGCTTTCGTAAACGATCTTTTTGCTGTCTGCAGCGAGCACTCCGTCACGGGTTTTCAGTGCAGCCAGCATTTTTGCACCGCGGTCAATTTCTGCCGGCAGGCTCACGCCATTTTCATGCGCAACGTTTTTGGCCCGGCTGATTGCTTCGTCGATTTTCTTGTCGCCTAGCGTATAGTCGCCGTCTTTAATGGTTTCGCCGCTATCTGCCCGGTATGCGACCGCTTTGCCGCCGCCGATTTCACAGACGATCGCGTCATTTATCAGGTCACAGTCGCCTGCGTTTTCAGGCAGTTTGATAATGACCTGTTTGCGTTCTTTGTGCGCCGGAATATAGATGCGTTCGCCGCTGTCTTTCGCGGTTAGTTCGTTGATTATAGCTGCTTTTTCACCAAAATCATAGTTTGGTTTTTCTTTGAAAAGGCTCGGTTGCGGGGTTACTTTTAGGCGCACGATCGGAGTTCCGTCTTTGCTGGCGGTGCGCCCGTAGCTGCTCATCGGTTTCAGTTGCGGGTCTTTTCCAGCGGCGTTCAGGTCGATCACCTGCACCGGTTTTGGCGGCGCTTTGGTCACATATTTTTCGGCAGCATTTTGTATGCCGACCAGAAAGAAAAGCCCTGTGTTCACCAGCAAGACAACCAAGATTGCCGCAACCAGCGCGGTCACTGTTTTGCGACTTTTTGGCTTGCCTTGCACGTTTTGCTGCCCCGCTGTTTTTGCAGCAGCCAGGCCGATTTGCTGGTTGCTGTTTTCGGCCTGTTTTAAGGCTTCGGGTTGGTTGTGCACAGCAGCGCCTTTCATTAAAAGTTTGGCTCGTAAAACCAGCCGGGTTTAGTCGATAGCCGGCTCATTTGCGCGCTTCAATACTCTCATTCTATCTAATTTTGTATTTAATTTATCGCACTTAATTTTGTCTGTTTCGGCTATAATCGCGGCCTAAGGGCGAGCAAAATCACCGTACCCGCATCAGCCTCGCCTTGCGCAGTGCTATTTTTGCACCGGCTGCAGATGTGGGTTTGCTTCATACAGGGCTTTCAGCGTGCTGTTCACAGCATCGTTCCAGTCCGTGCTTTTGTATGTTGCATAGACTGATATCCACACATTGTCCA
>JAUNHM010000115.1 GCA_030523945.1 Microbacteriaceae bacterium
TAAGCGGGTCGCGATCGGCCTCCAAGGTGGCGCAGTCGAGCACATGCAAAAGCGCGCTACAGCGCTCAACGTGGCGCAAAAAATCCAGTCCCAAGCCGCGTCCCTCGCTCGCGCCTTCGATCAGCCCCGGCACGTCAGCAATGGTGAAGCGATGCTCTGCCTGCTCGACCACACCCAAGTTCGGGTGCAGTGTGGTAAACGGATAGTCGGCGATTTTCGGGCGTGCCGCACTCATTGCCGCAATCAGGCTTGATTTACCGGCGGAAGGGTATCCTACCAGCGCCACGTCGGCGATGGTTTTCAGCTCAAGCTTGAGGGTGACCTCATCACCCTCCGTGCCGAGCAGCGCAAAACCCGGTGCTTTGCGTTTGGTGTTGGAAAGCGCAGAGTTGCCAAGCCCGCCGATGCCGCCGTGCGCGGCAATAAAGCTGTCGCCAACGCTGGTGAGGTCTGCGAGCACCTCACCGTTTTCATTTTTTACCACGGTACCGACCGGCACCGACAGTCGCAGACTTTCGCCGTGAGCGCCGTTGCGCCAGTCACCAGCCCCGTAAGCACCGTTGGTGGCACGACGGTGTGGTCGGTGGTGAAAATCGAGCAGGGTGGTCACCTGGTTATCTGCCACCAGCTCAATATCGCCACCGTTACCGCCGTTACCGCCGTCTGGGCCTGCCATCGGCTTAAATTTTTCGCGTTTTACCGAAACGCAGCCGTTGCCGCCGCGCCCGGCACTAAAAAACACATTCACCTGGTCTACAAACGCTACCACAGGCCCTCCTCAAAAAAGCGGTCATTCTAAGCATAGCGCGAGTGCGCTGCCACTGTCTGAAATTAAACACAAAGGGCGAGCCGAGGCCCGCCCTTTGACGAAAACTGTTTGCGCTTAAGCGGTTACGATGTTAACCACTTTGCGGCCGCCCTTGGTGCCGAACTGCACAGCGCCAGCTGCCAGTGCGAAAAGGGTGTCGTCGCCGCCGCGACCCACGTTTGCACCAGGGTGGAATTTGGTGCCACGCTGGCGAACGATGATTTCGCCTGCGTTTACCTGCTGGCCGCCGTAGCGCTTTACGCCCAGGTACTGTGGGTTAGAATCACGACCGTTGCGGGTGGAAGCCGCACCTTTCTTATGTGCCATTTCTAAAACTCCTTAAATCTAGTTGCCAATTATTTGATGCCGGTAATTTTCAGGCGGGTAAGATCTTGACGGTGACCCTGGCGGGCTTTGTAACCGGTCTTGTTCTTGTAACGCTGAATAACGATCTTTGGACCACGCAGGTCCTCTACAACCTCTGCAGTTACTTTTACTTTAGCAAGTTTGTCTGCGTCGGTAGTAATTTTGTCGCCGTCTACGAGCAGGATTGCTGGCAGCTCAAGCTTGCCATCTTTATCGCCTGCTACGCGGTTTACGGTAATGATCGAGCCAACCTCAACCTTTTCCTGACGGCCGCTGGTGCGCACTACTGCGAAAACCATTTGTCACCTATTTTTCTGAAACTAATGCTCTGCGAGAAACCCGCAAAGACGAAACCAAATGACTAACGCACCCAAAGATGCGAAGCCAAACTTATTTAACTACTTAAAATGTAAAGTAGCACCGTCTTAGTAGCTTACTATAAAGTACGCCATAAAGTCAAGTTGTTTACCGCGCGTGTTGCGGCATTTTCAAAACTTTATAAGATTAGTGCCATTCGCCGCCCTGCTGTGGACGAGTCACACGACGGCTTTTGCGCCCCTGACCGTAGGCTGGAGCCGGCGGCAACGCGTCCAAAATCGCAGCAAATGGATCGTTTGGCGCAATCTTTCTCTCTGACTTTTTAGCCGCTGCACTCTCTTCTTTTTTGTCGAAGATTGCGTCAAGCAGTGAAAGATCTTTTTTCGGCGTAGCAGCAGCCCGCGCCGCGGCACGTTTGGCAGAAGGCATCATTGTTGCACCGATTTGACCGCTCTTTTCTGACCGCCCGCCAAAAGTTTCCTTTTGACCTGTGGAACGGTGAGTCGGCGCTGCACCTCTGCCGGCGTCCGGGTTCGCGGCAGACCGCTCGGTTTTTTTCTTAGGAGCAGTACGAGCAGTGTTTTGCACAGTTTCTGCAACTACCGGGTCAGCAGCCACCGGAGCCTCTTTTTCCGCCGCGTCCCCCATAACCGACTCGGCCACAGTCGGAGCGTCTTCTTGCCCGGTTTCTACGATAATTGGCTCAGCTGCCACCGGAGCATTTTTCTGATCGCTTTCTGCAGGATCCACCACAGTCGCCGGCTTTTCAGCAGACAAATTCACGTTTTTGGTCACGCGACGACTGCCGGTTGCCCGACCGCGCACAGGCGCTTTAGCCGGTTTTTCTGCGGCCGCAGCAGTCACATTTACAAGCTCATCGGTTTTTTCAGCAGATACCGCAGTTTCTACCGATTCGTCACCAGCCTGCGCGGCAGATTTCGCAGCGCCGAACTGCACGATTCCGGTTATCCCCGTCTCTGGCAGGGTTTCTGCAACTTTTTTCGCAGGTTTAGCGCCGGTTTTCACAGTTTTTGCAGCTTTTTCACCCTGCGCATCGGCCGGTTTTTCTGTGCGTGCAGCGTTTTTTACAGTGCTGCGCGTCACAACCTTGGCGGTCGGAGCAGCGTTATCGCCACGCACCCCTTCAATCGTCGAGGCAGCCACCTGCACCAGCATGTTTTTTGCCTTATCGGTGATCACATGAGTTTGCACCCCACCGTTACGACCGCGACGCTTCACCGCAACATCTTTTTTGGTCGCGGCGCCGTCTGCGTGCCAAACAGCTCCGCTACCCTCACAAGCTCCGCAAGATTCGCTAAATGACTCTAGCAGCCCGACACCCAGTTTTTTACGGGTCATCTGCACCAGGCCCAACGAAGTAACCTCCGCCACCTGGTGTTTAGTGCGGTCGCGCCCCAAACATTCGATCAGGCGACGCTGCACCAGA
>JAUNHM010000116.1 GCA_030523945.1 Microbacteriaceae bacterium
TTGCTTGCTTATGCTGTAGTTTTTGGTCGGTTTGTCTGCGTATTTCAGTTCAACCTTTATGCTCGCTCTCGCTCTTGCTTATAGAATGGTTATTTTTGCATTCCTTGCTTCCTTTCTGAAATTTTGTTTGGCCCGTTTCGGGGTTTGTGATATATTTTTATTATAGCACACTTTTCGAAGATTTATTTCAAAAATTTATTCGGTTGCAAAAAAGCGGGGGGGGGGTACTATTAAACAAGCGTTATTTTCGTAAACGCCTTTAAAAATGACTTAAAAATAGGAGTATAAAATGACCGAAACTACCGGCGCGCCAAAGAAGCCATGGTATAAAAAACCGCTCGTTTGGATCATCGTGGGTGTTCTCGTTGTAGGTATTGCTGTCACCTCACAGGCTGCTAAAAAAGACGCTGAAACTAAGCCAGCCGAAACCGCCAGCAGCACCGAAAAGAAAAACGAAACCAAACCAGCTGAAAACAAGCCTGCTGAAAAGAAAGTTAGCGATAAAGTGGTGGAAATTCGCGCAACTTCCAAAAACAAAGGCAAAATAACCTGGCGTGTCAATAACGTTAGCTCCGAAGAAATGTTTACCGGTGAATTCGTGAAAACCGTGGAGGTTGACGAGAATATTGACAAGAGCGTGATCGTTACAGTGATGGGTGAATACGGCAAAGACGACAACGAAATTTCCTGCAAAATTGTGCGCGGCGGCAAACTTGCGGACGAAAAATCCACTAAAGGTGACGGATTTGCGGCCGCCACCTGCGCCAGCTTTAAATTCTAGTTTTGTCTCAGCTAAATTATAAATATAAAGGCTCCGTATTTGCTTACGGTGCCTTTATGTTTAGTGGGAATTGCGCGGCAGTTTATCTCGCAAGTCGGTATTTGGAGAGTCGCGAGTTTGCAGTTTTCAGTCTGGCAGGCTGGCACTGACAGCAAGGAAACTAGCGCGCAGGGTCCTGGGTCACAAGCCATTCAGAGAGGCCGTGCTGGGCGCCGCCCATTGACTCGACCACGTTTTTGATGCGTGCGCGAAACGCTGCATCGATATGCTCGCTAATGCACACGCCAGACGGCTTGTCTGCTGCAACCGAACACCAGGCATATTTGCCGCCCTGCTTGATTTGCGCGGGAGCCCAGTGGATTTTGCCGGGCGACCATTTGCCATCAGCACCTTTTTGGAACTGCGCGCGAACCACCAAAAACTCGTTGTTTGTCGGGTTTTGCGGCGCGAACTCGCTCACAAAATTACCCGTGCCATAGACGATCCACTTGCCTTTATAAAACTCAATTGGCTGCACAGAGTGGGTGTTGTGCATGTAAACCCAGTCAAATTCGCCGCTGTCAATCAGTTCGTGGCCGTTGCTGATTTGCCCGACATGCGGCTGGTTTTCGTACTCATTGCCGTTGTGTACAGCCGCCAATACAATGTCCGCGCCGGCTGCGCGAGTGCGTTTCGCCTTGTCGATCATTTTCGCGGCGTCAATCGGGTAATCCACCTGCCACGGGTGTTCAGCATGCAGCCCGTTCAGCGAGTAAGTCGCTGTGACCAGGCCGATTTTCACGCCGTTCACCTCGACAATAAACGGCTTTTGCGAATCTGCTTCTGTGCGGTAGCTGCCAGTGTTTTTGATGCCTGCGGCGTCGAGCGCGTCCAGAGTGCGCACCAAGCCATCGGTGCCTTTGTCGACGGTGTGGTTGGTGGCGGCGGTGCACACGTCAAAACCGACCTTTTTGGCCCCGTCAATCACTTCTGGCGGAATATTGAAGATCGGGTATGCACTGTACGGGCCGCCCGGTTTCGCCACCGGAGTTTCCATGTCGCAGATTGCCAGGTCGGCACGGTCTAGGTATGGTTTTGCGCCGGCAAACAGCGGATCAAAGTTGAAGTTTTTACCATTTGCGCCATCGGTAGCAAACGGCTGCCACAGCCCATGATGAAACAGCAGGTCACCGGCAACGGCAATGCTCACGCAGTGATCCGTGGCGCACTCTGGCCCAACCCCTGGCTTTGGCTCCGGTTTTTTCGGTTCTGGGGCAGCCTGCGGAACCGGCTCTGCGGCTTGCTTTGGGGTTTCTTGCGGAGCACATCCTGCAACCACCAGCATCCCAACGGACGCGCACAGCGTAGTCAACACTGCAGCAATCTTTTTAAACTTCATATATCTATTATCTCGCGTTTACACATACTTATTTTTATGCCGATTCGCATCTAGAAACGATTAGTCGCGGCTTAGCTGTTTGGTGTCATTCGTAGCTTTCCCGCAAGTACAGTGTTCCGGCGAATGCGACTGAAGGTTAATTCTTGGTAAACAGTGGGATTTTGATTTGCAAAATTTCTGGGCGGGGGGTCATACTTAGATAGACGGCATCGGATTGCCGATGCTTAAGCATACAAAATAGTTGAAAGGTTGATATGTCATTCTTCAAGAAAACCGCGACCGTAGCGGTTGCTAGCTCACTCGTGTTCGGCGCATTCGGCGCTACCGCTGCTTCTGCACTTGCTCCATCACCGGCCGCTCCAGCTCCGCAGCAGGCAAACAACGATATTGAGAAACTGCGCGAACAGGTAAAGAAAGCAATCGCAGACAACAAACACCTGAACGATGCACAGCGTCAGTACCTGAACAGCCTTGTTGCTGCGGCTACGACAAAAGTAGATCTTGCGGGTGCTGCTGCAGTAGCTGCTATCTACAACCCAGCTCTCTTTGGCACAGACTTTGTTGCTGCCTTTAAGAAAGAGCTGCTAGAAAGGGATGTCCCTGGAGTTACCAAGGAAAATAAAGATCGGTGGGGTGAGATTGCTCAGAAAGTTGCTGAGCTAAAGACCGGTGCTGCGCCTGCAGAAACCACTAAGCCTGCTGATGCTAACAAGCCGGCTGAGACCACTAAGCCAGCAGACAAGCCTGCTGAGGGCAACAAGCCTGCT
>JAUNHM010000017.1 GCA_030523945.1 Microbacteriaceae bacterium
TAAATCGCGGCCCGGCCAGCAGCCTGATCAGGTAGTTGGCGGCGGTTGAGTCGCTCACACAGTGTAGCACGGCGATTATATCAAGCACCTCTGGCGCGCTCAACAGGCCGCCGACTTTTCCGATTATCTGATTTGGAATATCGTGTTTGGAGAGTTCTTGTGCGTACTTTTTTAGCGGTAGCCGACCGCGTGAGATCACGGCAATACTAGTTTGAGGGTTTTTCTGACGCAGCCCCGCGATCCAGGCGACTGTTGCCGCGCATTCTGTTTCGTCGCTAACATAATAGTGGGCGCTGACTTCCCCAATTTCTGCTGTAATTTCGCCGTTTTGGCTCCGTCGTGGTTGCAGCTCGGGAATGTCCAGTCCCCCGTTTACGCGTGCAGCATCTGCAAGCGGGGCAACTATTTTGTTGGCTATTTGTAAAACTTTTTGCGGATTTCGCCAGCTGGTTGACAGGGTCAGTACTTGCCCGCTAGATTGTTCAGTTTTATCTGAACAGCCTTGCATATTTGGGTCAGCAGTCTCGCTCGTATCAGCTTTTTTGCGCTTGTGTTGCTTACCACTAAAGTTGCGCAGAAATTCGTTTAGCCCGTCTGCTGCCGCGCCTCGCCACCCGTAAATCGACTGGTGTGGATCGCCCACGCCCATCACGCTACCGCCAGCAAACAGGTGTGCGAGCAGCGCGGTCTGCCCTACCGAAGTGTCTTGCACCTCATCTAGCAGCACTACACGATAGCGGTCGCGCAAAACTGTGCCGGCTCGCTCATATTCGGTTACGATTTTGGTTGCTTGCGCCACCTGGTCTGAGAATTCGATGGCACCGTACAGTTTTTTGCGTGCTCGATATGCGTCGATGTGCGCGAGTAAAATTCTGTTGTCTGGCACATATTTTAAGATTTCTGTGAACGCACCTTTTTGGGTGCGCCCGCCGGCGCCAAGCGGCAGTTCTTGCGCCGCTTCAAGTTCTGTGTATAGCCGCAGCAGGTCTGCCGGGTTTGCACCGTTGTCGGTGAGTGCGTTTTCAAGCCGTTGCAGGTGTTCGGCAAAATCACGCAACGATACGTCTATGTTTGCGAGTTCCGGATTGTCAGATTCGCGCAATACCTGTTTTGCAATTTGCAACGCTCTCGCTCGGTCGATGACGCGCGCGCTTGCATCTATGCCGACCGGTGTGCCAAATTCTGCGACGATTCCGCTGGCAAAGGCGTTATATGTTTGTACCGCGGTATCGACCATATCGTCTCGCATTTTTTGTTGTAAGTCTATAATTTTTTGCTGCTGTTTTTGTGTGAGTTTATCAAATTTCAGCAGGGCGTTTGCGCAAAAGTTTGTGATTCTTGCGGAGACTCGCTCGTTTAGTTCACCGGCGGCTTTGTTGGTGAATGTTAGTCCGAGAATGTGTTGCGGTTCGACCAGACCGTTTGCGATCAGCCAGACTACTCGCTGTGATACGGTTTCGGTTTTGCCTGATCCTGCTCCCGCTACCACAAGTTTTTGCCCGGCAACGCCACTTTCGATCACGGAGGTTTGTTCTGCCGTCGGATAGTGGACGACACCATCACCGGCGAGGATTTCTGCAATTTCACGGGCCGAAAATGCGATTTGCATTGTTTGTTTATTTTCACTCATTGTTCAAGTCTCCTAGAGTGCGCTCACCGGGTCAATCAGGTGGATTTCGCAGCTGTTTTTAGCACCGTATGCGTTGCAGTGTGTGTTGGTTGCGGCTAAAAATTCTGTGCCGCTTAGGTGTGCTGCTACTTTTTGCATAAGTTCTGTAAATTCTTTTTGCTGCTGCTCGTCTATTTCTGGTTGTTCGACGAGTTTTGCGCCGGTTTTTGGGTGAACTAGCGCGATTGCGGCGTCGGTTTGCGCATTTGCTCCGTCGGTTTCAATTGTGTCGTTTAACGCCCCGCTTTTTACCGCAAACTGGTAGGCTCTCAGCTGCACATTTTCTTTGGTTTTAGGGCCGCTGGGAGCTGTGCCAGTGGTTTTTAGGTCGATTACACGCACTTGTGTTTGTTCACCGGTTTTTTTCACCGCGATAAGGTCGAGTCGCCCGTTTAGCACGGCGGTTTTTGAGACTATTTGGAATGCACTTTCACAGCCTTTAATTTCCCATCCTGCAGCACGCAGATCTCTCAAGTGTTTTAGCGAATTTTCTAGCATTGTGTGCACTGTTTGCAGATTTTTTTGTGCGATCCAATCAGCTTCAAACGCGAGTTTGTGCCAGTGTTTTGTAAGGTGCGGCATAATCGTTTCAACGCTGCTCTCCGGGTTTTGTGTGGCCATTTCAAATCCGGCGTGAACGAGGGTGCCAATATCAGCATTCAAATTTTGCCCGGTGTTGCCTAAAATTCTGTCGAGAGCGGCTTGCAGCGGGCAATCACTAGCTCGCTGCAGCGTTGACGGGCTTAGCTGTACCGGCAAATTTTCAGGTTCTGTAGTTTTTTCGACGGGCACCGGTTTAGCGTCTATACCATACCAGTTTTGTGGATCGGCTATGTCGTAACCGCGTGCTGCAAGATATGCAAGTTGCGCAGCAGCAAATGCGTCTGCCGGGTTGTGTTCGAGTTTTGCACGGTAGTGTGCGACTGCTCCGCGCAGGGTAAAGCCGTTAAGTTTTGGTGCGGTTTTTTGCGAATCCCCGAACAGTTTTGCAAACTGGCTTGGATGACTATTTTCGCTGTTTATGGTAAATGCCAACAGCAGGTTTTTAGCGCGTGATGCGGCTGTGTGCAGCAGTCTAGCTTCGTCCTGTTTGATTTGCTGGCGATCATCTCCTGTCACAATTGTGCCGGTGGCAAAATATTCTGCTAGCTTGTTTGCGCCAAGAATACTCCCGCGCAGTTTAGTGTTTGGCCAGACCCCGCTTTGCAGGTCGGCGATTACGGCTATGTCAAATTCTTGGCCGATTAGCGCGTGCGGTGTGGTCACGGTCACCGCTGGCGTGTTTGCCTGCTGTGCAAGCGTGTCTTGCGGCAGTTCACTGTGTTCGATTTCGTGCAGGAGTTGCGCGAGCGGAATAGCGTTTTCTTGCTCTTCGTTACGCTGTATCGCGAAAAATAACGCCATAACCGCGTCAAGTTGCGCGTTTGCAGCTAGCGATTCGAGCCTGCTGCCGTTAATCGCCTGTTTTTGCAGTTTTTTGTCACGCCCGGTTGCCTGCCACAGTTGCCATAGCGCTATGCGCACAGACTGTTTCTGTTGCAGAGTTTTGCGCGCGTTTTGCAGGGATTGCGCAAGTTTTGCAAGAGTTACCATGTCAGCATCCGCGCTGGTTTTGGCGATTTTTCGAGATCCTGCACAAATTTGTTGCAGCGCAACATCCACGCTTAGCGGTGCTGTGTCTTGGGCAATAGCTTCACGACGCAACTCTAACAGTATTTTGGCGCGCAGACGCCGCTGTGCTGGCATATCAAGCAGATATAACGGACCCGCCAAAATATCAATTATTTCTGCAGCGCTCAGCGGATTATCAAGCGTGACGGCTCGCAAGAGTCGCACTAGATCGCACACGATTGCGTGATCGCGCAGCACAATTCCGCCGCCTGATGTAGCACAGGGAACTTCACAAAACTCTAATTCTCGCGCAAGCTGGTCTGCTGCTACACGACTGCGACACACCACCACCATGTTCTGCCATGGTACAGGCGCTGCCCCGTCAACACCGAGGTGTCTACGTCGCAGTTCATAAGCAATTGCACCAACCAGTTCTGATTCTGATGTCACTTCGTAGTTATGGACAGTTTGGCTAAAATCTGCTTCATTTTTGTATTCTGACACGACGGTTACATTTTGCCTATGGGCGAATCCCGCGCCGCTACCGCAGCGTTCTGCGATACTGTGAACAACGCCACGAATGTTACCGCCGTGCCGATAGACCGTGTTCAAAGTAACTTTTTCGCATGCTAAATCTGCAATTTTTGCACCATTGGGCAGGGCGTTTTGCAAAACATTCTCAAAATCCGCCAAAATAGTGTTTGCGGCTCCGTAAAAACTGCCCGTTGCAGAATCGGGGTCACCGAAAAGCCAGATTTTCACGCCGCGCTCTGCTAGCACCGCAAGCAGTCTGATTTCTCCCGCGTTAAGTTCTTGCGCATCGTCAATAAGCAGCAGTTTTGGCAATTTTTGTGCGGTAATTTCGCCGTTAAACACAAGCCACGCAGCCTGTGCTAGCACACTGCTAGCAGCATATTCTCCACGCTCTGCCACCACCATACAGCTTTCAAGCACGTCAGCTGCGCTCTGCCACACCTTAGCATAATCCAAGTTGACGCTAGCCGCAGGAACTCTGCTCTGCTCGCGCAACTGCTGCATCGCATCAGGCAGATCTTGCACGGTTTTGCAATAATCGTCAAGCACCTGCCACATTTCGCGCAGTTCTGTGCGCAGCTGAGGCGGTTTTGCTGCCCCAGGCAAGGCCGCAAATCCTTTCTCTGCGAGCGCCTCACCGAGCAGCTCATCCTGTGCAGCAGCCGTGAGCAGACGTGGCGCGGCATGCTCACGTTCTGCCGCGTGTTGCTGCAGCAATCCGAAAGCAAAACCCTGCATTGTCTCGGCTATTTTGCCGCTGACGGGCTGCTGAAAACGACTGATAAATGCGTCACGCAGACGTGCTGCTACGCGCCGATTTGCACCAATGATCCGCACGCCACTGCCCCAGTGCGCCACAGCATTCTCTAGCAGCAGTGCTGTTTTGCCAGTGCCGGGGACGCCTAAAACTACCGCGTGCTTTTCAGGATTAAGCTTCAACACTGCATTTTGCAGTTCGTCCCAAACGGGTTTTTTGTCTTGTTTCGTATTCATAATTTAACTAAAACATGGAGCAGCAACGAAAAATATGGCGCTGGTCGATACAGGAGTCGGACGCGCAGCGTTCGGCCTATCGACGGAGCTGCGCCTTTCCGGCTCAGATAGATTGTTTATTTTCAAAGTTTTTAACCCAAAACTAACGTCTTGAGTGCACCAGCTATATTTCTCATATTCCCGCACCAAAATCATTTCCCCCAAAGCTTAAGATTCAAAATCTTATCGTTTCGGCCGCAGATACGAGACTTTTTTAGTTTCGCTATCTACTGCCCCCGAATTAAACGTCCACCGGATCATCTGCCCGGTTGACCACTTTTCAAACTGGTCAATCACATGCGACGAAAGCGGATGCCCTGAAAGCCCCGAGCTAATCACCCACTGCGCGCTGTCCGGCTCTCCCAAATCGACAGCCATACGCATGGATGGCCCGCCGGTCAACTCGTAATCTACGGCACCGCCCTCTTTTACCGGCGGCTCAAAGTTCATCGCGTTCGGAATGCCCGGACCGCCCGGCACCTGCCTTGACGGGTTGTTAAAGTGGTTGCGTATAAAATCTGGAACAGTCGGCCCGCCAAGCACCGAGTGGGTCGGGGTTTCCACATGTAGCGCGCCCCAACGCCATTTTTGCGGGTCTGTGCCCAATCGACCGCTCAGTTCTTTATACATATCCGCCCAGCTACGTCGCAAAATATCGTCGCGTTTTTCAACCTCTGGCGTGCCTGCGTTATCCCAGAGATTGTGGTCTGGCTGGCTCAGCAAGTTTTGTAAAACTTGCACATATCGCGCACCGGAGTTAGGCGAGAACCATGCAATATTATCGTGCAGGGTGTTGTGCAACAGATGCGCATAGAGCGATGCAGCGATTGCCATGCCAGCTTCCTCTGTGCCTGCGTGCGCGCCTGCTTTCAACCAGTCTCGGAAGATTTGCTGCGCGGTTTTTATGCCGTTTTCGGTGCTACCCAAATCAATTTCTGCCATTTTTTCGCCCAGCACAAAGCCGTATGGCGATCGATCTAGCAGCATTGTCTGGTTTGCGCGATCTGCGTTGAACCCACCATTTTTCACCTCTTTTCGCAGGTAATCTAGCATTTGCTGAGAGCGATAGCCTGGGTCTGCATAAGATCCCAGATAAGGCCCCATTTCGCGCGGGGTGATTTGCTGGTTTGCAGGCACGATAATGCCGCTTTCCGGGTTTAGCAGAGCTGGCATGTCTTCTGGCGCATAAAATCCTTGCCAGTCGTAACTGCTGAGCCAGCCCGGACGCGGCCAGCGTCCGTCTGCTCCGGCAAATGGTGAGGTTTGGGCTTTGTCAAGTTGCCCGTCTGCAGCGCTAATTTTCGGTCTGATCGGGAAGCGTCCGGGGGCTTGATATCCGATATCGCCGTCCGCCGTTGCAAACAAAATATTTTGCGCAGGAACGCTAAAAAGTGCCGCTGCCGCCGCAATGTCTTTAGGATTTTGCGCCCGGTTGATTGCGAAAATCGATTCACCTGTCGTGCCCGGTTGCAGCGCAGTCCATTCTAACGCCACGGAATACGATTTCGCTTCGCCGGCATAGCCGTCTATTTTGTCGTTGTTTATAAGCGTGCCAGACACGATTGGCCCGTGCACAGAGCGCCGCACTTCTGCTTCGTATGGTTCGCCACCTGCGACCTCAAATTTTTCGCGCCAGATTTCGTATGGCACTGCTTTGCCATCTCGTTCATAGGTTGTGTCGCTCAGGTTTTTTTCGACAACATAGTCGGTAACATCGCCGCCGAGGTTGGTTAGTCCCCAGGCGAGCTTGTCGTTACGTCCGATGACAACTCCCGGCATACCGGAGAACGAGAATCCGGACACGTTAAAAGTACATTCCGGTGTTTTTTCAATGCAGTGCAGTCCGATCTGATACCAGACTGACGGATAGCTCACGGTCAGGTGCGGGTCGTTTGCCAGCACCGGCTTACCAGATGCGGTGTATTTTCCGGCTACCACAAAAGAGTTTGATCCAACACCTTGACCGCGCCCGAGCAGTTCTGGAATTTCTGCGAGCGCTGCTGCACTGTTTTGCACGGCCTGTGCCACGGTTTTGTCCAGAACTTCTTTTTCAACGCGCGCGACTTCCTCCGGTTTCAAAAGCGACGGGTTTTTTACGGAAGTGTGACGCGGATAGGTCACTCTTTCTGCCAGGTTGCTCTGTTTTGTTTCTGCAATAACCGGCTCGTTTCCGGCCCCTTCATAGGATGGGAAAAGCTCGTGCACCGCCTCTACACTGCCTAGTTTTTGGTATGCGGCAAGTCGCTCGTTTTCGTCCTCAATATTCGCTTTCAGGTCCCAGGCCATTGCTTTCAGCCATGCAAGCGAGTCGATACCGGTCCACGGTTCAATGTCTTTGACTGGTAGATTCAGCCCAAGTACTGCGTATTCGTTTGCTACCTGCCACGGCTTTTTCCCTCGCAAATATTCGTTAACGCCGCGCGCATACGCTGTGTAGTAGTCGCGAGTTTGTTGCGATATCAGGTTCCATTCTGTTGCCGCGATTGCGCGCCACCCCATTGTGCGGATTACGACGTCGGCTTGTTTGACTTTTTCGACTCCGCCGAGCAGTTCGCCAAGTCTGCCTCCGGTGACGTGTCTGCGATAGTCCATTTCAAAGAAGCGATCTTGGGCGTGCAAAAACCCCTGTGCCATAAACAGGTCATGGTCGGTTTTCGCATAAATATGTGGAATACCGTGGCTGTCGCGTTTGACGGTAACTTCGCTGCTCAGTCCTTGCAGTTTGAATTCACCGCTGTGGTTTGGCACGGGAGTTTGCAGCACAGCAGCAACGCTTACTACCAGCATTAGCGCGAGCGTGAGCAGGCTCGCCACCGTCCATGCCGCAATTTTTACGATCAGGCCACGGTTTTTTCGACTTTGAACTAACATCTTAGTCCTTCCAAGACTTCTTCTTTAATTTTAATTTTATCGTTTTTTGCTGTATATCTCCTGTTTGGCGTGTTTTGTAGGGTGCGTTTTGTTCCATTTTTATTCCTCTCTTTATTTTCCGCGTTACAATCCCGGTTTTTGGGCGCTAAATACAGTTAATCACCGAGCAGCAACGAAAAATATGGTCCCAAAAAACCGCAGAATTTCAATGTTTTTGACGGCATTTTCAAGCATTAGCGAGTTTTCAGCAAAACCGGATAAGATTTTTGTAAACGCTATTGCGGTTTCGCTTCGGCGCGCCGACCTATATAAGGAGTTATTTTGGATATTCGGATTGGTATTTTGCATGTGCAGCGCGAGTTGACTTTGGAGACTGATTTGAGCGCTCAGGAGGTGCAGCAGCGGGTTGCGGAGGCTGTGAAGACCGGCGAGGCTTTGCAGTTGACCGATACAAAAGGGCGCGAGCTGCTGATCGTGCCGCAGAATCTCGCTTATGTTGAGATTGGTACGGAGTCTGGCCGCAAGGTTGGTTTTGTAAGCTAGTTTTTAGCTGTTTAGCATGGTTCCCCTGTTGCGCGTTTTGCGCGGCAGGGGACTTTGTTTTGTTGCAGTTTTTAATCCGAAACGCCGATCTGATCAGGGTTTTTGCACCCGGGACCATACTTTTCGTTGCTGCTAGCTGATTTGCTTGTTTTGTTGGAACAAACGAGTTAGGAGACGAAAATGGGTGCGATTTTAATGCTTGCTATTTTTGGAGCCGGGTTATGCGGTGAGGCCGAGGGAATCCATGCGTTGCATGTGTCCTGCGGTTATTTCGGTGAAGATTGGTTCCATTTCGGTTGCGACGAAAGCACGGTTTTCCGACAGGAGCAGAATTTCGCGTGCGAGCAGCAGTGTGTCACCCACCAAACGGCGCCCCCACATTGCGAGGCGGTCGGCAACGGTGGCGTCGGCGGCGATTTGACTGCTGAGCAGTTTTTCTAGCGCTTTGCGGCCGGAGTCTTCACGCAGTATTGCGATTGCTTCTTTTTTGTAGCTGCTTTTTAGGCCGGCTGCAATTTCGATCAGGAAGCTTTCAAAAAGGCCTCCGCCGAGCCATACCGAGAGCACGTGTTGGTGCCAGTCGTCGACTTTTGTGCGTTTTTGGTAGTCCTGTGATGGGCTCTGGTATTTCGCCATTTCGATGTGCGGTTTGCTGCCGCGGCGGGTGATTTCTGCGGTGAAACTTTTGTGTTTTTTAAGCGCAGCTGCAGCAATTTCGGCCATTGCGCCTTTGGATTCAAGGTCTGGTGCGCCGAGCACTCCCTTGGTTGCTGCTTCGTAAAGAGACAACTGGGTGAGCGCAGCGATGCTCAAAAACGGCATAATTCCTGGCGCAAAATCGGCGAGTTCGACACGAATTGTCGTGTCTTTAGCCGTTTTTTTACGCAAAAATGCGTTTGATGCCGTAGGCTTTTTAATGAAACGTAACCAAGAGAACACATCGCTAGTGTACCGGCGATTGCTGAGTTTTCACCTGTCAACGCGCAAACTTTGGTTTTTTCATGTTTTGTGCGGTTGCGTTTTCAAATGTATAGACCGCGTGCGCATCCGTCGCACGCCAGACGGAAGCAGGAATTTTGACTACTTTTATCGAGTTGGGCATCGCCCAGGATTTGGCCGAGGCTCTCGCCACAAAAAATATTACAGAGGCTTTTCCGATTCAGGAACAGACCATTCCGATCGCACTGACCGGGCAGGATATTATTGGTCAGGCAAAAACCGGTACGGGTAAAACTTTTGGTTTTGGTTTGCCGGTTTTGCAGCTACTCGGTGAAGACCCGGAGCCGGGTGTTCAGGCACTAATTGTGGTGCCAACGCGCGAGCTTGCGGTGCAGGTTTTTGAAGATCTGGAACTTGCCTGCCAAAATCGCAAAACTAAGATCGTGCCGATTTACGGCGGAAAGGCTTACGAGGGGCAGCTTGAGCAGTTGAAGGCGGGCGCGCAAGTAGTTGTGGGCACCCCGGGGCGTTTGCTCGACCTGGCCGGGCAGCGATTGCTTGATCTGAGCAAGATTAAGCAGATGGTTTTGGACGAGGCCGATAAGATGCTTGATTTGGGCTTTTTGGCGGATATTGAAAAGCTGTTTGCAATGACTCCGCCAAAGCGGCACACGATGCTGTTTTCTGCGACGATGCCGGGCACAATTATTACGCTAGCGCGCAGGTTTATGAGCAAGCCGATTCATATTCGTGTGCAGGATCCGGACGAGGGCGAGGCGCAGGCAAATATTAAGCACATTATTTACCGCACCCATTCGCTTGATAAAACAGAGATGATCGGGCGGATTTTGCAGGCTGAGAACTGTGGCAAAACTGTGATTTTTATGCGCACAAAACGGGCTGCTGCGAAGCTGCAAGAGGAGCTTTTGGAGCGTGGGTTTGCGGCGGCGGCTGTGCACGGCGATTTGGGCCAGGAGCAGCGCGAAAAGCAGATGGCCGCGTTTAAGGCCGGCAAAAAGAATATTTTGATTGCGACGGACGTGGCCGCGCGCGGTATCGATGTGAACGATGTGACGCACGTGATTAACCACACTGTACCAGATGATGAAAAAACCTATTTGCACCGGGTGGGGCGCACTGGGCGCGCCGGCAACGAGGGTGTGGCGGTAAGTTTTGTTGACTGGGAGGAGCTGCACAAGTGGCAGTTGATCAACAACGCTCTTGGCTTTAATTTGCCGGAGCCACCGGAGACTTATTCTTCTTCGCCGCATTTGTTTACCGATTTGGATATTCCGGCTGGCACAAAGGGCCGAGTGCCTGGTGCTGCCGGGCGTGACCGCGTGAATAGTGCTGGTCGCCAGAGTGAGGCGCGCGGCGGTCGAACTGGTCGCTCTCGCCGTAGCAGCGGCGCACGCAGCGGTGGTGAGAACTCCGGCGCACGCGAGGGTGGCGCCGAGCGCACGGCCACACGGCAGCGCACCCGCCGGCGGCAACGCAACAGCGGAGGCGACACCTCCGCCGCAGCGTAACACACTATAAAATTCCCAGCCACCAAACTACGGCTGGGAATTTTTATGTATCAGGTGGTAGCGGTTAAACCCAAATGTTTCCGTATTCGTCTGCCGGTTTGGTCAGCGCGATAATAAATTCCACAAATGCAATAACGGCTGGAATTATTGCCCAGCAGAAAATCAAGTATAGAAAACCTTGCGCAGTTTTACCTGCGTAAAATTTGTGCACACCGATGCCACCGAGGAAAAACGCTAGCAGCGCATATCCAATTTTATTCACTTTTTGCTGCTTCCTGCGCTGTTTCCAGTCTCGGTCACAATTTTGTTTACGATCAGATTATCACCGTTTTCAAAAACCTCAACTTTATCGCCCGCCTGCGGAATGAAAGTGAGTGAATTTGTTTGAACTTCACGAGTTTGCCCGTTATCCATACCGATTAAAACTCGTTCTGAGTTTGCCTGTAGTATTTTTGCCATTTTTTATTTGCTCCTTGGTATCTTAGTTTTTAAGAAAACGCACGTTCAGATACAGTCAAGATGTTTTCTCTTCCATTCCAACACACGTATTCTCATAAAAGAATACCCCCCCCCACTTTTTCGCAACCGAATAAAAATTCGATTTTTAGGGCTGGCACGGAAACCGGCTTAAAAACTATTATCAGACGCAAAAAGCAGCAAACCATATTGCGTGACACTTTTACGCTTTTCTGCGTTAAAATTGGGGTGAGGGCGGGAGGTTTTGTTGGAGAGCCTGAAATATACAATTATAGGCAGCCCGATTGGCGATCTTTTGTTGGCAAAAACTCGCGTTGGCATGGTACGGGTGGCTTTTGAGGCGGAAAATATAGACTTGCAACTGCGGCGCATAGCAGAATCTCTAAACGCAACACCGCAGGAAAACCCGCAAGCGTTTGTAACAGAGCGTGCGCAATTTGACAAGTATTTTGCCGGGCAGCGCCGTGAATTTCAGCTGCCGCTTGATCATCGCCTAACAGCCGGGTTTCGCCTTGAAGCACAGCAGTATTTGGCAAACATTCCTTATGGAGAGACTCGCTCTTACGGCGAGCTTGCTGCGAGTTTGGGTAGCCCGGGTGCAGCACGAGCGGTGGGCACTGCCTGCGCCACTAATCCCCTGCCGCTGCTGCTGCCCTGCCACCGGGTTGTGCGCGCCGACGGCTCCCCCGGCCAGTTTGCCGGCGGCACCCAAGCCAAACTCTGGCTCCTCTCCCACGAAACTAAAATCGCAAATCTTTAATAACATTATTCCACAATCCCATCATTCGGATATAGCAAGGGAGCTCACCCACAAAATGGACGAGCTCCCTTAGATTGATTAAATAGAAATTACTGCTGTGGTGGAGCAGGTGGCCTAAACTGTGGTGCAGCTGGCTGAGTCTGCTGCGCAGGTTGAGTCGGCGGCTGCGGCACGCTCGGCTGCGCCTGGGTTACGTTCTGCTGCGGCACCAGCGGCTGAGCAAACTGCTGGGTGTTGTACGCAGCGGTCTGGTTCAGAGGTTGGTATGCACCGGTCTGATTTGGGTCAAATCCCTGCTGCTGTGGCTGCGGACGCACAGGAGCAAACGCCGCGAAGTGATCGCGCACCTCTTTATCTGCAAACAGCATGACAAGCAGCAGGCCGCCGATACCATAGAAAATTGCAGATGCAACCACAAAATCTACACCGTTAACAGCAAGAATAATCACAGCAACGGTGCCCAAAACCAGGAAGCCGCCGGCGATACTTGCCACAATATTGCGTGAATAGTTAAAGTTGGTAATCACCTGGTTACGCACGATAACCAACGCGATAGCTGCCAGAGCAAAGGCTACAAGCAAGATTATAGCAGGAGTCAAGTTTCTCAAATACATTGCAGGACTGGAAGCTACAACAATGATAGTCACGATGCCGATAACTACGAAAATCACAATACCCAAAATACCGTAAAGAGAAATTTGTTTCAGATCAGTGCGCAACTGGGACAGTTTCTGCTGGTCCCGCACCATCGTGTACTGCAGCGCAGGGTGGCTAGCGATAGCAGCAAGCAACGACAGTATCATAGACTGGTATCCAAAACTATCCAAAACCATGGAACCGCCCCAGGCACAAAACATCACAGCCACGACGCTGGCGATACCAACAGCCTGTGAAAGTAGTTGAGCAGCGTGCGAGCGTCGCAGCATCAGCAGGTACAGAGATGCCACCGCCACGATGCCCAGCAATATGCTAATCAGCAAAATGATCTCGCCAGCAGTTGCGCGCTTCAGGTTAACAAAAGTAATGACAATGTTGACAACCGAGAAAACAACCACAAAACCAAACACGCCAATCAGCGAAATGCGGCTCTGAGCGGCTGCGATATGCGCCATCTGCGGAGTTTCGATTTCGTAGCGGCGAGGAATGGCCGCAAAAATCGCACCAGTCAGACCAACAGCTGCAGCTACACCGAGCGTATCTGGCAAGTTTCTTTCTACCAGGGCAATAATCGCGTAAACCACAACCATACCAATATAAGGCAAATTTGCGGCGGCGCGGAATAGCGCAACTTTTTCTGCGGTAACGTTAGGCCCGAAGATCTGTGCCCGACCCAGGTAGCCGATTGCGACGCTGAAAACCGATAGCAGCGTAATCAGCAGCACGGCGATCTGGGTGGCTGCAGCACCGGTGCCAGGATTATACCCGCCTCGCAGCGGCAGCCATGGCAGGGTCAGTGAGAGCAGCAACAGCCCAACAGCTGCCGCGTCACGCAACCAGTCCGAAACTGGAATGCCCGCAAACGGGTTTGGGCGCGGTGTAGCCGGAGCCTGCTGCGCAAACTGCTGCTGGTCATATTGCCCTGGCTGCGCAAACTGTTGCTGACCATACTGACCCTGCTGGGCCTGTGTATGGGCAAACTGCTGCTGATATGTCTGCTGTTGCGCATATTGAGGCTGCGACACGCTCGGCTGGGCTTGTGTAAACTGCTGCGACTGCGTAAACTGCTGAGCAGGAGGTTGCGGCACAGTCGGCTGGGCTTGTGTAAACTGTTGCCCCTGTGGCTGTGACGCACCCTGAGGTGGCTGCGGCGGCTGATAGTTGTTCATTTTTCTCCCAAATTTAGGTTTAAGGTTCCGTAGCTAAGTCTAGCGCGCTTCCCATAGCAAAACCACTAAAAGCGCATATTTTGGTAGATCTTTTGGTAAAGCAGTTTTTCAAATTCACCGCTTTCAAGCAGCTCCACAAGACGGTTTGTAGCAGTCGCATAAACATCTGCGGCGGTTGCGATCGCACTAACATGCCATTTACCGTTTTCTTCTACCGCGATTGCCGCTATCTTATCCAAGTGCAGCTCCGTAGCCATCGGAATGTCTTTCATACAGTGCCGACTAAAATAATCGCGCCGTTTCTGTTCGACACAGCTACCCTGGATAATCATTTTTTCGTTGCCGTTTCTGGAAGAAAATGCGATTTCTTCTATTTTGATCCGAGCGGTTGAGCCGTTTCGCTCAGACGAGTATCGCTGTGAAGAAACGTGCGGCGGACCGTTTGACCCTCTGTTATCCATCGACACCTTGAGATTAACCGCGTAAACCGATAGCACTCGACGCTCGGCAAGTGGCAACTGCGCAGCGATGTTTTTGATGTACCCTTCCCAGGAACCTGATTGCGCAGCAACAGCTTCTGCGAGTCCTTTAATAGCTTGTTCTGGGCTTGAGTTATCGGCCGCGTCTACGATCCTGGTTCCCAGGTTTTTAAGGTCGTGTCCGCCTTGCACATACATCATTTCGGCGATGGTCATAAGCGGGCTCACATACCACTTACCGTCGGATTCTTTCACAGAAACAAGCGAAAATTCACCAATTATAGCCTTGTCTGGACTATAGTCTACAACACCGTTTATTCTCCCCCCGAAGGGAATGTCACCATAACTTACGATATCGATGGTTCTTTCGGATTGTCCCGGCGGAAACATTTGGTCTACAATTGCGGTAGGATTTGCCGCACCAGCTGACGGATAGTTCGCTTCTGCAAACTTGTTGATAGTCGCTTTCAGTTTTTCTCGATCGGCACTGATTTTTATTTTGCCTGATTTGAAAGTTACCCGGGTTACTTGATCTGGGATTACCTCTGTCTGTTCCGATTTAAGATCTTCGGTGCTTATTTTGATACTTGAGCTAAGTTCGTTCCCCAGTGAGTCAATGTTTGTGCCACCTTTTCGCAGAGACGTCGAGGATAGCTTTTTAAGAGAGTCTTCAAAAGATTTGAATTCGCTTGGCGCAAATGATTTGTAAATATCTCCTTGGTTGAACGACAAAAATCCGTTTACGAACTTATGCGCCGCGTCTTCCGGGGTTGCAGATCCACGCGAAAACATGCCCATAACAAATACTATGCCGATACTTGCCACAAGCAACACTGCTACGATTGCAGCAATAAGCACTTTAGCTGTATTTTTGGAGGATTTTGCTGTACCCGCTACTGTCACCTGCTGCGGTTGCACAGACTGAACCTGCTGCATCGGCTGATCCTGCTGCGGTTGTTGATACTGTTGCAAAGGTTGGGCTTGCTGCACCTGCTGATATTGTTGCGGTTGCGATTGCACAGACGGCTGCGGCAACGCTTGGGCACCATAAGCCCCTGAAGCCGAGGCCGCTTGCGATACCTGCTGCGAGGCCTGCGCCGTGGTCACACTCACTCCTGCAGCACCCTGCTGAGACGCCGCTGCCAGCTGTTGCGCATACGCTTGTTTTCTGGCGATCCAATCGCGCAGTGACGGATACGAGTTCGGGTGCGCCGCAATCTCATTCCAAAGCTGCGGATACTGGTTTGCGAGCTGCGACAGTCTAAGCGCCGGCAACTGCGGATTTTGTAGTTCAAGTTTTGGATCGGACACAGTGCCTCTTTCAAGCATAAAAATCAGCGCAAAAATCTATGCACAAAAATGCCCGTCGGCCGTAACCTTGCAAACATTTCTGTCGCATTAAAAGTCTGTTCATAACTAACACTACACGAACCTAAAAACGATATCTACCAAAAAATATATATTACCCAAGTGTTATAAATTCGTAATAAACAATAGGTTGAAAACTGGCACAAATGCGGCGTGCATGCGGTTACAGATTCATCTTGTGCAATATTTTCGCCAAAATTAGTCCCGCAAGCAGGCGTGCCGGGCGCCCATATTAAGCACCCGACACACAACGGCTCTATTTGTTATCTGCGTTTTCGGTTATGCGTTAAAGATTAAATCGTGCCGTTTCGGCTCAACTCAATCAGACGCGGCACAATCGTCGCATAAATATCTGCCACAGTACCGATCAAACTCATGTGCCAGTTCCCGTCTTCTTCCACCGCAATAAGCGCGATTTTGTGCAGGTCTAGCTGCTTCGCACTCGGAATCTCTTCAAGACAGTACTTTTGTTGTTGCGTACGTCCGCTCTGGAATTGAATACAGGTGCCGCGAATCTCGATACGTTCAGTTTCTACCTTGCTACGGTTTCGCTGGTTGTTTGAGCCGCTACGGTTGCCATCACGCGACTCCAAAATCAACTCGTTAATTTTGACTCGTGCTTTCGCGCCGTTTTTCTCTGCGGAGTATTTTTGTGATTTGACATCGTAATTAAATCCTCGGTAAAAATACAATCCAAGCAACTGATTATCTGTATTCTGCAGTTCAGCAATATAGATTGAAAGCATACGCCGTTCTGCCAGCGGCATTTGCGCGGCAAGTTTATGCACATATTCTTTCCATGAGCCTTGATTATCTGAGTAGGCCTTCATAAATCCTTCAATTGCCTGCTCAGGGCTAGAGTTTTTTGCTGCTGGCACGATGCTGGTGCCGAGTTTGTTCAGGTCACCGCCGTTTTGCACATAAACTGCTTCGGCGATAGTCATGAGCGGACTCACATACCATTTGCCGTCGGGTTCTTTAACTGAGATAAAGGTCAGCTCGGTAGCCTTCGGTTTTGACGGCATCTTCTGATCTAGGCCGTAGATTTTTACGCTCTCACTGAATTTAGAAACATCGATAACGGTTTCGCCAGAGTTATCCGGGAAAAATGAATCGACGATTTTTCCTGCGTCATCTGCGAATTGCATATACGGTGACGCACTGTTGCTGTAAAACTTTTGCAGGGTTTCTTTCAGCTTTGCTTTGTCGGCTTTGATGCGAATTTTGCCGGATTTGTAGGTGACGCGGGTGACGCTATCTGGCACGATTGTGGTCGTTTCACTTTTCAGATCTTCGGTTGTCACCTTCACATTTGAGCTGATTTCTTTGCTCAGATCGTCAAAGCTCATGCCGCTTCTGCCCAGGGAGGCTTCGCTTAGTTTTTTGACTGCTTCTTCAAACGGTTTGAATTCACTCGGTGCCAGGGAACTATAAATATCGCCGTTGTTTAGGGAGATTGCGCCGGACACGAATTTTTGTGCCGCGTCTTCTGGCTTGCCAGATCCGCGCGAAAAGCCGCCGAGCAGGAAGGTTACGCCAACACCGATCAGCAGTGCGACTACCACAAGCGCACTGATAATGGCGATCAGCGGACCTTTGCTCTTTTTCTTGGCAGGTTGCGAATTATCTGCGCCGTAAGCCGGCTGGCTTGGCTTGCCAGCACCGTAACCCGGCTGGTTTGCTTGTCCGGCACCATTGCCCTGCTGTTCTGGTTTGCCGCCACCGTAGCTCTGCGAGCTTGACTCACCAGCTCCGTAGTTTTGTTGACCAGGTTGGTCACCACCATAACCCTGGTGATTCGACCGATCGGTGTTGTAATTCTGCTGATTCTGCTGGCCCGGATCGCCTGCGCCGTAACCAGGCTGGCTTTGCGCACTGCTCTGGTGCTGTGTGATCCAGTCGCGCAGTTCTGGCTGAATGTTTGGGTGCGCAAGAATTTGATCCCACAGTTGCGGGTTGCCGTTCGCGATTTCCGCCAACTTCTCTGCTGGCAGGTTAGGATTCTGCAGCTCAATGTTTGGATCTGACATGATTTGCCCCTTTCGGCTTCTTTTTCATATCGATAGCCTCTGCGCAAAAATACCCACGGGCAGCAACCTCGCAAACAAATCTGCTGCTTCAGCAGTCGATTTATTTTCAGAATACACGAGCAAAAATGTGTTTTCCTGAGAAAAATGGGAATATCGTATAAATTTACTAAATCGTAACCTAATAGCTACCTTTTGGAAACCTAAATTCCAAAACATTCAACTTTAAGTTGAAACTTTAAACTTGCCTACGAACTTAACTTTAGCTTTTTGCAAACTCCCGCAGCTGCGCCACAACCTCTGCCGCAGTGCTTTCCTGACCAATTCGGTTGATCTTTCCGGCTCCGTGGTAGTCACTCGCTCCCGTCACCACAAGCCCCAGCTCCTGCGCCATTTCCACAAAACCCGGCAGATGCGCAGGATTGTTTTCCGGATGACGCAACTCAATCCCCCGCAAACCCGCCGCACACAGCGCTTCCAGGTCTTCCTGCCCCAAAACATAGCGGTTGCGAAAAGCCGCCGGATGCGCCAAAACCGCAACCCCGCCGGCGGCAGTAATCAACCGCACCGCCTCGGTCGCAGGCAGAGTCTCACTCGGTTCATAATATTTACCCCCCGGCATCAGGTAGCAGTCAAACGCCTCAGCCCGCGTCTGCACCACACCCGCCCGAATCAGCTCGTCTGCCAGGTGTGGCCGCCCGATCGAAGCCGCCTGCGTATTTTCACGCAAACTCTCCCAACTGATCGGAAAATCCTGCGCTAGCCGCTGCGCCATAATCTGCCCACGCTCCACCCGCGACCTGCGCAAATCCGTCATTTTATCGGCCAAATCGCCCGGCTCATCAGCTAACCAATAACCCAAAATATGCGGACTAAAATAGCCGATTTTTGTGGTCAGTTCGACTCCCGGAATAAACTCAATACCAAATTTTGCAGCAGCTGCGGCAGCGGCCCGATGCCCGGCAAAAGTGTCGTGATCGGTCAGCGCGAAACCCGCCAAACCCGCTTTCGCAGCAAGCTCGGCAATAGTCTCAGGCAGGTCAGTACCGTCGGAAACGCTAGAGTGCGTGTGCAAGTCATATCGCCGCTCGCTCATCACGCCCCTTCCGCTATTTTCTCTGAATTTCCGCTATTTTTACCGGTTTTTCGCGATTCTTTGCCGACCACTCCGCATTTATCGAACTCACCAAACAGAAAAATTCCTAAATATATTAAGTAACTTCCATTTTACCTCCTTTTGCATCAAACTAACCTGGTATTTTAGCGCAACAAACCCGCTTAAAAACCGCCAAAAACACCACCGCACCACCCGCTAAACAAACCAAACAGGACCCGAAAACACCGGATTTTCAGCGAAGTTCCGGGAAAATATGGCAAAATAGAAGTATGAGCGAAGAGACACAGACTAAAACCCACGAAGCCCACATCGACAACACCGCCCGCGGCGAAACCACGCCAGACGAGCGCTTTGTCGAGTTTATGGGACAGGGCTGGGCGCCACTAAACACCGGCGAAATCAGCGAACACGAGGGGGCGAAATTTGCTGCCGCCCGGCGCGAAAAAGTCAGTGCAGCCTTTGCCGGCAAGCGTCTGGTGATCGCCGCAGGCGTGCTAAAACAGCGCTCAAACGACACCTTTTATCAGTTCCGCGCGCACACATCTTTTTCCCACCTGACCGGCTGGGGATCTGCCGCAGAACCAGGCGCCGTGCTCGTGTTTGATCCACAAGAGGGGGGCAACGCCGGCAATCACGATGTTACCCTCTATTTCAACCCGCCAGCCGACCGCAGCAACCCAGAATTTTTTACCGATCACGAAGTTGGCGAGTTTTGGATCGGGTCGCGTCCGTCGCTCGAACAGGTTGCGATAATGCTGGGCCTGCCGACCAAACACCTCAGCGAACTGAAAAACAAAGATAGCGATCTGACCCTGGACAGCAAAGAACTTTCCGAGTTTTGTGACGAGCTGCGACTGGTTAAAGACAGCTACGAAATTGCCGAAATGGAAAAGGCTGTGAATGCGACCGGGCGCGGTTTTGAAGATGTGGTGGCAAATCTGCAACAGGCTGTGGCCACCCAGCGCGGCGAGCGCGTAGTCGAGGCGACTTTCCACCGGCGTGCCCGCGTTGAGGGCAACTGGGAGGGCTATGACACGATTGCTGCGTCTGGCCCGCACGCTTGCACCCTGCACTGGGTGCGCAACGACGGGCAGGTGCGCGAGGGCGATCTGCTGCTACTCGATGCCGGGGTTGAGGTAGACAGCCTGTTTACCGCCGACATTACCCGCACCCTGCCAATTAACGGGGAATTTTCGCCGGTGCAGCGCAAAGTTTATGAAGCTGTTTTGGAAGCGGCCGACGAGGCGTTTAAAATTGTGCGGCCGGGAATCAAGTTCCGTGACGTGCACAATGCGGCTTTTGCCGTGATCGAGCGCTATATTAAGGAGTGGGGCTTGTGGCCGAAAGACGGTGACGCCGACGTGCCATATCACCGCCGCTATATGGTGCACGGCACTAGCCACCACCTTGGCATCGACGTGCACGACTGCGCCGCCGCCCGCCGCGAAATGTACTATGACGGCGAAGTGCAAGAGGGCATGGTCTTTACCATCGAACCGGGGCTTTATTTCCACCCGGGCGACACCACCGTGCCAGAGGAATACTGGGGCATAGGCGTGCGCATTGAAGACGATATTGTGGTGACCACCGACGGCGCGCGCAACCTTTCCGCACATATTCCGCGCAAGACAGACGAAGTGGAAGCCTGGGTTAAAGCCGGGCAAAAATAGATAGCTGCTGAGCAGGCGGGCACATTTATCTACTGAGTAGACATTTGTGCCCGCTTACTTTTTTAACAGACA
>JAUNHM010000018.1:0-1783 GCA_030523945.1 Microbacteriaceae bacterium
CGAAACTTGAGTGGTTGCGTGCCGCGCTCGGTTCTGATGCTGCAGTGATCGCAAATGAATATGGTGTGAATCGTGACGCTTCACAGCTGGGCATCGAGCGTAACGTGCTGCGTTACTTGCCAAACCCGGTTGTTGTGCGTTTGGCTACTGACGCGCCGCTGCAAGAGCAGGTGCGTGTGCTGGCTGCCGGTATCGCCGCTGAGGCTGACGTGACCGTGAGCTCGCCTGTGGCGCTGCCGCAGGAGATCGCTGCTGCGCTTGAAACCGCTGGCGTAGACCTGCGTTTTGAAGATGAGGCTGGCTGGGCAAGTCACCTGGGCGCTTTGGCAGCCCGCGAGGGTGCAAACGCCGGTGCGCGCGTGCGTATTGTCGCTGGCAAGAGCCTGGCAGAAGAGGTGCAAAAAGCCTACGCTGCCACCAGCGGCAAACCTGACATTGCTATCTACGGTGGCAAGGTTGTGAGCGCTGGCCGCGTAGAAATGCTGCCGTTCCTGCGCGAGCAGGCGGTTTCTGTCACCGCTCACCGTTTCGGCACCCGCAACCACCTGACCGACGACATTATCTAATCGGTATAGGTTAAAAAGACCGCCTGCTGCAAAGTGGGCGGTTTTTTGTTTTGCTAATTTCAGGGTTAAGGTGCAAAATTCTACACAGGATATATTTACCAGCCCGCAAAGTATGCAAAAATGATCTACTCAGTAGACAATTATATGAAATTGCTAGTTTTCCGGAAAATCCGTAAAACACGCGAAACTCGCAGGCAATCTACCTTGTCAAAATAGGCAAGAAGCTGTTTAGATGCCGTAGTGCTCGTGCAAAACCGTAGAAAAATACCGTTCACCGAAGTCCGCGACGATAGTCACAATTTTTTTGCCGCGATTTTCCGGGCGCTGCGCAAGTTGGATAGTGGCAAACACGGTCGCGCCGCTTGAAATTCCGGCTAAAATGCCTTCTTGGGTGCCAAGCGCGCGCCCAACCTCGACAGAGTCTGCTAGGGACACGGGAAAAACTTCGTCAAACACGGTGCGGTCCAGGGTTTCCGGCATAAAATTGGTGCCGATTCCTTCGATGCGGTGCGGGCCTGGCGTGCCGCAGCCAAGCAGCTGTGCCTCTTCTGGCTCGACCGCGATTACCTTGATTTTCGGGTTTTGTGCTTTCAAAAAGCGCCCGGTGCCGCTGATCGTGCCGCCTGTGCCCACCGCGGCCACAAAAATATCTACGCCGCCCTCGGTCGCCTCCCAAATTTCCGGTCCGGTAGTGCGATAGTGGATTTCCGGGTTGGCACGGTTGCGAAACTGGTCCGCCAGCACTGCGCCGGGCATACTTTCGGCGATTGCGCGGGCACGCATACACGCCTCGTGCATACCGAGCGAGCCGTCGGTGAGCACAATATCGGCGCCGTATGCGCGCAAAAGTTGCCGCCGTTCCACGCTCATGGTGTCGGGCATTGTCAAAATAACCCGGTACCCGCGCGCAGCCCCTGCCGCTGCCAGGGCGATGCCACTGTTGCCGCTGGTTGCCTCCACCACGGTGCCGCCGGGTTTTAGCGTGCCACTGGCTGCCGCCGCGTCCAAAATCGCCACGCCGCTGCGGTCTTTAATGCTGCCAGACGGGTTATAAAACTCGATTTTTGCCAGAATCTCGGCGGGCAGGTCCGCGCCAATTCGCGCGAGTCGCACCAGGGGAGTAGCGCCCATTGCCGTGGTAATATCGCCGTGTATGCGGCCCATTTTTACTCCCTTTCTGTGTGGTGTTGCGGGTTTTTGGTTTTAGTAAGACGTTA
>JAUNHM010000018.1:1793-20283 GCA_030523945.1 Microbacteriaceae bacterium
TCGCAAAAATTATAAACTTGCAAGCCCGCATAATTCGCAAAAATTGAGTTTTCGCCCTTTTATAAAATCTAATTATCTACTGAGTAGATTATTTAAGTTTAGCTTTCGCCGGTGGTTTGCGCAATAGCTTTGAGCGGCGAGTTTTCTTTTGTGCGCGGGCGCGGTTTTGCCGGGACCCCCACCAAGAGGCTGTGCGGCGGAGCGCTCTGCAACACGACCGCGTTCGCCCCGATGGCGCTATCATGCCCGATGGTAATGTCTCCGAGCACTTTCGCCCCGGCTCCCACGATCACGCGGTCGCCAATGGTTGGGTGTCGTTTAACGCCGCGCGCCCGGCTCATGCCGCCCACAGTCACCTGATGATACAGCGTCACATCGTCGCCGATCACCGCAGTTTCGCCGATCACCACACCGACCCCGTGGTCGATAAAAAAGCGTCTGCCGATTTGCGCGCCGGGGTGGATTTCGATGCCGGTCAGGTTGCGGTTTATTTGCGAGATCAAGCGGGCAACAAAGCGCCATTTGCGGCGCCAAAGTTTGTGCGCCAGCCGGTGCAGCCAGACCGCGTGCAGGCTTGTGTAGAGCAGCAAAACGGTGAGTTTGTCGGTCGCTGCCGGGTCACGCTGACGCACCGCGCGAATGTCCTCGCGTATTCTTTGAAACATTTTCCCTCAGTTTTCGACATTTTCGCGTCTAGCGCGTTTTTATTATTATGCCCTATTTTGCTTAAAATCGCCCGTTTGTCAGGGTTTGTGCTGTTTTTGGGCGGTAACAGGTCGGTTTTCTTGCTCTAATTAAGTAACCCGGATATTTTGCTGGTTCAGAACCCAGCAAGCAGCATATTTTGTAATATTATTAAGTAACCAGTCGGTTTATTTCGCAATTTTTGTAACTAAATATCCGGTTTTTCGTTCCTTAAAATTTAGTAACCAGCCGGCAAATCTGTTGTAATTAAGTAACTATTTTATAAAGCTGGGAAGTGAGTGGGCCGGAACTACTGTTCAGACCCACCCACTTAGCCTCTGCCGCACCCGCCTGCCAGGTTTCTAAGCTCGTTCGCAACCTAAGAACCAGGCAGGTTTAGGAGGCTACTGCGTTTTAGCCAGTGTGTCGCGACGGTGTGAGTACCAGTAGAAAAGCCCCACAAACAGTGCACCGCCGATGACGTTGCCGATCGTGACCGGCAGCAGATTATTCCAAAGGATTGCGTCGAGTGTGATACCCGGGAACTTTTCAGGGGTTGCACCCGAAGCCAAAACTGCCTTGCTCTGCCAGAACTCGCCGCCAAAATTACGCAGCAACCAGGCAAACGGCAGCACAAACAGGTTCGCAATCGAGTGCTCAAAACCGCTCGAAATAAACACGGCCAGCGGCACGATAATCGCCACCACCCGGTCCAGGAACTGCTTGGCGGTAAAGGTGAGCCAAACCGCCAAGCAGACCAGCCAGTTCGCGAGAATGCCCAGCACCAGCGCCTCGGTCCAGCCCAGGCTCAGTTTAGCGTTTGCAATATTCAAGGCGACCAGCCCGTAAGCCCCGCCGTTTGCTTTCTGGGTGCCGCCGAGGAAAAGCAGCCCAACAATGATCAGCGCACCGATAATGTTTGCGACGTATGACAGCCACCAGTGGTTTATTGCCCGCTGCCACGCCAGTCGTTTTGACAGCACCGGAATGATGTTGAGCATTGCGCCGGTAAAAATGTCTGCGCCCGTGTGCAGGATCAAAATCAGTCCGGCCGAGAAAGCGATACCGCCGATCAGTCGGCCGATGCCGACCGGGAAGGCGCTGCCGGCTAGCCCCTGTTGAGTGGTGACGAAGAGCACGAACCCGAGTGCCACGAATGCGCCGCCGCTAATGCCGGCGAGCAGAAGTTTTTGCCACGGGGTGTTGCTTTTTAGCACCATTGCGTCTTCGATGTTTTTGACGATTACCGCCGGTGGTGGCACGGCCGGGGTTGGGGTCGCGGTCACGAGCACCGGCTGCGGCGCGTCTAGGCTGTTCGGGTTTGCTGGGGTTTTTGTCCGCTCTGGTGCGAGCGCTGCTGTTTCAGTCATTTTTCCTTAGTGTGTGTTTGTTTTGTGTGTTTATATGCGGCTTTTGTGTGGCCGCGAGTTTGGTTTAGTGTGTTTTTGGGTGTGTAAAATGCGATTTTGGGTAGGCTAAAGCTAGCTAGGCGTCCAAATGCTGTTTTGGATATACTAGTCCAGCTTTGACCGCAAAACCAGTTTTTGGGTACGCCAAATAGAGCCAGCGGGCCGGGCTATTTCGCTATAACAAAGAGTTAACGGGCCGTGCCTACCGCAATAAACGCTGTTACGAAGGTGTGCAAAACCTGGCCTGCTACAAGACGCACCAGGCCAGGCTGCGTCACGAGTCAGGATTCGTTAAACTGCCAGGTGTTCGTAAAGCACAGTTGAGAAGTAGCGCTCGCCGGAGTCTGGCACTACTACCACGATTTTCTTGCCTTCGTTTTCTGGGCGTTTGGCAACTTCCAGCGCAACAGACACTGCTGCACCGCCAGAAATACCAGCCAAAATACCTTCCTGGCTACCCAGAGCGCGACCGGTTTCAATCGCGGCGTCCAGCTCAACCGGAACGATCTCGTCGATCAGGTCGCGGTTCAGTACCTCAGGCACAAAGTTTGGCCCGATGCCCTGGATTTTGTGTGGACCTGGCTTGCCTTCGCTCAGCAGCGGGGAGTCTTTTGGCTCAACCGCGACAAGCTTGACGTCCGGGTTTTTTTCTTTCAGGAAGGTGCCCGCGCCGGTGATGGTGCCGCCGGTGCCGATGCCTGCTACAAAAATGTCTACGTCGCCGTCAGTGTCGTTCCAGATTTCTGGCCCGGTGGTGCGGTAGTGAATGCTCGGGTTTGCCGGGTTTGCGAACTGGCGAGCCAGGATTGCACCGTCGATTTCAGCAGCGATTTCTTCTGCTTTTGAAACCGCACCGTTCATGCCGAGCGGGCCTTCGGTCAGGATAATTTCGGCTCCGTATGCGGCCCCGAGTTTGCGCCGTTCAATACTCATTGTTTCCGGCATGGTCAAAATTACTTTGTAGCCGCGCGCTGCGCCCACCATGGCCAGTGCGATGCCGGTGTTACCGCTGGTACCGTCGACAATGGTGCCGCCCGGTTTCAGCTCGCCGGCCTGTTCGGCTGCGTCGATAATCGCGATTGCGATGCGGTCTTTTACGCTCCCTGCTGGGTTGTAAAACTCCAGTTTTGCGTAAACCTCTGCTTTGCAGCCGGAGGTCAAGCGGTTTAGTCGTACCAGCGGTGTGTTGCCCACTGCTGCGGTGATGTTGTTGTGCACGAGTGCCATAGTTGCCTCCTGATAATATGTTTTTTAGGCCGCCGGTTTGGCGGTCTGTTTGGCCGCTAATTTTTTAGCGGTTGATTCACAGTACCACACTTTCTTGTGTTTATGCTCGGCGTGTCGCATTTTTTTAATATATATTTTTATATCTTTTATTTCGGGGTTTTTAGGGAGTTTTAATGTTTTTTGAAACAAATATTTCGCGATTAATAGCGCTAATTAGTAATTTTTTAGAAAATTCTGGAATTGCGAGTGCACAGACTGAGGCGCAGACTATGGTAGCGGCTGCGGCTGGTTTTTCGGTGGTGCAGTTGCGTACGGAGCGGGCTTTGGGGCGTGATTTTGCGCCTGAGCTGGCAGAGATAGTCGCTGGTCGGTTGGCCGACTGGGTGCCGCGGCGGGCTGCGCGCGAGCCGTTACAGCACATTTTGGGAACGGCGCCGTTTCGTCACCTGGAGTTACTGGTTGGCCCGGGCGTGTTTGTGCCCCGGCCCGAGACGGAGCTGGTGGTGGAGTATGGACTTGAGGCGGTGGCCGGAATTGCGCGGCCGATTGTGGTTGATTTGTGTGCGGGCAGCGGTGCGATTGGCTTAAGCTTCGCGGCAGAGGTGCCGGAAAGTCGTGTGTTTGCGGTGGAGTTGTGTGGAAAGGCGGCTGAGTGGCTGGCGCGGAATATTGTGGAAGTTGCGTCTGGACGGGTGGAGTTGCTGCGCGCCGATGTGGCCTTTTTGGCGGAAAAATTAGCTGGACCGGCTTCTCCTATATATCCGTTTGATTTTAATGCTGGTACGGTAGCGCCTCCTTCCGCTGCGCAGCAGGAAAATGCGGCTGCTGTTTTGGCTGGTTTAGCGGGTAGAGTCGATTTGCTAATTTCAAATCCGCCTTATGTGCCGGAGCGTGAGGTACCGCAAGATAAAGAGGTTGCGGTTTTTGACCCGGATTTGGCGCTTTATTCCGGGGAGGATGGACTGGCTTTGATTCGCGAAATTGCCCGTCTGGGTGCGGTTTTGTGCCGGCCGGGTGGGGCTATCGTAATCGAACACACAGAAGAGCAGGGGGATGCGGTTTGCCAAATTTTGCAAGCCGCGAGTTTTACAAACGCCGAAACCCTGCCCGACCTCACCGCCCGCCCCCGCGCCTCCCGCGCAGTCAAGTGATAATTTAAATCGGTTTTTAATTGGTTTGTTGCTGAATCTTCAAGTTCCTGCTTAGCTCCCACCGCTTTCTAACTATGGCATTTTATATTGCTTTGTAACATGTGAACTTTCGCGCGGGTTGGGTAGGTGCGATAGAATGGAATGTATGGCTGAGTTGTATGAGATTGCTGATGAGCGCGCGCGTGCCAGCTCGATTGAAGAGGTGCGTGCGGCGGTGGCGCGCGGCGAACTTGTTGTGCTGCCCACCGACACGCTTTATGGCATTGGCGCAAACGCTTTCAACCCGGCCGCTGTTGACAGGCTGATTGCGGCAAAACAGCGCACTCGCCAGTCGCCTCCGCCGGTGCTGGTCGCCAATTTTGACACGGTGCGGGCACTTGCCGCTGAAATCACCGAACCTGTGCAGCAACTCGCCGAGGCGTTTTGGCCCGGTCCGCTCACGCTGGTCTTGTTTGCGCAGCCGTCGCTGCAGTGGGATTTGGGCGAGACTGAGGGCACGGTCGCGTTGCGCATGCCAGATCACGCCTACGCGCTTGAGCTTCTTGCCGCAACCGGTCCGCTCGCTGTTTCTTCCGCAAATTTGCACGGCGAAAAGCCTGCCATCACCGCTGCCGCGGCTCAGGAAATGTTTGGTGACTCGGTGGCCGTCTATCTCGAAAATGGTGAACTCGCAGGCTCAAAACCGTCCACTATTTTGGACGTAACCCAGTTGGCTACGGGCCGTGATGCTTTGCGTGTTCTGCGGGACGGTGCTATTACTCGCAAGCAGATTCAAGCGCTTTTGCCGGAAGTTACGATTGAAGGCTAGTCGCGTTTTTCGTGCCATATTTTAGAAATATATTAGGATTAAACCATGACTGAAACGCAAAAATCGGTTTCGCAGCCGGAAACTCAGCCTGTAGCGGCACAGCAGTCGGCACAGGCACAGCAAAGCTCCCATGCCCAGCAAGATTTGCTGCCTATCGCGATGCCAGCTTCGCAGCCGGTTTTGCTGAAAATTGTGCGCTGTACTATTGTGATTAGCGTCGTTTTGGCTTTTGTCGGTGGTGCGGTCGGCTTCTTGGTTGTGGGCGAGCGTGGCTTGTGGGGTGCTGTGATTGGCGCGCTGATTGGCGGGGTGTGCATGGCGCTGTCTGCCGGCAGCATGGCGTTTGCCAATCGTTTTATTGCGAGTCCGGTCTATGTGCAGATCTTTTTTGGCTCGGTTGCGGGCACGCTGCTGGTTAAAATGGTGCTGTTTTTGGTTGCGATTTTTGTTTTGAAAGATCAGCCGTGGCTGGAGCCGAAGGCGATGTTTATTACGATTATTGTTGGGGTGGTTTTGTCGCTTGTGTTTGACATGATTTTGTTGCGACGCGCCCGGATTCCGCTGACTGACACGCAGCAGCAGCATAGCTAGGTCGGTTTTTAGCTGAGTTTGAGTGTCGGGCCTTGCTTGCTGGCGTATCAGGGCTGGTTCACTTTGAATTTGGTGGATTTTTAGACTGGTTTGGCGCGCAAGTGAGGCGCGATTGCGCTGCCGTTTCAGTGCTGGTGCGCACCCAGCTTTTGCCCAGGTTTCTCTGATTTTTGCGCACGGTTTCTGGCGTGTCTGCGGCATGTTTTCGGCGAGGTTGCCCGGTTTTGGCGGCGTGTTGCGGTGTGCCGCCGGGGGTTTGTAAAAAATCTCATGTTTGGTTTTGTGTCGCGGTAAATTTTTGCTAAGATTGACGTAGGCGTTCTTTTATGGTTACGCTAAAATTCTTTAATATTTTCCGTTCGTGCTTTATTGCGCGCCGATTAGACAGGAGAGAGCGCTGTTCGCTAACGCTATAACGCTTCTGCCGCAAAGCTCAGTGTTTTTGAGCGAGGAATTTCCGAGCCTTAACGAGTTTTTCCCTGGCGGCGTCCTGTTCCAGGGCACTCCTTTTGAGATGAACCGGATTATCCTTATCCGCGTTTTCATGACTCTTGTGCTGGTTATACTGTTTTGGCTGGGAACACGCAATCTGCGTCTGGTTCCAAGCAAGCGCCAGTCGGTTATTGAGTTGGCTCTCGATTTTGTGCGCGTTAATATTGTCGAAGAGACTCTTGGTAAAAAAGACGGTCGTCGCTTTCTGCCGCTGTTAACTTCGATTTTCTTCGCTATTTTTGCGTTTAACATCACCGGTATTATTCCTGGTTTTAACATTGCGGCTTCTTCGATTATTGGTTTGCCACTGGTGTTTGCGCTGATTGCTTATGCCGCGTTTATTTACGCCGGTGTAAAAAAGGCACCTATCGGTTTTTGGCGTAATTCACTGTTCCCTTCGGGCGTGCCTTGGTGGCTTTACCCGCTGGTGACTCCGATTGAGCTGCTTTCGACTTTTGTTATCCGTCCGATCACTCTCACCCTGCGTCTTTTGATGAACATGGTGGTTGGTCACCTGTTGTTGGTGCTGTTGTTTGCGGCTACCCACTTCTTCCTGCTCGGCGGCGCTGGTGCGGCGTTTATTCCGCTCGGTGCCGGCACCTTGGCTTTCGGTTTCGTGTTTACGCTTTTCGAAATCCTGGTTGCGTTCCTGCAGGCCTACGTCTTTACAATTCTTACCACTGTTTACATCCAGCTCGCGCTGGCTGACGAACACTAACAAACCCCGGCACTAGCAACCGTTAGTGCTTACAACTGGAAGGAAACACATAACGTGTCAGTACTAGAAATCTCAGGTAACCTGGCAACCGTAGGTTACGGCTTGGCTGCAATCGGTCCAGCTATCGGTGTAGGTATCATCGTTGGTAAAACTGTTGAGGCTATGGCCCGCCAGCCAGAGATGGCCGGTAAGCTGCAGGGTACCATGTTCATCGGTGTGGCATTCGCTGAAGCACTGGCGTTCATCGGTCTCGCAGCAGGCTTCGTCTTCGCAAAATAATTACCCGTTGTCCTAACAAGTCTCGAAAGGGACAAATATGAGTTACACACTTCTAATCGCCCAGGTTGGCGATCACGGGGAGAAAGCTGAAAAAACTCCGAACCTCCTGCTCCCAGCGACCTACGATATTGTTTGGTCACTGGTTTGCTTCGTGGTCATCGTGCTGGTTTTCTGGCTTAAAGTTCTTCCTAAAATGCAGAAACTGCTCGATGAGCGCTCTGCTGCTATTGAGGGCAACATTGCTAAAGCCGATGCCGCCCAGGCAAAAGCTGAGGCTGCGCTGCAGGAATATACTGCACAGTTGGCAACCGCTCGCGCAGAGGCCGGAGAAATCCGCGAGGCTGCGCGCGCAGATGCAAACAAAATTATTGCCCAGGCAAAAGAAGACGCTATCACCGAGCAGGCTCGCATTACCGCAGCAGCCCAGGCACAGATTGAGGCAGAGCGCCAGAGCGCTGTTGTTTCGCTGCGTCAAGAGGTTGGCTCCCTGGCAATTGACCTTGCTTCTGGCGTGGTTGGCGAGACCCTGCGTGACGACGCGAAAGCGAGTGCGCTGGTAGATCGCTTCCTGGCAGATCTTGAACAGAGTCAGACGGTAGCTAAATAATGGGTAGCGCATCACGGGAAGCACTGGCAAACGTTGCCAAACTGCTGGAATCTCCTACGCAGGCCGCGGGCAGCGAACTGCTAGAGATCGCTACGCAGTTGAGCAGCGAGCAGCAGTTGGCAAAAACGCTCAGTGATGTAGACGCGAGCGCAGAGGCAAAAACTGCCCTGATTAACCGCGTTTACGCAAACACTGGAGAGCGTGCCCGCAACCTGCTGGTGGCGGCCGCAACTCAGCGCTGGTCAAATACCGACGAGTTCATCGAGGGCGTTGCAGAGATTGGGATTCGCTCAATCGCTGCCGCAGGTATTAACGTTGACGAAGAACTGCTGTCAGTGGCAGGCGCTGTTGACAAAAGCCACGACCTGGAGCTTAACCTCGGCAACAAGCTGGCTAGCGCTAGCACAAAGCGTGCCGCGGTCAAATCGCTGTTTGGGTCGCGTGTGTCACCTGGTACGCTCAGCATTGTTGAATATTTGGTGGCAAACCCGGTTGGTCGGCTCAGCCCGGCACTGCGCAAAGCGGCTCGCACGGCTGCAAACCAGCGCGGCTTTGAACTGGCTCACGTTACCACGGCTGCTCCGCTCAGCGCTGCTCAGGCAGAGCGTTTGAGCGAGGCACTGGCACGGATCGCGGGCAGCTCTGTAAAACTGAGCACCGTGATTGACAAAACCCTGGTTGGCGGGATTCGAGTGCAAATTGCTGACGAGATTATCGACGGCAGTGTCAGCTCACGACTTGACGACCTACGACTTCAGCTGGCTCGATAGGCAGCATCACTTAGCCCGGATTTATCCGGTCAAAACAGAGGAAAACTAATGGCAGAACTCTCAATCAGTCCAGACGAGATTCGCGACGCGCTGAAAGACTTTGCAGCGTCATACGAGCCGAGCTCGGCAGGTAAAACTGAGGTTGGCACGGTTATCGACGCGGCTGACGGCATTGCGCACGTTTCGGGCCTTCCAAACGTTATGGCAAACGAGCTGGTGCGCTTCGCAGACGGCACCCTCGGTCTTGCACAGAACCTTGACGAAAACGAAATCGGTGTTGTTGTGCTCGGTGAATTTACCGGCATCGAGGAAGGTCAGGAAGTAACCCGCACCGGCGAGGTGCTTTCCGTGCCAGTGGGCGAGGGCTACCTCGGTCGCGTGGTTGACCCACTCGGCAACCCAATCGACGGTCTCGGCGACATCACCGGCATCGAAGGGCGTCGTGCGCTCGAACTGCAGGCACCTGGTGTTATGCAGCGTAAATCAGTGCACGAGCCGCTGCAGACCGGTATTAAAGCAATCGACGCGATGATCCCGGTTGGTCGCGGTCAGCGTCAGCTGATCATTGGTGACCGTCAGACCGGTAAAACCGCGATCGCGATCGACACCATCATCAACCAGAAAGCAAACTGGGAATCTGGCGATGTCAACAAGCAGGTGCGATGCATCTACGTTGCAATCGGTCAGAAAGGTTCAACCATTGCCGCTGTAAAGGGCGCACTGGAAGACGCTGGCGCAATGGAATACACCACCATCGTGGCTGCTCCGGCATCAGACCCAGCCGGCTTCAAATACCTGGCTCCATACACCGGTTCTGCTATCGGTCAGCACTGGATGTACGGTGGCAAGCACGTACTCATCGTATTCGATGACCTCAGCAAGCAGGCTGAAGCATACCGTGCAGTATCCCTGTTGCTGCGCCGTCCACCAGGCCGTGAAGCATACCCGGGTGACGTTTTCTACCTGCACTCCCGCCTGCTGGAGCGTTGTGCAAAGCTCTCCGACGAGCTTGGCGCAGGTTCGATGACGGGCCTTCCAATCATCGAGACCAAGGCAAACGACGTGTCTGCATACATTCCGACCAACGTGATCTCGATCACCGACGGTCAGATCTTCCTGCAGTCCGACCTGTTCAACGCAAACCAGCGCCCAGCGGTAGACGTGGGTATCTCCGTGTCCCGTGTTGGTGGTGACGCACAGGTTAAGTCCATCAAGAAGGTTTCTGGTACCTTGAAGCTGGAGCTGGCGCAGTACCGTGCGCTGGAGGCATTCGCAATGTTCGCTTCTGACCTTGACCAGGCTTCACGCCGTCAGCTGGAGCGTGGCGCCCGCCTCACCGAGCTGCTGAAACAGCCACAGTACTCACCGTACGCGGTTGAAGAGCAGGTAGTTTCGGTTTGGGCAGGTACCAACGGCAAGCTCGACGATGTCCCGGTTGAAGATATCCTCCGCTTCGAGCGCGAATTCCTTGACCACCTGTCACGCAACTCTGACGTTCTCACCAAACTGCGCGAAAGCAACGTTCTGGAAGACGAGTACGTCACCGAGATCTCAACCCAGATCGACAAGTTCAAGAGCGAATTCCGCACCTCAGCCGGCACCGGTCTGAACGAGCAGTTCGACGCAATCGGTCAGGAAGAGATCCAGCAAGAACAGCTGGTAGTAAAAAAGAAGTAAATGTTTGTAGCGGGGCGGCCGCGCGTCGCCCCACCAAACACCACAGTTAGTTAGAGCACAGGAGAGACATGGGAGCGCAACTTCGGGTCTACAGGCAGAAGATTCAGTCTGCTAAGACGACCAAGAAGATTACCCGTGCGATGGAACTCATCGCTGCTTCTCGCATTCAAAAGGCGAAAGCCCGGGTAGAGGCCTCGAGCCCCTACGCAAATGCGATTACCCGCGCAGTGTCAGCCGTTGCAACCTATTCAGAACACAAACACCCACTGCTTACCGAAGCAGAGCACATTACCCGCGCAGCCGTTGTGATTTTCACCTCGGACCGCGGCCTAGCTGGTGCCTTCAACTCGCAAATTTTGCGCGAAGCTGAAGAGCTCAGCGAGCTGCTGCGCGGCGAAGGTAAAGAGGTTGTTTACTATCTGATCGGCCGCAAATCGGTTGGGTACTTTAGTTTCCGCAACCGCGCATCAGAGCGCAACTGGATTGGCGAAACTGAAGCACCGGTATTTACCACCGCGCAGGAAATTAGCGACGCGATTCTTGAAGCATACAGCAAGCCAGCAGAAGAGGGCGGGGTGCAAGAAATTCACCTTGTATACAACCGCCTCGTCAGCATGGTCAGCCAGGTGCCGCAGGTGCGCCGTCTCTTGCCGCTCGAACTGGTTGAGGGTGTTGCCGAATCAGACAGCGACATTGAGCCGCTTTACGAGTTTGAACCAGACGCCGACACGGTGCTCGACAAACTCCTGCCGGCCTACATCGAATCTCGCATCTTCAACGCCCTGCTTGAGTCTGCTGCCGCAAAGCACGCAGCCACCCAGAAGGCGATGAAGAGCGCAAGCGACAACGCAGACACCCTGATCCGCGACTACACCCGACTGGCAAACAACGCCCGTCAGGCCGAAATTACCCAGCAGATTTCTGAGATCGTCGGCGGCGCTGACGCGCTGTCATAAACCCCTAAGAAAAGAGAAGTGATGACTATTACTGCAGAGCAGACCCCGGGAATTGGGCGGATTGCCCGCGTAACCGGTCCCGTCGTCGACATTGAGTTCCCGCACGACGCAATCCCGGGCGTATACAACGCCCTGGAAACAACCGTAAGCCTCGGTGAAGGCCAGGAAACCTTCAAGCTTGTGCTTGAGACTGCCCAGCACCTCGGCGACAACCTGGTGCGCGCAATCGCCCTGAAGCCAACCGACGGTCTCGTCCGTGGCCAGGAAGTGCGCGACACCGGTGAGCCGATCACCGTGCCAGTTGGCGACGTCACCAAGGGTAAAGTTTTCAACGTAACCGGCGATGTGCTCAACCTGCCAGACGGCGAGCAGATCGAGGTTACCGAGCGCTGGTCGATCCACCGCGAGCCGCCAGCATTCGACCAGCTCGAGTCCAAGACCCAGCTGTTCGAGACCGGTATTAAATCAATCGACCTTTTGACCCCTTATGTGCAGGGTGGTAAGATCGGTCTGTTCGGTGGTGCTGGTGTTGGTAAAACCGTTCTTATCCAGGAAATGATCCAGCGTGTGGCGCAGGATCACGGTGGTGTGTCTGTGTTCGCTGGTGTGGGTGAGCGTACCCGTGAAGGTAACGACCTGATCCACGAAATGGAAGAAGCAGGCGTATTCGACAAGACCGCACTCGTGTTCGGTCAGATGGATGAGCCACCTGGCACCCGTCTGCGCGTGGCACTGTCTGCTCTGACCATGGCGGAATACTTCCGTGACGTGCAGAAGCAGGACGTGCTGTTGTTCATCGACAACATCTTCCGCTTCACCCAGGCAGGTTCTGAGGTATCAACCCTGCTCGGCCGTATGCCATCGGCGGTAGGTTACCAGCCAAACCTGGCAGACGAAATGGGTATCCTGCAGGAGCGTATTACCTCAACCCGCGGTCACTCGATTACCTCGCTGCAGGCGATTTACGTGCCTGCCGACGACTACACCGACCCGGCTCCGGCAACCACCTTTGCCCACCTCGATGCAACCACCGAGCTTTCTCGTGAAATCGCATCGAAGGGTCTGTACCCGGCGATCGACCCGCTGACCTCGACTTCGCGTATTCTTGACCCACGCTACTTGGGTGAAGACCACTACCGCGTGGCAACCACCGTGAAGCAGATCCTGCAGAAAAACAAAGAACTGCAGGAGATCATCGCGATCCTCGGTGTGGACGAGCTTTCAGAAGAAGACAAGATCACCGTGGCACGCGCACGTCGCATCGAGCAGTTCCTGTCACAGAACACCTACATGGCGAAGAAATTCACCGGTGTTGAAGGTTCAACCGTGCCACTGAAAGACACCATCGAATCATTCGACGCAATCGCTAAGGGTGAGTTCGACCACGTTGCCGAGCAGGCATTCTTCAACGTCGGTGCAATCAGCGACGTAGAAGAAAAGTGGGCACAGATTCAGAAAGAAAACGGCTAAACTATGGGTACGCTAAACGTCAGCGTGGTTGCCGCAGATCGCGAGATTTGGACAGGTGCCGCGCAGCAGGTCACCGCAAAAACCAGCGAAGGCGAGATCGGTATTCTCTCCGGTCACGAACCGCTGCTGGCGGTTTTGGCGAGCGGCGAGGTGCGAGTCACCAAAACTGACGGCTCAAAGCTCGTAGTGGACGCAACCGACGGATTCTTCTCTGTCGACCACGATCAGGTAAACGTTGTGGCCGGCGCTGCCACCATCGTTTCCTAGTCTCTTTTCAAAAAACATCCCGCAGTTATTTTAACTGCGGGATGTTTTTTGTTTCAGCGTAACTTTTATTTCGAAGCACCGAAAGAAGTAACCAGCGTAAACTGCGAGCCGTCTTGCAATAGCTCCAAGCCGTTTGCCCCACACCAAGCGGCAAACTCGGAAGTGCTCGAAATCTCAGCCTCAGCACTAGCCAAACGCCGCACCAAATCACCCTTACCCGCCTTATTAAAATGGTTCAACGCACGCAAAGAACCATCAGCCTGCCGCTCAGCAAGCAAAAGCTTCACACTATCACACTCGGCCGGCACAGGCGCAAGCTCAGCATAATCATTAGACCGCAAATCCAAAATAAACCCGTGCGCGCACCAATCATAATCACTATAGGCAGCACTCCACACCCGCTTCAAAGGCTGCCCCAAAGCAGGCAGGCGGCTGCCGGCAGAAAGTCTATAATCAGGCAGCGGACTGGCCGCGCTCACCAGGCCAAACAAAGCCGACTGGATCGCAACATGGCGTGCCAGCCAGGTGAGCGCTGCCGGCGACAGCGAGCCCAAACCCAGTGCATCATAAAGCACACCCGTATAGCGCACAATCGCCGGCAGCGCAGCAGGAGATGAGCCGGGCGTGCCAATCGCAAGATTCGCGGCAAAAGCCGCCTCGGCTTTGCCGCCAGGGCGCAACTTTAGCGCCTTGTGGGCGGCCTCATCACCGGCCCGGCTCAACTCCTGCAGCGCGGCCAAAACTGCTGCCCGAGCCGCAACAACCGTCTCGCTGCCACCCTCACCAGTTTCTGCCGGCAGATCGCCTTCCGCATCAAAAAACCGTGCTCCAAGCGCCGCCTGCTCCTCGCTCGGCACAGCAATCTTCGTCTCAGAAGGTGGCAACAAAACCAGCATAACATTCCTCTCATCGGGCGGGCTAGACGCAAACTATAAAGCGAGTATAGCAAGCCCCTCCAGTCGACAAACAAGCGACCAGCCCGAAACCGGCGTTATTTCCAAAATAAATCTGGCAGCCATCCATCAAAGCCGCAAAAACACAGAACGCAGCCAAACTCGGGATATTCGCAGAAAACTGCGGTAGAATAGAACGAACGAAATTTTGAGGAGTGTCTATGACGGGTCAAGGCGAAAACGCCGTAAGGCAGCGCTTGCGCTACCGTCCCGACAGCGACATTACTGTGGAACTGTCGTGGCACGGCATCACCGACGTCGGCCTGCGCCGCGAAAGCAACCAGGACAGCTATGTGCTCGCACCGCCACTTTTTGCCGTGGCTGATGGCATGGGCGGGCACGCCGCCGGAGAAGTCGCGTCCGGCGCCGTCACTCGGAGGCTTTTTGAGCTGAGCGGTATGGCAGAAATCACCACTGAGCAGCTGGTAGATAGACTCGTTGCTGCTGTTTCCGACATTGAAACCGAAGCCGGCGAAGCCGCAGTTGGCGCGGGCACCACCCTGAGCGGCATGATGTTTGGTAGCGACCCGGAAAATGCCACCTGGACAGTTTTTAACATCGGCGACTCGCGTGTTTACCAGTATTTTAAAGGCTCGCTGCAGCAGATTACAAGCGATCACTCCGTGGTGCAGCACCTGCTCGACACCGGCGCGATCACCCCGGAAGAAGCTGAAATTCACCCGCACGCCAACGTAATCACCCGCGCGGTCGGCTGCAACGAAGACCCTGTGCCAGAGATTGTGCAGCTCGCGCTGATCCCGGGCCAACGCCTGCTGATCTGCTCTGACGGCCTCACAAAAGAACTAACCGACCTGGGCATTCAACACTTTTTGGCCGAGGCTGAGACCGCAAAAGAAGCCGCGGAAATGCTGATTGCAGAATCCTTGGGCAACGCCGGGCGCGATAATATCACCGTTGTGGTGGTTGAGGTGCACGCCGTGGGTGATGTGCGCGACACAGCCGACCTGCACACGCTCGCAGACCGTGCCCTGGTGCAAGAAATCACCGGCGAGGTGAAACTCGATAAGCTCGATAAGGCAGATACTGCTGAAAAGCCTGCTGCTGGCGCAACTGAGGCAGAACCGGCAGAACCGGTAGAACCTGAAAGTCTGTCAGGCGACGAAACAGAACCGGGCAACGCATAAACGGTTTAATTCTTGTATTACGCATTTTTAGCTGGCTGCGTCACCACTTATCTTGCCAAACAGCAGGGGAGTGTCGCTGGTTTCCCGTTAAAATTTCGGGTTTAGTTTCGACTGTGTTCCTTGACACGCAGTCGCGCCGTTATTTTTTGCTGGTTAAATCGGGAATGGAAACGCGAATATCGCCAACTTTTTCGCGCCCGCCCAGCACGCTAAGCGGCAAGGCCTTTAGCGCAGCGGCAAACTGTTGTTTTGTGACCGCACCGGCGTATGTGAGTAGTGCCAAAGCTACCGCCCGCGACACCCGCGAAGAGCCGTCCAGAATTTTCACCACCGCGACTGTGCCGTCTGCCGCAGCCATCGCGCTCACGCCCTCGGCACCAAACTTGGCAAAAACAGGTGCGTGTTGCATAACGATCGAGTCGTGGCCGCTCGGCCCTTCAACCAGCTGCGGATAGGCCCGCCCGGCCGCCAAAATCCCGGCCATTTGCCTGTTAAAAGGAAACGGTGATTCCGGGCTGGCATTAGCCATCCGCCGGTAACCGCGCGCAAGCGCAGCCAAGCTCATGCCTAAAACCGGCACACCGCAACCGTCGATGCTAATGTGCGATGGGGTTTCGCCCGTGAGACGCTGTACATTGTCAAAAATGTGCTGTTGTAGCGGATGGTCGCGGTGCGTGTAGTCTTGCACAGGCCAAGCGGCTGCCAAGCAGGTGAGCAGCATTGCGGCGTGTTTGCCAGAGCAAGCGTGCTGGAGCGCGCTCACAGCCCCGGCGTGCCGGACAAGATGATTGCGCGCTTCAGAGTCTGCAGGCCAGCTCGGCGGGCACAGCAGGTGTGCTTCGCTGAGTCTGCCCGCAGCAAGCATTTGCTGCACAAGTGAAACGTGCGCCGGGGTGCCGGTGTGGCTGGCAAACGACATTGCCAGATGGCGCGGGTCACTCAGCTCTAGTCCGGCAACCTGCATTGCAAGTGACTGCAGCGGTTTCAGCGCAGAGCGGGTGAGTACGGCTGCGTCCGGGTTGCCAAGTGAAACCAGTGTATTGCCGGCCGGGTCAAGCACAATTGCCGTGCCAGCGTGCCGCGACTCGACAAAGCCACCCCGGGTGACCGTGGCGAGTTCCACAGCTTCTGACACGGCAAAAGTGCCGCAATTATCGCGCATATTGAGTTGTGACCTTAACGGCTGTTAGTTGCCGGCGGCGGTGAACGCCTCGTCCAGCACCTCAAGCACCTCGGCGATCAGCTCATCAGTCAGCTTCAGTGACGGCAGGAAGCGCAGCACGTTGTCGTAAAGGCCAGCGTTCAGCAGCACAACACCCTGCTGGGCAGCGTGACCGATAACCTTTTTGGTCAGGTCTGCGTCTGGTTCCAGGGTGCCAGGTTTGGTGATCTCGATTGCGAGCATCGCACCCAGACCGCGCACCTCGGCGATTGCGTCGTGCTTTTCTTTCAGCTTACGCAGGCCCTCGCCCAGGGTCTTTTCGATGCGTTTTGCCTCTTCGAGCACGCCACCGGCTTCGATCTGCTCAAACACAGCAATTGCTGCGGCACAAGAAACCGGGTTGCCCGAGAAGGTGCCACCTAGGGTGCCGGGAGGGCACTTGTCGAGGATCTCGGCGCGGCCGGTCACAGCAGAAATCGGGAAGCCACCCGCGATACCTTTCGCGGTGGTGACCATATCTGGCTTGATGCCCAGCTGTTCGGTCGCGTACACAGTACCCGTACGGGCGATACCCGACTGCACCTCGTCTGCGATTACCAGCACATCGTTGGCCTTTGCCCACTCGCACAGCGCTGGCCAGTAGCCCTCAGCCGGCACAATAAAGCCGCCCTCACCCTGCACTGGCTCGGCAATAATACACGCCAAATCCTGGGCGCTAATGGTTTTTTCCAAAAAGTCGATGGTGCGTGCCGCGGCCTGCTCGCCGGTCAGCCCGTCGTGCAGCGGGTATGAGTTCGGTGCGCGGTAGATATCGCTGGCGCGGCCACCGAAACCTGCGGTGTAAGGCACAGCCTTGTGGTTCATGGTCGAGGTGAGCAAAGTGCGCCCGTGGTAGCCGCACTCAAGCACTGCCACGCCCTGACGGCCGGTGAAACGGCGGGCAATTTTTACGGCGTTTTCCACCGCTTCAGCGCCAGAGTTCACCAGCATTGACTTCACTTCGCCCTCGATCGGCACATATTTCGCCAAAAACTCGGCAACGCGCACATAAGACTCGTAAGGGGTGACGGTGATCAGGCTGTGGGTCAGGCGCTGTGCCTGCTCGATAGCGGCGGCAACCACTGCCTCGTCGGTGTGGCCGATGGTGGTCACGCCGATGCCCGATCCGACATCAATAAACTGGTTGCCGTCAACATCGCGCAGGATCGCCCCGTGTGCGCGCTCAATATAAACCGGCAGTGCGGTGCCGATACCGCTGGTCACAACCTTGTTGCGACGCTCGTGCAGTGCCTGTGATTTCGGCCCCGGAATGGCGGTTACAATTTTACGTTCTTGAGTAACAGTGTTTTCAGTCATACCTCCAATTTTACACCCTTTCGCGCCACCCGCACACCCCTTTTGGCTCCAAAAATGCTGAAAATTTGTCTCGCTGTGATTTCTTTATATTTAAGGATGTAGGCATGGTTTCATCTGATATGAAACAGCAGATCGTAACCTTCGATGAGAAAATTCATAAGCTGTCGCAAATTCGGTCGTTCAGTTTTGACTTTTTAGAAAAGTTGCGAGTGGGAGCCGACGCGGTGCAAAATCAGCACCAACACATCGTCCTGATACTCATAAATCAGTAGCCAATCCGGCTCAATATGGCATTCGCGGGTGCCTTTGAAATTTCCAGAGAGTGGGTGATCTTTGTATTTTGGATCCAGGGTTTCGCCGCGTGCCAAAATCTCGACCACAGCAAAAAGCTTGTCAAGGTCTTTGTTCTGTTTCTCTGCAAGCTTCAGCTCTTTGCGGAACTTTGAGGTAGTTTTGACTTCGTAAATCATACGCCAAGATCTGCCCTTAGCTCTTCGATACTTCTGTATCCTTTAACATTCGGGTCGCGCGCAATGCGCCTCCCCTCCTCTATAGCCGCAATGGTTTCGGCGTTCGGCGTGCGTGTTTTCAGCTCAAAAGGAATGCGATTTTCGCGTACGGCGCTGCGCAAAAACATATTGACTGCAGTGGTCATATTGAAACCGAGTTCATTAAATAGATACTCAGCATCTTCCTTGAGGCTCTTGTCAACGCGGATATTCAAATTCATGGTTGGCATAATCACTCCTTACGCATATTATGTGAATA
>JAUNHM010000117.1 GCA_030523945.1 Microbacteriaceae bacterium
CAGCAAGACCAGGCAGCATACCTCACTCGGTTTGGTCAGCTCGAAGCCCGCTACCAAACCACCAACACAAGCCTTGATGAAGCAAAACAGTTGCTTGCGCGTAGGCAGGCCGCGGGCAGAGAACTCACCCGTATCCGCAAAACCATCAGCCAGCTAGACCCTGACGCGCTCGCCTGGGACGAAGCCCTATTCCACTTAACCACCGAGAAAATCACCGTCAACCTAGACGGCAAAATCAGCGTCAAGTTGAAGAACGGTATCTAAACGCCGCGCCAGCTAATCAGCTCGTCACCTTTAAAGGTGGCGGGCTTTTTCTATTGTGTACAGGATTTTGTACTTGGGTTGGGTTCAGTGTGCAAGGGTGCAGAAACCGCCCTAAACTACAACGCCACAAAACTAAAAAGTGCCGCTGACCAGGGGTTTTGGAACTCCGTGCAAGAGGGAACCTAAAAATAAAAGAAGCACCACCTTCATGTATTTGTATCATAAAGGTGGTGCAAATAGTGGAGTCGCCGGGAATTGAACCCGGGTCCACATCGACGATTCTGTGCCTTCTACGTGCGTAGTTCGTTGCACGTTCTACTCGGCCCCGTTTATCGTTATGAACACCTTAAACGACAGGCCCAGTCACAGTAAAAAGTCCCGCTGTGCCCGGTGACGCAACACAGCAGCAAGTTTCCTAGATGACGCTAGCAGCAGAGGCGGAAACTAACTCTGGCCAACGGACTTGGGTCTCGCGCTCAAGCAGCGAGAGCGAAGTCGGTGCTCTTCTTGTTTGCACCTATTTTTTGCAAGATCGTTTACGAGATGACTCACATCCTCGGCACGCTTCTCACAGTCTCAAATCGACATGTCGAAACCGATCGACCCCAATGGTGATGATATTAAATTTTCAAACACCCAACTCGCAAAACGAGTTTAGATAAAAATTATAGCATAAATTTTCGCTTTTTTGCAAATTTTGGAAACGCCCCGGTTGCGGGCTGGCTTGAGTTGCGGGGGCGGGAATTTCTTTCCAAGCTGGTCACCTAAAACCACCAAACTTACCAAATCGCAGCATCTGAAAGATCAGTCGGCAACGGCTCATAACCCAGCTCTGTGCGAGCACGAAAAATATCGAGACGTTTCGGTGCGGCAATCGCATGAATCGCATAACGATTTACAGATGACGCCCCAACCAACCCGACACGATACAGGCGCTCAGCCAGCGTAGCAACCCGCCAAGCAAGCCCGGTAGGAATTTGCAAAACACGAATTTTCCGGCCGGTGCGCAGCCCCAGCACCTTCCGAAAAACGTCAGTCAAACTCACCTCACCCGCATCGGTAATATTATATGTACCCGCCGAAGCACCCGACCGCACCGCGCAGCGCACCGCATTAACCAGGTTAGTTATCGAAGTCAGCGTGTGCGGGCAATCTGTCCCCTTCGGCAGCACCAAAAAATTACCGCGCAACAGCTGTTCCAGCCTCGGCAGCAGTGTTTTATCCCCCGCACCATAGACTGCGTGCGGTCGCAGCACAATCGCACTCTTGCCCTGCGGCATCTTTGCCAGCGTCTGCTCAGCCGCCCATTTACTCGCACTATAGCTGGAAAGAAAACGGGTAGCAGTCGCGTCCTCTTCACGTAGCAGAGCCCCGCCCCAGCTCACCGGATAAACACTCGACGAAGAAATGTGCACAATGCGCGCACCCGGAAATGCCAGCGGCAGATGGAGTGTACTGTCACGATTTTGACGCAGTGCTTCTGCAATCGGCAGCAGCGTGTCAGTGCTAGCGGCAGCGTTCACAACAACGTCTGCATCGGCAACAAACACAGCGTCCGGTCGCACACTCAAATCGGCACTCAAATAGCGCCCATTTTGGTGTGTCCACCCGTTTTTACGCCGCGCCACCCCGATTACATCGTGACCGTCGTTTGCCAGTGCGGTCGCAACCTGCCCACCAACAAACCCTGAAGCCCCCGTCACCACTATTCGTAAAGGCTTTTCGGTTCGATCCGCACTGTCGATCATAACCCAGCTCCACCCGATTTTGCAAACTTCCCAGACTCGCCCGGCCCGTCAATCCGCAGCAATAACTCACGATAGGAAGGAATCAAAATACGCTTATTTACCCGCCGACTTTGCACAGTAAGCCTGCCTCCGCTTTCCCGCGCAGTGTCGAGCACCGCGTCTACGATTGCGCGAGTTTGAGCAAGCGCCAGCGGAGCCCCAATACAAAAATGCACCCCGGCACCGAACCAGAGCTGCTTTTGCCCGGCAGCTGCATCGCTCAAAGGACTAAACTCGCCCGGTTGCCGGTTAGCCAAAAAAGTTGTCAGAATAATGCGGTCGCCGCGACGCACCGACACATCTCCAATTTTCGTAGGAGCGATAGTAGCCCGCAACATTACCGGAGTCGGCGTGGTCACCCGCAGCCCTTCCTGCACACATGCCTCACGCACCTCCGCGTCATTTGCGGCACGTTCTGCCCAACCCGAGTCAACGAGCATCGCCAGCAGCCGCGGCACATAAGAAACAACCGTTTCTGTGCCAGCCACCATAAAAGCACCAACC
>JAUNHM010000019.1 GCA_030523945.1 Microbacteriaceae bacterium
ACTGGGATTCGAACCCAGACTGAATGGATTTTAAGTCCACTGCCTCTGCCGGTTGGGCTATAGGGGCAAAACGCCTGCAATAATTCTAGCCGAAAAATCTGGCAGGCGGAAACGGTCGCGCCGCGTAGCCAAAAACTGCACGGCGCGACTAAAAAATTATGCTGACTCTTTCAGGCGACTGCGCAGGCCTTCAAGCTCCTCGCGCATTTCCTGCGGCAGGCGTTCACCAAACTGCGCAAAGAATTCTTCTGTCAGATCGCACTCGTCAAGCCACGACTGCGCGTCAATATCAAACAGCACATCGTACTGCTCATCGGTAATGTTAAGCCCGTCAAGCAGCAACTCGCCCTTCGCAGGAACCGTGCCGATCGCACTCTCCTCGCCCACAACCGGGCGCCCAGTTTCTGCCGCGTCAGCCTTATCAACAGCACGCAGAACCCAGTCGATCACACGCGAATTCTCGCCAAAACCAGGCCACACAAAGTTGCCTTCAGCGTCTTTCTTAAACCAGTTCACCTGGAACAGTTGCGGTGCTTTGTCGCCAATTTTCGCGCCCATTTCCAACCAGTGACCCCAGTAATCGGCCATGTTGTAGCCGCAGAAAGGAATCATCGCAAACGGATCGCGGCGCAGCTCGCCAACGGTGCCCTCTTGAGCCGCAGTTTTTTCACTCGAAATAGTTGCGCCCATAAACACGCCGTGCTGCCATGAACGGGCCTTTGCTACAAGCGGCACGTTGGTGGCGCGGCGACCACCGAACAAAATTGCATCGACCGGCACACCACCAGCTGCATCGCCCCATTCTGCTGCCAGGGTCGGCGCCTGAATTGTTGGCACGGTAAAGCGTGAGTTGGCGTGTGCTGCCGGACGGCCGCTGTCTGGCGTCCAGTCGTTGCCCTGCCAGTCGATCAGGTGTTCTGGCACCTCATCGGTTTTACCCTCCCACCAAACGTCGCCGTCATCGGTTAGCGCAACGTTGGTGTAAATCGAGTTGCCCCAGAGTGCGCGCAGTGCGGTCGGGTTGGTGGACTCGCCAGTGCCCGGCGCCACGCCAAAGAAGCCAGCTTCAGGGTTGATTGCGTAAAGGCGACCATCAGCACCGGGACGCAGCCACACGATGTCGTCACCGATAGTCTCTACCTTCCAGCCTTCAATGGTTGGCTGCAGCATCGACAGGTTGGTTTTACCGCAAGCAGAAGGGAACGCGGCGGCCAGGTGATAAACGCGGCCGGTTTTGGTGTTGGTCACCTTGATCAGCAACATGTGCTCTGCCATCCAGCCCTCTTTGCGACCCATTACTGTCGCCAAACGCAGCGCAAAACACTTCTTTGAAAGCAGCGCATTACCGCCGTAACCGCTACCAAACGACCAAACTTCCAGAGTTTCAGGGAAGTGCACAATGTATTTTTCATCGTTACAAGGCCAGGCCACATCTGTCTGCCCCGGCTCCAGCGGCGCGCCAACACTGTGCAGGGTGCGCACCCAGTGTGCGCCCTCATCCATCAAACGCAAAACTTCCGGGCTAACCCGCGCCATAATGTGCATATTGAGCACAGCATAAGGTGAATCGGTGATCTGAATGCCGAGCTGGCTGATCGCACCACCCACAGGACCCATCGAAAACGGCACCACAAACAGGGTGCGGCCGCGCATAGAACCGTCAAACAAGCCGCGCAAGCGCTCACGCATAATCTCTGGTTTTTCCCAGTTGTTGGTTGGGCCGGCATCGATCTCTTCTTCAGAACAAATATAGGTGCGGTCCTCCACGCGGGCAACGTCGGTTGGAGCAGAACGCGCCAGGAAGCTGTTTGGACGTAGGTCTTTATTTAGAGGAATGAAAGCGCCCGAAGCAACCAGCTGGCTAGTAAGCTGCTGCCATTCCGCCTGGCTACCATCGCACCAGTGAATTTTTTCCGGCTTGGTCAGATCCGCAATTTCACGCACCCAAGCTAGCACAGCCTTGTTTTTGAGGGGAGCCGAATTTTCCAGTTCAGAAATAGGCACGCCGATAGTGTCGTCAGCAGGTGCGGTTACGTTGCAGCAGGTTTCGCTCATCAGTTTTCCTTGTTTTCGGGAATATGAAACGCCTTCTGGGCGCATTTCTGTAATACTTCTATTATTTTCGCTAAAAATGTATAAAACCTGTAAAAACGCCTGTAAAAAAATAAAAAATTTTACATATAATAGAATTATGAGCCTGAAAACTGCGAAAAATCAAGCATTTACCACAGCAGAAAATAACACCGAAAACGGATTAAAAAATCCCGCAACCGCGCGTGTTGCCTCTCTCCTAAGCCGCCCGGCAAGCGATTCCAACCAAAATAGCGAGCCGGAAACCGAGCAATTTTCCACCAAAACAGGCGACCAGCAGGCAAAACAAGACTCCGCCAAAATCAGCAACCAGGTAAATAAGCCCGGTTCCGCACAAAAAAACACCAAAACGATAATCGGGCAAAAACCAGGCTCACAAATCCAGCAAAAAACTGGCAAAACCAGCCCGAAAAACCGCGAAAAAACCGCAAAAAACACCCCCGCAATCGGCAAAATCCTGCTCGGCAAACGCCTCAAACACTTCCGCCAAGCCGCCGGCCTCACCCTCGAACAACTCTCCAGCCAAATCGACCTCAGCCCCAGCCAACTCTCCATGTTCGAAACCGGGCGACGCAACCCGCGCGAAGACACCCTGCGCAGACTCGCCCAAATTTTCGGCATCGAACCCGGCGCTTTTTATGCCACAGAAGCCCCAACCAGGCGCAGTGCCCTCGAAATCTCGCTCACCCAGCTGCAACGCACCAGCGCCTATGCCTCCCTCGGCCTGCCCGAACTCAAAAGCACCGCGGCGCTTAGCGACGAAACCCTGCAAGTAATCGTCGGACTCGGCCACGAAATCCTGCAACACAAACACCAGCAAGCCACCACCGCCGAAGGCGCCCGCCGCACCAACACCAGCATCAGCCTGCAAATGCGCGCCCGCAACAACTACCTGCCAGACATCGAAAAAATCGCAGAAAACCTGATGGCCAGCGTCGAACACAAACGCGGCGCGCTGCGACACCACACCGTCGCCACACTCGCTGAAAAACTCGGTTTTACGCTAATTTTTGTGCACGACCTGCCGCACAACACCCGCTCCATCACCGACATCGAAAACGGACGTATTTATTTGCCGCCAGCCTCTATTCCCGGCGGACACGGGCTGCGCGCGCTCGCCTTGCAAGCCATGGCGCACCGGGTGCTCGGGCACGAAACCCCCGGCGACTATGCCGAATTTTTGCAGCAACGGCTCGAAATCAACTACTTTGCCAGCGCCTGCCTCATGCCAGAAACCGCGACCGCGCAATTTTTACAGCAGGCCAAACACGAACGCAACCTCGCCATCGAAGACCTGCGCGACGCGTTCGGGGTAACCCACGAGGCCGCAGCACACCGCTTTACCAACCTTGCCGCCACGCACCTCGACCTGCGCGTGCATTTTTACCGCACCGGAAAGGCGGGGCAAATGGTGCGCGGGTTTCACAACGACGGGATGCGGTTTCCGACCGACGCGGACGGCAACGAAGAAGGCCAGCTAATTTGCAAACAGTGGGCCGGCCGCACCGCTTTTAAACGAGTGAATCGCACCAACGAATTTTACCAATACACCGACACGCCCGAAGGCACGTTTTGGAGCACCGCACAGATCGGCGACACCGAATCTGACGGGCCTTTTTCGATCACCTGCGGGGTGCATTTTGATGACGCACGCTGGTTTCGCGGGCGTGACACCACGGAGCGCACCCAGTCACGCTGCCCCGACGACGAAACCTGCTGCAAACGACCGAGCGATGCAATGCTGGCCCGCTGGGAGGGCAAAAGCTGGGCGAGCGCACGCATGCACCAGTACATTTTGGCACCGCTGCCGAGCGGCACGTTTCCGGGCGTGAACGAGAGCGAAATGTACGAGTTTTTGTCACGTCACGCAGACAGTTAGCTCGCCTCCGGGCAGGGGCGATTACCGATCCAGGGCATGTCAAAGCACCCAGCTATAAAGCCGCGCAAAGTTTGCGTCTAGCCCGGGTTAGGCTTGTGGCGGTTGCGCTTCGGCAGGTGGCTTTGGCCGGGCCGCAAACTCCTCGAAACTTGCGCGCGGCGTCTGGTTTGCTTCGATCGCCGCGAAGTCGCGTTTCAGGAAGAAGTGACCGAACCAGCCACCGAACACTCGGAACTTGCGCTCCCAGCTCGGCACTGCCATGCCATGATAGAAGCGGTGTGCGAGCCAGGCAAAATAACCTTTAAGTTTGAAGTTACCGGACTGGAACACACCGACGTTAATGCCGAGACCTGCCACAGCACCCAGGTTTTTGTGGTTGTATTCCCGCACGCCTTCGCCGCGAATGCTCGCCGCAATGTTTTTTGCAAGCAGTTTTGCTTGGCGCACCGCGTGCTGCGCGTTTGGCACGCAGAACCCGCCAGGACCCGGGGTTTTTGAAATATCCGGAGTTTGGGCGGTATCACCGGCGGTCCAGGCACCGTCCAAAATCTTGCCGTCTTCGGTGGTCACCTGCAGGGTTGCGCTGCCGATCACATGGCCACGCGGGCCAATCGGCAGATCGGTGCCGCGCAGGAATGGCCGCGGCATCACACCGGCAGTCCACACGATTAGGTCTGATTCGTAGGTTTCGCCGGTAGAAAGCTGGACTTTTCCGTCGGTTGCGTCTTGTAGCTGGGTGTCGAGATGGATCTGCACGCCGCGACGGGTCTGGTCTTTTACCACCCATTCGGCAAGTTCCGCACTGACCTCAGGCATGATCCGCCCCATCGCCTCGATGAGATGGAATTTAGTTTCGTCGAAGTCGATTTCCGGGTAGTAGCGCAAAAGCGAGGTTGCAAAGCTGCGCAGTTCTGAGATGGTTTCGATACCGGCAAAACCACCGCCAACCACGGTCACGGTGAGTAGGCGTGCGCGTTCAGGCGAGCCTTCCGGCAGAGACGCAGCACGCTCGAAGTTGCCAACGATCCGGTCGCGCACGGCAGCTGCCTCTTCAATGCTTTTCATGCCGATTGCGTTATCTGCAATGCCCGGAATCGGGAATGTGCGGGAAACAGAACCGGTTGCGATTACGATCTGGTCGTAACTAAAGTCGATAGTTTCGCCGTTTACCAGTTCGATTTTTGCGGTTTTGTCGGCGTGGGTAATGCCCACAACTTTACCGTGCAGTTCGCTGGTTTTTTTCAGGTGACGGCGACGGGAGACGATCGCGTGACGCGGCTCAATCGAGCCTGCTGCAACCTCTGGCAGGAACGGCAGATACTGCATGTATGGCAGAGGATCGACGATGGTTACGGTCGCTTCGCCACGGCGCAGGTGTTTTTCCAGTTTCCATGCGGTGTAAAAACCGGCGTAGCCGCCGCCCACGATCAGAATATTCTGCGTCACGAAGTTGCTCCTTGAGGTTGGGGGCGCGCTGCGGGCACGCCAAATATGCGAACGAGTGTCCTATGCTTCTATTGTACCGCTTTTGGCTGCGTCTTGCATTTCGGGCGCGGCTTGGTTTGCGGGCTGGTTTTCTCCGGCTGGTGCGGTGTCGCGGAAGCTGCTTGCGGCCAAGGCAATGTCGCCGATCGGGTTAAGTCCCGGGCCTGCCGCGAGTGCATGACCGATCAGGGCGTGCAAGCATTTTACGCGGGTGGGCATGCCGCCTGCACTCACCCCGGCAAGTTCTGGCACCTGTGCAAAACTGTCGCGGTCTGCAATGTAGGCTTCGTGTGCAGCTTGATACTTTTCGCGCAGGTCTGGTTCTGCGGCCAGTCGCTCATTTAGCTCAGCCATAAACCCTGCCGCTTCCAGGCGTGAGGCTGCGGCGACTATGTCCGGGTGGCACAGATAGTAAAAGGTGGGAAACGGGGTGCCGTCTTCTAGGCGTGGCGCGGTTGCGACCACGGCCGGAGCCCCGTCTGCTGTGCGCGCAGCAATGCCCACGACGCCGCGCGCTTGACGGCCGAGCTGCTCGGTTACCGCGTCAATATCTGCCTGTGTCGGCTGCGGGTATGGCGGTCTTGGCATTGTTTCCTTCTTAATTTCTGTATCTAAAAGTGGCGGCTAGTTCTGTGCAAATTTTACAAAACGCTCGCTGGTAAATATCAGCCGGTTTACAGCGCGCTTACTCTGCTTTACTGTTTGCTAGCGTTAATAAACGACTGCAGCAGGTTTTTACGCCAATCGTGTGTTTTGGCGAGCAAATCTGCACTGGTTTTTTCGTCCGGAGCGGCAGGCACGTCAATATCTTTAATAATTCCGACCTGCGACTCCCCCGGCATCACATAGAAAAGCCGGTTGCGCGCCTGGGATCTAATAAAACTTTTATCTTCCCAGGCGCTGCGCGCTTCTTCTGCGCTGGCCACTGCTTTGCGTGATTCTTCCACCTGTTTGCGCAAGTCGCTAATTTGGGCGCGCTGCTGCAAAAAAGTGGTGAGTGGCGGGGTGAGCGAAACCACCCCGACCACGATCAGAGCGAGCAAAAGCATGGTCGAGCTGCCGAAACGCAGGCTTTGCGCCCAGTGTTTCAGATCCGACCGTTTGTTATCGCTTTTGCCGCCCATCTCGCTATTTTACTTTCGTTTTAGCCGATGTTGAAGCGCGGAAATGCCTCGGCGCCGGCGTATTCTGCCGCTTCGCCCAGTTCTTCTTCAATGCGCAGCAACTGGTTGTATTTTGCCACACGCTCACTGCGTGCCGGAGCCCCGGTTTTAATCTGGCCGGTTTCAAAAGCAACCGCCAAATCGGCAATTGTGGTGTCTTCGGTTTCGCCGGAGCGGTGGGACATAATCGTGCTGTAAGAGTTGCGCTGGGCAAGTTTGATCGCGTCTGCAGTTTCGGTCAGCGAACCAATCTGGTTTACTTTAACCAAAAGCGAGTTGCCCACGCCAGCAGAAATTCCCTCTGCCAGGCGCTGCGGATTGGTGACGAAAAGATCGTCGCCGACCAGCTGCACGCGGTGGCCGAGCTCTTCGGTCAGGTGTGACCAGCCGTCCCAGTCGTTTTCGTCGAGTGGATCTTCAATGGAAACCAGTGGGTAGCGCTCGAGCAGGTCACGGTAGTATGCGGTGAGTTCTGCGGCGGTGCGCTGCTGCCCTTCAAAGGTGTAAACGCCGTCGTTGCAGAATTCACTTGAGGCCACGTCGAGTGCCAGCGCGATGTCACGCCCAGGAGTAAATCCGGCGCGCTGTATTGCTTCCAAAATCAGGTCAAGTGCAGCCGCGTTGTTTGGCAGGTCAGGCGCAAAACCGCCCTCGTCGCCAAGCCCTGTGCTCAGGCCTTTTTCTTGCAGCAGCGCTTTCAGCGTGTGGTAAACTTCAACACCCCAGCGCAGTGCCTCAGAAAAGGTCTCAGCTCCGAGCGGTGCGATCATAAACTCTTGAATATCAACGCCGGTGTCTGCGTGGGCACCACCGTTGATAATGTTCATCAGTGGCACCGGCAAAGTGCAGGCTGTTGGCCCACCAATGTAGCGGAAGATCGGCAGGTCGGCTGCTTGCGCGGCAGCGTTTGCCACAGCCAAGCTCACGCCCAAAATTGCGTTAGCGCCTAGTTTTTCTTTGTTATCGCTGCCGTCCACCTCGATCAGGGTCTGGTCGATTAGGCGCTGGTCGTCTGCTGGCAGGCCTTCAATTGCAGGTCCGAGCACGGTCATAACCGCGTCCACTGCCTTGGTCACACCCTTACCCAGGTAGCGCGACTTGTCGCCGTCACGCAGTTCATATGCTTCAAATTCGCCTGTGGAAGCGCCGGACGGCACAGCCGCACGACCCACAGAACCGTCAGAAAGCGCAACCTCAACCTCAACGGTCGGGTTACCGCGCGAGTCAAGAATCTCACGGGCGATTACAACATCAATAAGTGCCAATTCAATGCTCCTGTCTGGATTGAAACACAGCCGCGGGCGCGACTGTAAATAATTTTACAACTGTTTTATGTTAATTTCGCTGACGCAACGCACTCCCGGCGCAACGCTGGCAAAACTTGTGAAGCCGTCTGTTTCCAGCCGTTCCATCAGCGGCCGCATATTTTTCGGTCGCCACACGATCTGCACCTGCTGGCCGGAAGCGATAAGCTCGCTTTTGAGGGCGAGTAGGTCTGGTAGCTCGCAGGTTCTGTCTGCAATAAGCGCGATTTTTTGGATGGTTTCGCAGGCGGGTAGGTCGATCAGATCAATAATCCGCTCGAACCCGATCGAAAATCCAACCGCCGGCACGCTCTCGCTCAAAAATCGCCCGATCATGCCGTCGTATCGCCCGCCGCCGCCGACGGAACTGCCGCTGCCCGGGTGTGAAATTTCAAAAATCGTGCCGGTGTAATATCCCATGCCGCGCACCAGAGTCGGGTCAAAACACAAGCTCACACCGCTCGGCAGGGTGCCAGCAAGCATTTCTCCCAGGCCCACAATGTGGTCTACCGCTTCAGTTTCAAGACTGGCCGGCAAAATTTCCCGCACGCCCGCTGCGGTAAGCGGAATTTCTCCGCCACTGCCTGCCGCTGCTACCCGCGCCAAAATCTCGCCCAAAACCGCCGCAGGTTGCTCGAATTCGGCGCCAAACTCGGCAAGTTCTGCCACGACTTTTTCGGTTCCGATTTTGTCGAGTTTATCCACCGTGATCAGCACACGGCCAAAATCTGCCTCGGCAAACCCGCAGTGCGCCAAAAGCGCGCTCAAAATGCGGCGATCGTTGACGCGAATCACGCACCCTTGTAGGCCAAGCGCATCTAGCGCGGCAGAGGTTGCGCCGATCAGCTCAGCTTCTGCCAACGGCCCCGGCTCGCCAATAATGTCAATATCGGACTGCACAAACTGCCGGTAACGCCCTTTTTGTGGCCTTTCTGCCCGCCACACAGGCCCTATGTGCACGGCTCGAAAAACACTCGGCAAATCTGCCCGGTTGCTGGCATAATAGCGCGCCAGCGGCACAGTCAAATCGAACCGCAAACCCAAATCACACAGCTCTTCAGCGTTTTCTGCGGCGAGCGCCTGCTGCATTTTTTCAGCGGTAAGTCCGCGTTTCAAAATCGAAAATGAGAGCTTTTCGTTGTCACCGCCGAGTCCCGCGTGCAGACGATCATAGTCTTCAATCATCGGCGCTTCGATTTCATCAAAACCGTGCGCCGCATAAACCTCGCGAATAATTGCGAGCGCACGCTCACGCTTTGATTTTTGCGCCGGCAGGAAATCGCGCATGCCGCGCGGCGGGTTAATCTGTTGAGCCATACCTATATTTTCTCACTTTCTGCTTAGAAAACATTGTGTTATGCCCGAGTGAGCCGTTTTTCGATCTGTACGAGTGTCCGGCGCAGTGCCGCGTCCGCGTCTATGCCCTTATCTTCAGCGTTGGAAATAGTCTCGATAAGCCGGGTTGCAATTTCATTTTCTGCCTGGTTTTGCACGGAGTTTTCTGTGGTTTCACCAGGTATCACTGATTTCCCTGGTGCTGTCGCAGTTTTTGCTACTGGCTCCGCCGTGCTTTCTGCAGTAATTTCACGCCACAGTTCTGCCATACTGCCATGCTCTGGAAAGCGCGCAATCCGCTGCGCAAATTTTGCCGCCCGCGCAAGCGACGGCAGGGTTGCCGGCACTCCCTCAAGCACCCCGCGCGGAGCCGTTTTCTCCCCGCCACTGCCCCGAAACTCACTCCCGCTAGCGGCAGCCTGTTTTAAGTTTTCCCATTCTTTTTCAAGCTCGGCAGCAGACATGTGCCCCACCTGCCCAAAAACGTGCGGGTGCCGGGCGATCAGTTTATTAGCCAGGTTTTCAGCCACGCTTTCAAAATCGTAGCCTTCGCCGTCACGTTCTGCCAGCGCCGTGTGAAAAAGTACCTGATACAGCACATCGCCAAGCTCTTCAGCCACCTGCGCATCAGGCAAATCACGGTCAATCGCATCGACAGTTTCGGCGCTTTCCTCCACCAAATAGCGGGTCAGGCTCGCGTGTGTCTGTTCCCGATGCCAGGCGCAACCGTCGTCTGCCAGCATCGCCGCAACCACGGCCTGCGCCCGAGCGACTCCGCGCAAATTTTCAAAAGGTTTTTCAGTCATATTGTAAGCATATCTGCGAGCAGCAACGAAAAGTGCGCCCCAGTCCTGTTTTTATGTGTTTTCACCGCTAATTTTGCGCTTTTTATGCCAGTTTTGCCTTGACTTTATGCTGAAAAATATTTTTGTAATTTTTCTAGAGCAGTTTTTTACAGTAGCTTTCAACCCGATTTTCCCAAACCTAAAACCGCATTTTCCGCAATTTAGCGATCAAACAAAACCGCACTATTCCGCCAAAAGCGCCTGCAAAACACGCATTACCCAGCCGACCAGGTTGCCATCTTCTGCCTGGTCCGCCGCCCGCGCTGCCCGGTCAAAAGGACTGCCCAAAGTAACCCCGCTGCCACTCAAACCGCTGGGCAAAGGCACCTGCACAAAATGCGGAATCGCGCCTTTCCTCTCATCGCTAGCATGCCCAGTGCCAAACCCCGATCCCAGCCCGGCACCAATCCCAGCTCCGCCACCGACCCGGCCGGCCACCCGCTCCGCCTGATAAACACTGCCCGGATACAGCCGCTCCAACCGCATCTGCCGCGAAGCAGGCAAATTCAAAGGCGACAGGCGCAAAAATCCCTGCGACACCGCCACTCGCGCAATCCCCGCCTGCGCCGCCAACCTGCGCAACCCCGCCAGCTCGGCCAATTCCAAAACCTCATCCGGCACCGCCCCATACCGGTCCCGCAACTCGTCCAAAACCAGCCCGATACTCTCCTCGGCAGCATTCGGATGGGCCGCCGCAGCCAGCTTCTGGTAAGCCTCCAACCGCAGCCGCTCGCTATCAATATAGCTCTCAGGAATGCGTGCGGCAACCGGCAACTCCACCTGCAGTTCCGTGTTTTCATGCACGGTTTCGCCCTTAAACGCGTTCACAGCCTCGCCGATCATACGCAGATAAAGATCAAAACCGACCCCAGCGATGTGCCCGGACTGCTCGCCGCCCAGCAGGTTCCCGGCCCCGCGCAGTTCCAGGTCTTTCAGGGCGATCTGCATGCCGCTGCCCAGCTCGTTATTGGCTGCAATCGTCTCCAGGCGTTCGTGGGCGGTTTCGGTCAAAACCCGGTCCGGCGGATACAGAAAATAGGCGTAGGCACGTTCCCGGCCGCGCCCCACCCGGCCCCGCAACTGATGCAGCTGGCTCAGTCCGTATTTATCGGCGCCGTCGACGATAATCGTGTTGGCGTTGGCAATATCCAGCCCGGTTTCGACGATTGTCGTGCACACCAGCACATCATATTTCCGCTCCCAAAAATCAAGCACAACCTGTTCGAGCGCGTGCTGCGAAAGTTTGCCGTGCGCGACCGCGACCCGCGCTTCCGGCACATTTTCAGCAATTTTTTTGGCGAGCCGATGGATCGAAGAGACCCGGTTGTGGACGTAAAAAACCTGCCCTTCCCGCAAAAGTTCCCGGCGAATTGCGGCGGCGACCTGCTGTTCATTGTCCTGGCCAACGAAAGTGAGGATCGGGTGGCGATCTTCGGGCGCTGTGGTCAGCTGGCTCATTTCGCGAATGCCGGTTACGGCCATTTCGAGGGTGCGCGGAATCGGCGTGGCACTCATGGAGAGTACGTCGACGTTATGTTTGAGCACTTTCAGGCTTTCTTTGTGTTCGACGCCGAAGCGCTGTTCTTCGTCGATGACAATGAGGCCGAGGTCGCGATATTTGATGTCTTTGCTCAGCAGTCGGTGGGTGCCGATGATCACGTCGACTGCCCCGGTTTCTAGCCCCTGAAGCGTGTCGCGGGTTTCTTTTTCGGTTTGGAAGCGGCTGAGGGGCCGCACCTGCACCGGGAATCCGGCAAATCTGCGCTGGAAGGTTTCGTAGTGTTGTTGCACGAGCAGGGTGGTCGGCACTAGAACGGCGACTTGTTTGCCGTCTTGCACGGCTTTGAAGGCGGCACGCACCGCGATTTCGGTTTTGCCGAATCCGACGTCGCCGGAGATGAGCCGGTCCATTGGCGTGTGGCGTTCCATGTCGCGTTTCACGTCGGCGATGGCGGTGAGCTGGTCGGCGGTTTCTGCGTATGGAAAGGCGCTTTCGAGTTCTGCCTGCCACGGGGTGTCTGGCGCGAAGGCGTGGCCGCGTGCAGCTTTGCGTTCGGCATAGAGTTTGACCAGTTCGATGGCGATTTCGCGCACCGCTTTGCGGGCTTTCTTTTTGGCGTTTGCCCAGTCGCTGCCACCCATTTTGGAGAGTGCTGGGGCGTCGCCGCCGACGTATTTGGAGAGTTGGCCGAGTTGGTCGGTTGGCACATACATGCGGTCGGCTGGCATGCCGCGTTTGCTTGCGGCGTATTCGAGCACGAGGTATTCGCGCTGGGTTTTGGTGGCGCCCCGGCCGATGCCTGCGGTCGCGGTTTTTTGGATTAGTTCAATGAAGCGACCAATGCCGTGGGTTTCGTGCACGACGTAGTCGCCGGTTTTGAGTTGGAGCGGGTCGACGATGTTTTTGCCTCGCCTACGCATTTTTGCCGCTTTTTCGGGCTGGTTTTGGGCAGTTAGTTGCCTGCCGAAAAACTCTGTTTCGCTTAAGAAGAGGGTTTGGCTGCCTGGGTGGTCGAAGCCGGCTTGGGCTGCGCCGTGGGTGACGTAGACTAGCCCTGTTTCGAGGGTTTGGGGCAGTTCTGGGGTGTGTTTGGCTGGGATTTCGGCGTCGTTTAGCAGTTCGCAGGCGCGTTCGGCGGTGCCGGTTTGGCTAGCTGCGATGATGACCACGCTAGTTGCGAGTCTGGTTTTTAGGTAGCCGAGGATGTGTTCGTTTGGGTCTGTGCCGGGTGTGGCTTGCGGAATTTGTTTGGTTTTAATGGTGTAGGCACCGTTTTCGGCTGGCCCTGTGCCACTGGCGGAATCTGGGTTTTCGCCGGGTTCTGTCAGGTCGCCTGTATCAAATCCGAATGGTGAGATTGTGTGCCAGGTTAGTTGTGGGGCGGCTTGGCGGGTTTGTTCGAGGGTGTATAGCCCGGTTTTTGTGCTGTTTTCGCCGGTATAGCGGGTTTCTTCCCCGATTGGAGTGTTGCCGTCTGTCGCGTTTAGCCAGGCTGCGGCCAGAAATTCGGCGTTGGTTTCTGCCAGGTGTACGGCGCGGGTGGCTACTTTTTCTGGGGATATCACAAATGCGGTGCTGTTTTTGGGCAGTAGTTCGGTGATTGCCGGCATTTTTTCGACGAGGTATGGCAGCAGGCTTTCCATGCCTTCTGCGGGGATTCCTGCGGCGATTTTTTCGAGCATTTGCCTGTTTTGCGGCAGGCTTGCTAGCGATTTTGCTAGCATTTTTGCTTGCACTTTTTCTGCCTGTTTTGTGTCGTTTGTAGCGTTTTCTGCGTGTTCAGTATTAGCTGTCAATATTTCAGCGGCTTTTTGGCGGACTTTGTCTGTTAGTAAAAGTTCGCGGGCTGGCCAGAGTTCGATTTCGGCAAGATCTGTTGCGCTGCGCTGGTCAGAGACTGAAAACTGGCGGATTTGTTCAATTTCGTCGCCCCAGAATTCGATGCGTACGGCACTTTCGGCGGCAGGTGAAAAGACGTCGAGCAGTCCGCCGCGCACAGCAAATTCACCGCGTTTTGCCACCATGTCTACGCGTTCGTAACCAAGTTCGGCAAGGCTGGTTGCAAGGTTTGGCAATCCGGCAGTGTCGGCTCCGACGGCAAGTTTGATTGGTACACAGTTTGCAGCAAAGGGCGATACTGCTTGCAGGGCGGCGCGCACAGAGATCACTACTACGAGCGGAGTTTTGCCGGCGTGTTGGCGTATTTTTGCAAGTCCTAAATAGCGACGGCCGACGGTTTCGCGGGCTGGGCTGAGGCGTTCGTGCGGCAAGGTTTCCCAGGCTGGGATTTCGATGGTTTCAGCGTCTGGTATCAGGCTTGCTAGTGCCTGGCGGGCCGCTTCTGCTTCGCGGCTGGTTGCGGCAATTACTAGCAGCACTCCCCGGTTGCCCGCTTCCCAGCGCCGCAGATAGGTTTCGGCGATAAGCGGGGCGCGCATTCCGGCTGGCGCGTTAAAATCGGTGTTGTGCGCAGCGAAATCGCCGATGCCGGCAAAGTTTTCGGCGGTTCGCAGGCGGTTTAGCAGCGCCGCATAACTCATTTTCGCTCCGTTCTGTTTTGTGTCCTGGTCTGTCTGGTTTGGCGCCGTTTTTACCCGCGCGCGTGGTAGCGCTGCTGGGCAGCTACCAACCCATTATCAATAATCTGGGTCGCGGCTTCTGCGGCTTCCGAGACAAGCACCTCGAGAGTTTTGCGTTCGGTGCTGCTAAAAGGTGAAAGCACAAAGTCGGCAACGTCTTGACTACCGGGTGGCCTGCCGATGCCGATACGCACGCGCAAAAAGTCGGGTGTGCCCAGACTTTTGGCAATGTCGCGCAGGCCGTTGTGGCCGCCGTGGCCGCCGCCGGTTTTTAGACGGATCGTATCAAACGGAATATCAAGTTCGTCATGCAGCACGATGAGCCGCTCTGATGGAATATCAAAGTATTTCATGGCGTTTAAGACTGGTCCGCCACTCAGGTTCATATAGCTGTTTGGTTTTGCGAGCACGACTTTTGGTCCGCCCGGTCGCAGCCGCGCCTCTGCGATGCGACAGTTGCTTTTATGGGTGGCGTATTTTGCGTTAAGGTCTGTTGCGAGCACGTCGAGCGCCATTTGCCCGATGTTGTGGCGGGTGGTTTCGTAGCGGGGGCCGGGGTTGCCCAGGCCTGCGATCAGCCAGGTTTCTTGCATTTTGCTCGCTTTCTGCCGTTATTTCCTGATCTTTCTAGTATATTTTGTGTTTTTGAGAGTTTTTCGTGTGTTTGGTTAGAGCCGGTAAAATCAATGCTACCGGCTCTCACCAAACACACGAAAAATGCCCGTGTCGCACTGCGTGCGCCACGGGCATTTTGTGAAAAATTTATTCTGCAGATTTTTCTTCTGCGTCTGATTCCTCTTCAGATTCTTCGTCTTCTGCAGATTCTTCTTTTTCTTCGCGTTCTTCAGCTGGCAGGGTAACCTCGCCTGCTTCACCTTCGGCACGCTCTGCACCTTCTTCGCCAACTTCTGGCAGGTCTTCCTGTGGCACGATCACGTTTACGATGAGTTCTTCAGCGTCGGTGAGCAGGGTCACATCGCCTGGCAGTTTAATGTCTTTTGCGAAGATCTGAGTGCCTTCTTCTGCGCCTTCGATGTCGATGGTGAAGTTTTCTGGAATGTGGGTTGCTGGTGCTTCTACGCTCAGGGTGTTGAGCTCGAGCAGCGCAGCAGTGCCGGCGAATGATTCGCCTTCGGTCACCAGCGGCACCTCAACCTGCACGGTTTCGCCTTTGCGCACGATCAGCAGGTCAGCGTGTTCGATCAGCTGGCGCACGTGATCTTTTTGCACGTCTTTTACGAGCGCGAGCTGATGGCTGCCGTCTTCGAACTGCAGGTCAATGAGGGCGTTTTTGGTCCGCACGATCAGGCTGAGTGCGTGGGTGTCTACTGAGTAGTGGCGTGGTTCTTCGCCGTGACCGTAGATAACGATTGGGGTTTTGCCTACTACGCGCAGTTTGCGGGCTACGCCTTTACCAAATGTGTCGCGTTTTTCTGCTTCGAGCTTTGTTGCGCTCATTTTTACTCCTTATTTACGGGCTTGCGCCCAAACTTATGCGACCGGCTGGCCGCTTTTTGCATGTGCTACGGAGGCACGAGTCAGCCAGTTGTCTGGGCGTCCCGCGTCGATAACGGAGTGCTCACATGAGCCTCCCTCGCCGAAGTACACTCCTATTCTACCACTACCCGCAACCCGTTTTCAACTTTTTGAAAACAACGGCAACAGCTTTGAAAAAACTGAGAATCAGGCACAGTGACCTGTTCCGTAAAACTCAGCTTAAAAACCGGCTACACCTCAACAGTCGGCCTGGCAGCCGCCTATGCCGCGCCGTCAAACAGGCTGGTGACGGAGCCGTCTTCGAAGACTTCGTGGATAGCCTGGGCCAAAAGCGGTGCAATTGAGAGCACGGTCAGCTTGTCGAAGCGCTTGGCTGGCGGCACAGGCAGAGTGTCGGTCACAACCACTTCGTTAATATAGTCGGCATTCAAAACCTCCGGCGCCTTACCCGAAAAGATCGGGTGGGTGGCCGCAATCGTCACGCCGCGCGCACCGTTTTTTACCAGCGCCTCGGCTGCTTTCGCGATGGTGCCACCGGTGTCGATCATATCGTCCACCATCAAACACCAGCGGTCTTTTACGTCACCGACAATTTCGTGCACGCTCACCTGGTTGGCAACTTTCGGATCGCGGCGCTTGTGAATAATCGCTAGCGGCGCACCCAGCTGGTCGCTCCACACATCGGCCACGCGCACACGCCCCATGTCCGGCGACACAATGGTCAGGTCGTCACGCCCGGCAAACTGTTCGCGGAAGTGACTCAGCAGCACCGGCATCGCAAACAAGTGGTCGACCGGCCCGTCAAAAAATCCCTGAATTTGCGGCGCGTGCAGGTCCACCGACATAATCCGGTTTGCACCTGCCGCCTGGAACAGATCAGCTACCAAACGGCCAGAAATCGGCTCACGACCGCGACTCTTTTTGTCCTGGCGCGAGTACGGATAAAACGGCGCAACCACGGTGATGCGCTTGGCGCTAGCGCGTTTCAGCGCGTCTACCATAATCAGCTGTTCCATCAGGTGGTCGTTGATGCCGTCGGTGTAAGACTGCAGCACAAACGCGTCGCACCCGCGCACGCTCTCATCAAACCGGCTATAAATTTCGCCGCTGGCAAAGGTGCGCAGCTCGCTCGGCAAAACCTGTGCGCCCAGTTCGGCAGCAACGTTTTCGGCGAGTTCCGGATACGCTCGCCCGGAAATAATCACGAGCTTTTTTTGCCCTGCTGTTTCAATCGCTGTTGCCATCGTGTACTCCTAATTATTTACGCTGGTTTGGCTGGTGGTTTTGGAAGTATCGTTCGCTTCAGATTCTGTGCCCGGCATATCAGGCGCGGTTTCTGAAGTTTGGCTGCTTGAGTTTGTGGCTGCGGCAGCGCTCGATGTGCCCGGACGGTTTGCGACAACCCATCCGGCAAGATTTCTTTGTGAAGTAACGTTGAGCGCGAGGTCACCCGCAGCCACGTCTTTGCGGATCACAGCCCCGGCTGCCGTGTATGCGCCGTCTGCAATGGTAACCGGCGAGACCAGCACATTTTTGGAACCGATGCGCACGCCGTGCCCGACTGTGCTGCGGTGTTTTTTCACGCCGTCGTAGTTGGCAACGATTGTACCGGCTCCAATGTTGCTGTCGTCACCGACGGTTGTGTCGCCGACGTAACTCAGATGCGGAACTTTCGATCCCGCCCCGATAGTCGAGTTTTTAACTTCAACGAAAGCCCCGATTTTGCCACCCTCAGCGACTTCTGTGCCCGGACGCACGTATGCAAAAGGCCCGATTACGCTGCCCGCAGCAATTTTGGCGCTGTGGACTTCCGACCGCAAAATCGCCGCATTACTGCCCACAATCGTGTCGCGCACGGTACTTGCCGGGCCGACCACCGAACCTGACTCTAGCACCGAATTGCCCAGCACAAAACTTCCCGGCATGACGGTGCTGTCCGGCGCAATTTTGGCGGTAATATCAATGTATGTGCTGGCCGGGTCTGGAATGGACACTCCGGATTTTTGCAGGGCACGGCAAATGCGCGCGTTTAGTTCGCGGCCCGCATCGGCCAGTTGCGCCCGGTCGTTCACTCCGGCGATCACCCACGGGTCGCCAGCCGCAACCGCCCCGACTTTGCCGCCGTCTCGCAGCAAAACCGCGGCCGCATCGGTCAAATATTTTTCACCCTGCGCGTTATCGGTGCCGATCTGCGCGAGGGCTGCGGCGAGCGCTTCACGCCCAAAAACATAAACCCCGCCGTTAATTTCTTGCACCTGCCGCTGCGCTTCGGTCGCGTCTTTTTCTTCGACGATGCCAACCACTTCTCCGGCACTGTCGCGCAAAATCCGCCCAAGCCCGGTCGGGTCCGGAAATATCGCGGAAAGAATGGTCATGTCGCGCCCGTTTTGGGTGTGACCGATAATCAGCTCTTGCAGCGTGGTGGTGTCAATCAGCGGCGCATCGCCCGAAAGCACCACAACCGATCCGTCAAAATCTGCCGGCAGCGCCTCGATAGCCTGTTCGACCGCCCGGCCGGTGCCCGGAATTTCGTCTTGGTCGACAAGAATTGTGTCTGGCTGAAAAGCGGTAATTGCACTACCAACCATTTCGCGTTCGTGACGTACAACGGCAACCACATAAGACGGCGTAATCGAATACGCGGTGGTGAGCACGTGCTCGATCAGTGAGCGACCGGCGATTTGGTGCAGCACTTTCGGCAAAGCGGATTTCATCCGGGTGCCTTGCCCGGCCGCCAAGATTACTACGGCGACGGATTCGGTGTGCATGCGACCTACTTTCCTGTGGAAAAATGCCATATCGGCAGCTCCGCCTCCAGGATTCGAACCTAGACTTAACAGCTCCAAAGGCTGCCGTGCTGCCATTACACTAAGGCGGATCGTGCACATTGGCACTACATCTATTTTGCCAGAAACTGCCCGGCTTTGAAAATCGCTTGCG
>JAUNHM010000020.1:0-13991 GCA_030523945.1 Microbacteriaceae bacterium
GGCGCAACTGTGGCAGAAGCTCAAACTGCTGATTTTGGCGGGGAAGCTGCGGAAGTAACGAGTGCCGCTGCCGAAAAAGACGAAATTGGCACTACTCCTGCTGAGACGGCTGCAGATACTGCCGAAAAAAGCGAGCAAACTGAAAACGAAAAAGCAGCCGAAATTGCAGCTTTACTTGCAAAAGCTGAGGAGGAAGCTCAAGAAATTGCGGCTGCTAAAAAGGCGTTAAACGCGAAAAAAGCACTCGACGAGACCTGGGCAGTTGCCGAAAGTGAGTCTGAGTCGCCGGCGGAATTCGTGCTCGAAATTGATGAAAAAGTGCTTGAGCGCGCCGAAATTTTGGCTCGCGCCGAGTTGGAACACGTTACTACGACCAAAAATATTGGTGAGGTTGCCGGGCACAGCGTAGATTCTGGCTGCGTTTTCACCCTGCGTTTTAATTCGCTTGACCCGGGTTATGTGGGCTGGCACTGGGCTGTTTCTTTTACTCAAATTGGGCCAAATGAGCCGCTGACTATTTTGGAAGTCGGGCAGATTCCCGGGGAAGATGCGATTTTGGCGCCGGAATGGGTTCCTTGGTCGCAGCGGATCGCGCAATATCGCGAAACTCGGGCAAAAGAGGCTGCCGAGCAGGCGCTGGCTGCCGCACTCGAGGCAAAAGCTGAAGACGCAGACGATGATGACGATGATCTGCTGGACGATGATTTTGACGATTTTGATGGCGATGAAGCGTTTGATGGTATCGACATTGACGGCATCGATCTGAGTGAGTTTGACATTGATGAGTTGGACGAAAACGGAGAAGCGGCGGGCGCAAGCGAGTCAGGTGACGAAGACGATGATGACGAAGAAGCCGACGAGAACGACGAAGCTGATGATGAAGAATCCGACGAAACCGAGCTTGCCGAGGACGATGACGAAACCGACCCGGAAGACGGTTTCGAGCCGGAAGTAAAATCTAAAAACCGTAGAAAGCAGTCGCGAAAAAAGTGAAATCACCAGCATCGTGACCCCAAAAGATTTTTGCTGGCAGACGGTTATTTCGGTTGCGCATCGCAACCTTTGTCGCAATCGAACCGGCCGACGCTGCTAGTCTGATCAAAATGCATCGACTATATTGTCGCGGAACTGCGCAAAGTTAGGCAAAACTGATAAAAACCTGACAAATTAGGGCAGATTTTCAGCAAATCGTGACTCGCGCGCGATAGACTGGAAGTGTCTGCTAGGAGGTGTCTAATTGTCTGATTTGATCGACACAACAGAAATGTATTTGCGCACAATCCTCGAGCTTGAGGAGGAGGGGCGAGTGCCTCTGCGTGCGCGGATTGTGGAGCGGCTGGAACATTCCGGGCCGACCGTGTCGCAGACAATTGCGCGCATGGAGCGCGACGGCTGGGTGAGCGTTGCCGACGACCGTCGACTCGAGCTGACCGCGCAGGGGCGCAAAAAAGCCGTGCAGGTGATGCGCAAACACCGCTTGGCCGAGCGGCTGCTCTACGATGTGATCGGGCTGGAATGGCACCATGTGCACGAAGAAGCTTGCCGCTGGGAGCATGTGATGAGCGAGCGGGCTGAGCGGCGGATTATGGAGATTGTCGAGAAGCCGACCCATTCTCCGTATGGCAACCTGATTCCGGGGCTTGAGGAGCTCGGGCTGGTTACGCGCGGCGTGTTTGTGATGCCGTCGCAGCCGATTATGTCAATTTTTATCGACCGGGCAATTCGCGAGTTTGAGGCCGTGATTAACTGCATTGGCGAGCACGGTCAGTCTGATGCGCAGGTCTTGCAGGAATTGGCGGCGGCCGGGTTGAAGCCGGGTGTGCGGGCTAGTTTTGTGCTGGATGGCAAGCGGGTGCGGCTACAGGCGCACGGGCAGAGTGCTGCGGTGGAACTGAGTCGCGAAGCTGCTGACCAGATTTTTGTAACAGAATAATAACTGCTTTCAGGAAACTCCCAGGGGGTTCTCAGGAAAATCGCGATTTTTTGCGAAAAATTAAGCGGCTTAGGCCTGAGTAATCCGCAGCAAAAGCTGTGTTTTTCTTGCGTTTTCAGTGGTTTTTATGGATTTTTATACGCAAATTAACTAATTTTTAAAATTTTTCTAATTATTTGCGCAAAAATGTGACTTTTTCGTTATTTTAGAGTAATCTTGAAACAAGCGGTTATAAAATCGTAACTTTTTAAATTTTAGATAAACAATTTTTACCAGGAGATCCAAATGGAGTTTACCCCAGTCACAGAGATTGCTGTGCGGCCAGTAGCGCCAGCTAAGTCTACTAAAAAGAACGGTGCTGTGCGCTTGTTTATGGCAGCTGCAGTTTCTATTGGTCTCATGGTACCAGCTGCCATCCCTGCTTATGCTGTTGACAGCTCGGGGGAAAATGCCATTGCTTACGCAATTGCGACTGGTCGTACCGGGAATGTTCAAAACTTGGTTACTTCTCCTTCTGAGCTGAAAACGGCAATTGGTGAGAGTGTTCAGGCTCTGAAAACTCCTGTTGTCGTTGATACCGCAGGTGTGACTCACGGTGCCACTAATGGCGGCGTTGATAACGGTGGTGTTGGTAATGGTGCTGAGCTTGCTAATGCGGCAGCTCGTAACGCAGCTCCAAGCGGTGTTGGTGTAGCACTTGTGGCTGCAGCGCGTGCACAAATCGGTGTTTATCAAGACTGCACCGACCTGGTCCAGAACTCACTTGCTGCGGTTGGCTTGTTTAAGCGTCGCGATCAGGGCGGCTACGACCTCGGACCAATGGATTTTGCGCGTTTTGGTACACGGATTAACCCTGCTGATGCACAGCCTGGCGATATTATGATGCGTGGCGGCCACGTTGCAATTTATGCAGGTAACGGCCGTGGGGTTCACGGTGGCTGGACAAACGGCTCAACAGTTGAAGCGGGCGGTAACATTTCAAATCCTGCCGCATACGCAATCGTTGTTCGTCTGCCATAATTACTGCCCCAGTAGCTCAGTGGATAGAGCACTTCTCTCCTAAAGAAGGTTTGCGGAGGTTCGATTCCTCTCTGGGGCACTGGACACGCAAACAAGGACTGGCATGCTCGGGCACCTAGAAATAGAACTCAAATTTGAGGTGCCGGCAGACGCTGAGCTGCCGTATACCTGGCCGTGCGATTTAACGGCGGGAGCAACCGCAGACGTACAGCTTGTTGCGGAATACTATGACACGCTAGATGGCAAACTAGCCCAGCACGGCATTGCCGTGCGGCGGCGAGAAGGCGGGGGCGACGCCGGCTGGCATTTGAAAAGGCGCGTTAATAGCACTACCCAGCAAGAAGCACATTGGCCACTGGCACCAACACTGCCGGGCGGCCTGCGGCAGGAAATCGAAAAGCTCGTGCCGGAGGCAGGTGCGTGGCTGAGCGAAATGCGTCCAATCGCACGCATCACAACCGAGCGGCAAACAACCCTGCTGCACAGCAAAACCGGGACCGCGCTGTATGAAATCGCAGACGACCGAGTGCTCGCAGAAGACCTGCGAGGCGGTGTGCGGCGCGCATGGCGCGAATGGGAAGCAGAGGCCGTCACCAGCGAAACATGCCACCTGGCAGAAATCGCCGCCGCACTGCAAAAAGCAGGAGCCGTGCCATCACTCGCCGGCAGCAAAATCGCGCGCGCCGCAAGCGCCCTCCTGCCGCAAGCCGCAGCAAAAAACGCGCCGGCAGAAACCCTTGCTGCGCTAGCGATCCAAGACCTCGCAGACACTCTCGCCGCAAGCCAGCCGGCGGAGCCCACCGCCGAAGAGCGAATTGCGCGCTTGCGCGCAATTGCCATTAACATAGCCGGTTGAACCGATACAAAACCGGCTTCAAAACTGCAGTTTTTGCAAACATTAAAACAAAAATGTGCAAAAACTATAAAAAATACTGATTTTATCGTCAAAAACCCACTTAGATACACGAAAAAACAACCTCGAACGCATATTCTGGTGAGGTGTGGAGTTTATTTAAGCGTATAAAAGAACGGTTTGTCGTCACCGAAGAAGAATGGGAACGCGACATCGAAAACGATGCTGCCCCAAAAAAACGCGGCAAAGACAACGTGACCGAAGAAGCCTACGAAACTGCAAAGCAGCAGCAAAACGAGCCTGAAGCAGACGCCCTGCCTGCATGGTTGCCACCTGCAGAAACCGGCGACGACAAACACACCATCGCAGCACAAGAAACGGAAGTTTACGACCCGGCAGAAGACGAAACCGCGGTAATCTCAGAATCGGCGGCAGAAGCTTCCGCGCCGGCCGCCGAAAAACCAGCCAGCAAATCACCCGACATCGCCGAAACCGCTGCGCCAGTCACCGAGCCGCGTTCCGAAAAAACAGAAACAAGTGACCAGACCGCAAAAAAACCTGCCGAAAACCAGGCCGAAACCGCTGAAAAATTTGCAGACCATGCTGAAACTGCTGAAAAGCCGGCACAAACCTCAGAAAACACCGACAAACCGGCCGAACCAGCCCTGCCAATCCCAGACTACGCCGCAGTACGACTCGGCTGGCAAAAACAGGTGAGCAAAATCGGCGGCACCAACCCGCTGCTGCACTTCGACGACTCCGAACCAAACCGCATCGACCTCTCCACCACACATCCGAGCGGACTGGCACAGTTCATCACCGGGCAAAAAACGCTGCTGTCCTCACTGATCCGCAACGACAGCGTGCTGCGCAAAGCAAAACAGGCCGCCGGGCGAGTCACCGACAAAGCCATCGAAATGCGCAACATGCGCTGCCTCGAAACCGTGCACCTCGGCGTCGGCATCGCTCGCTGGAACCACGAAGGCACAGACTTTTGCGCGCCAGTGCTGCTGCGTCCGGTCGCAATCCGCCGCTACGGACGCGACTTTGAAATCAAACTCAAAAACGGGGCCGCCGTAAACCCGGAACTAATCCGCGTTATGCGTGCCCAGCACGGCATCGCAATCGACGCGCAAACCCTGCTGGAACTATCGCAGTCAGAGGGCGTTTTTAGGCCACAACCGGTGATCGACCGGCTGCGCCAAATGTGCTCCGGCATCGCCGATTTTAAACTCGAACCGCGCCTGGTCGTGTCGTCGTTCAGTGCCATGACGCAAAAAATGGCGCAAGATTTGGTGTACCTGGACACCCCGATTTTGCGGGCCATCAGCGGCGACACCGAAGCGCAACAGCTGCTGCGCGACAGCTATCACCCGGTCACCGGCGTGCCGCTCAACGACCGCGCGCCAGAAACCGACCGGCTGCTTTATGACGCAGACAGCGAACAAGATGACGTGATTTCGCAGGTCAGTGCCGGCCACTCGCTCACCGTGCACACCCTGCCGGGCACAGGCGGCACCCAAACCGTGGTAAACGCGATCGGCGAACTGGTGCGGGCCGGTAAACGCGTGCTCGTGGTATCGCCGCGCCAGGCCACAATCGACGGCATTTCACACCGCCTGGTGCGCATCGGTCTGGGCGGACTGACCACCACACCGCGTCGCCTGCGCCGCAGCCTGGTTGAAGCAATCCGCCGCAACGAGCAGAGTCACGCCGTGCCATCGCGCGAAATCGACCAGGCGCTGGTGAAACTGCGGCGCGTGCTTGTCGACTATCGTGACGCGCTCGATGTGCGTGACCCGCAACTTGACATTTCTGCGATGGACGCGCTGCGCGAGCTTGCCAAGCTTTCGCTTTTGCCGGAACCGCCGCAAACCACGGCGCGACTCACCCCGGCAGCTTTGCGCGCCCTTTCGCTCGACCGCGACAGCATTGCCGAGCTGCTGACCGAAGCTGCCCGCCTCGGACAGTTCGAATACGGCCCGAGTGAATCGCCGTGGTACGGGGTCACCTTCCGCACCACCGAAGAAGCCCGCAACGCATACTCGCGCGCTGTCGACGTGGCCGAAACCAAACTGCCGCGCCTGCTGAGCCAGGCAAATGACCTGACCGAAGCCGCAAACCTGCGCGAATTCAACAACGTTGCCGAGCTGAGCGTTTATTTGCGCCTGCTCACCGGCATTCGCGAAACCCTCGACCGCTTCAAACCGGAAGTTTTCGACCGTTCGCTCGCCGAAGTGATTGCCGCGCACGCACCGCGCTCCGGTGACGACACAATGTCGAGCAGCAATCGTCGCCGCCTGAAAAAACTCGCGCGCGAATATGTGCGGCCGGGCGTTACCGTGACCGATATGTATGCGCGTCTGATGCAGATTCAGCAGCAGCGGGTGCTGTGGCAGCGATACTGCACTATTCCGGGCGCGCGGCCAGAGGTGCCGCTGGGCCTCGGTGAAGTGACCAATACCTACAAAGCTGTGTTTACAGATTTGGAGGAACTCGACAGGGTCCTTGGCGTCGAAAGTGACGGCGACCGGATGCGCAACCTGCCGATCGTCGCGCTACAAAGGCGACTTGCCGGGCTTGCACAGGAGTCCGAGGTGCTCAAAAATATCCAGGAGCGCACCGCGATCATCGAACAGCTGCGGGCCGCCGATTTGGAGGATTTGCTTGCCGATCTGTCGTCACGTCACGTTTTGGCGCAAAATGCGGCCGCTGAGCTAGAGCAGGCCTGGTGGCAGACCGCGCTCGAGCATTTGCTGGCCACGAACCCGGCGCTTTTGAGCGCAAATACCGGGGTGGTTGAGCGGCTCGAGGCCGATTTTAGGCTTGTGGACGATTCGCACGCGGGCAGCAACGGTGCGGTTTTGGCCACCCAGCTGGCTGACGCGTGGCGGGTTGCGGTGCTCGACAATCGCGAAGAGGCGCAGGCTTTGCGCGATATTTTGCGGCGCGGTGCGGCTAGCGCGGAGCAGCTTTTCGCAGCAACCCCGAATTTGCTTGGAGTTTTGGCGCCGGTTTGGGCGATGAGCCCTTACGAGGTGGCGCAGCTGCCGCAGACGGCTCAGTTTGACACGCTTTTGCTGGTGGACGCGGCGGCGATCAGCCTGGTTGAGGCGATTGGCGCGATTCGCCGGGCGAAACAGGTGGTTGCGTTTGGCGACCCGGTGGTGCAGACCCCGACCGATTTCAGCATCGCGGTGACCGATGCTGACTATGTCGTCGATGATAGCGTGAGTGCGCTGGAAGATGACGTGCAGCCGATCGAGAGTGCGTATGACGCGCTGCGCCGGGTTTTGCCTGAATTGCAGTTGACCCGCAGTTACCGGGCTGGTGGCGCAGATTTGACCGACCTGGTAAACCACAAATTTTACGATGGTGAAATTAAGTCGCTGCCTTGGGCGGGCACGTTCCTGGGCAGTTCCAGCCTGACTTACGAGTTTGTGCGTGCCGGCCAGGGCCTGCCAGACGACGTGACTGGCGCGGTGGAAAGCACCGATGCTGAGGTGGAAAAGGTTGTGCAGCTGGTTTTGGCGCACGCTGAAAAACATGGCAGCGAGTCGCTGATGGTGATTACGCCGAGCAAGAAGCATGCGGTGCGGGTGTGGCAGGCGGTTTTGTCGACTTTTGCGAAATATCCGCAGCATCGCGACTTTTTGCTGGGGGAGCGGGCGGAGCCGTTTACGGTTGTGACGCTGGAACAGGCGACGGCGCTGAGTCGCGACCGGGTGATTTTTTCGATCGGTTACGGGCGTACGCCGCACGGTCGGGTGCTGTCGAATTTTGGACCGCTGAGTCAGCCTGGCGGGGATCGTTTGGTGGCGGTTGCGATGACGCGTGCGCGCCGGGCGATGTCGATTGTGAGCTGTTTTACGGCGGAGCATTTGGACGGGGTGCAGGCGCGGCACGGTGTGACGCAGTTGGCGGCGCTGATCGGTGCGGAGTCGTTTATTCCGGAGCAGCAGGTTTTGCCGGCTGAGCCTGACGCTATGGTTGGCGAGCTGGCCGAGCGGCTGGAAAAGCTGGGCTTGCGGGTGGTTTTGAACTATCAGGGCGTGATTCCTTTGGCTGCCGCGTTTGGCGAGCGGGCGATTGCGGTCGATATTGATTTTGCCGGCGGTGAAGACGATTCGATGCGGCATTTGTTGCGGTTGCGTCCGGCGGTTTTGCGCCGTCTGGGTTGGCATTATCAGCGGGTGCAGAGTTTTGATTTGTTTGCGGATCCGAACGCGGTTGCTTTGCGTTTGGCCGGGATTATTGGCTATGAGGAGGGCGCAGCTGAGGCTGCTGCTGAGGCGGCTGATGTTGTGGAGCAGGAAAAGCAGGCTGATCAGCAGGGTTTTGTGCAGAGTACTGGGCAGGCTGATCAGTCTGTGGAGGATGCGCAGACCAAAAATGCAACTGGTGAGAGTGCGGCTGGCGACGCTGGTGAGCATGATCCGGCTGGGGGAGCTCGCGAACCTGGTAACTAAGTTTCGCTTTTGTAATGGTTGATTTAGGTGGTGGGGAGCAGCAGCAGCGGGACGCTGCTGCTGCTGACCAGTGCGGTGGTTTTTCGCGGCCGGACTGGCCGCGGCCGCAGGGTGAGCGCGTGCGCGCACCGCGCCGTGTCGTGCGCCGCGCCGGTGACCACGTCGATGATACCCCGGCGCTTGGCGCACTCGACACGGCGCCGGCCGCGGACAGCCCGGCGGCGTGGGGTGATGTCGCTGGCGCCGTAGACGGCGCCGATAGCGACCTCACCGCACGCCTCCTTCGCGAAAAACCACCGCACTGGTCCTAGCCAGTTTTGCACTGTTTTTAGCTCCGTTCTGTTTTAGTGCTGCTCTGTTTTGGTCCACGCCTTTTCAGCAGCGCTCCATTTCTCGTTTCGATTTTCGTCTTGTTCCTTTTCGCTTCCGCGTCTAATCCAGCCTCTGTCCTATTTCTGCTCTGTATCCGGCCCGCCCGAGTTCCCGTTCCATTATCGGTCCTGGCCCCACTTCTCGCGCAGTTCACAACTCCGCCCGGTGTCCCGCTCAATTCCCACCCATCCACCATAATCCGCTCCTTTCCCAAACCCGACACGCATCTTCCTCCCAGCAAAATCTGCTAAAATATCATCAAGATGAGCAATAAAGTCAGCTACGATACCTGGCGAAAAATGGTCGAGCCCTTACCGCCAGAAGAGGGCTACCGTTACCGCCGCATCAAACGCCCCGCGCCAATGCCAACCGCATTCCAAACGTTCGCTGCTTTCGCTGTCCGCGCGCTTATTTTCGTCATCGCTCCGCTTCTCGGCCTCATTTCCCTATATTTGTGGTTCAACACCGAGGGCGAGCGCCGCTTTGTCGAGCAACACATGGCAAAGCACGGCTGCGGCATAGTCGAGGCAGATAAAACCCAGTCCTATTACAGGCTTGTGATTCAGCACAATAGAGAGCGCCCAGAGACCTATGAAGGTCGCAAAATGCCGATGTGCAAAAACAACGGCCAAATGGTGTACGGCGACTTTGTTGCGCGCAAACTAGGGCCGGGGCCTGAGCCTATCTATATGGTGCAAAACGTAAGTCCGACCCCCACCTCGCGTGTTGACACGCAGGGCAGGCGTCATTACGATCATAACAGCAGTGCCGTCGAGGTGCGGGGCGAGTTGCAGAGTATAACCGGCCAAAAATCCGAGTTTCCTTACACTTACATGCCGTACGCAAAAACGCAGGCTGAAGAGGAATTTGCTCGCCTGGGCAGCGCCCGTCAGCACAAACTTTTTAAGCCTGCTTTTATGCTTTTTGCTGGTAGCGTTGTATCTGCCGGCGTGCTCTATGTGCTGCTCAAAGTCTCGAGGCGTCGTGCTCGAAAAGCTGCTGATTCGGCAGCGATTGCGCAGTATCGCAATGCCGTAGGCCGCGGTGCTTCAGATTATAGCCATTCCGGCAATTATGGCAATTTTAGCAAATCTGGTAGGCTCGATAGGTCGGGCAGTTCCGGCAATTTGGCTGGTTCGGGTAATTTCGGCAGTTCCGCCGACGCTGGCTCCGCATTCGAGCCTGGCTCCGATTCGACCAACCCTTTTTCGCGATAAGGATAACTGATTATGGCAACTGTTGAAGACGAAGATCAAATTTCGTATGTGTCGTGGCACCCGCCAGAACAGGGTGAGGGTCTGGGCGTCAATATTTTGCCAGACAAGTTGCCTGCGCATTTGCAGGGTAAAATGCACGCCAGTTTTCAGCCGCTTGCGGCGCAGCAAAAGCATGCTCGCTTGCAAAAACGCCTGTCTTGGACTATTCTGCTTTCGATTTTGGGCATGGTTGTTCTGGGTGGGCTGCTGACTTTTCAGTTGAATGCGGGGCAGCGTGGCGAGCAGCACGAGTTTATTTCGCAGCAGCTTGCGCAACATCATCCTGGTTGCGGTCTGGTGCAGGCTGAGATTGAGAGTTCGGCACGCGAGATGAGCGAGTATGTCGGCGGTAGCAGGCGCAATTCAAACAAGCATCGTGGTCGTTACGTTGTTTTGTGTAAAAATAGCGGCAAGATCAATCCGGGCGATTTTGTGGCGCAGCGCTTGGATCAGGAGCGGGTGCCGGTTTTGCAGGCAAATCGTGCTAAAGTTCGTATCAATGCGAGGGGAGTGCCGGTTACGCCAGATGCGAGCCTGATCACTGTTTTGGGTAAGAATGATCGTGACGGCCGGGAGGCGAAGATCAGCGACTATCCGTATACTCATGCGCCGGATTTGCAAGAGAAGTTGGAAGCCGATTTTGAGCGTCCGGAAAATCATCAGCAACCGCCTTTGTTGCCTTTTGTCATTGCGGCTTTGGTGGCGAATGCTGTGCTTTTGATTGTGGCTATTGTGCTGTTTTTCTGGTTGCGTAGGAGGCCGGCTAGCTCGGCTGTCTAGTTTTGTGAAACACTGATTTTTCGTGTGAAACATTCGTGAAACGCTTGTGAAAAGTCTCTGTGAAACATCTGCGCCGTGCGTGAAACATTTGCGAAATCCAGAACACGCGCCGGGGCAGGGGTAGGCAGCAGCCTATTGGGTGGCAAAATTGTATGGTTATGAGTTTTGTTTATCGGGATAGGTTGCTGGCGGAAAGCGGTGACCGGCAGCGCTGGCTTGCCGAGCGTGCGGCCGGCGTCACCGCAACCGATGCGGCAAAACTCGCAACCCGGCGTTCGATCGCTTCTGTCGCCCAGTCAAAGGTGTTTCCGAGTGGATTTAGCGGCAATATTTACACCGATTACGGGCAGGTGCGCGAGCCGATTATCGCCGACTGGATCAGCGGCAACTTTGAAATCAGGCCGAGCACTTCGCTGTTTCACGCGGTCGAAAATCGCCGCCACCTGGCCACGCCCGACGGTATTCGCGAGTGCGGTGATGGTTCGCTCGAGCTTGCCGAGATTAAAACCACAAATAAGCCGTGGGAGCGGATTCCGCGCCCGTATTTGCGTCAGATTTGGTGGCAGCAGCACGTTTTGGATGCGGATCGGACTTTGCTCGTGTGGGAGCAGCACGAAGATTTTGTGCCGGTGCCGCGGGGCTTGCACTATCGCTGGATTTATCGCGATGATGAGCAGATCAAACACCTGGTTGCGCTCGCAGACGAGCTTTTAGAAGCGGTGGAGAGTTTGCGAGAGCGAGCCGGTCGCGACTAGCTTGCGTTGCCCGGTTTTGCGCTAGGCTAGCGTGCGTTGGCCCGGTTTCGCGACCAAGCCTGAACGCTGGCCTAGCAGCTCGCTTTGCTGCAGATCGCTTTAGTGCCCTGCGTAGCCGGTACCGCCAGGAAACCCGGTCCGGTTTTGACTGCCGGGCGCTGCAGTATAAAACCCGGCGGCGCGTGCTGCGGCTTGGTGGCTGGCTTCTGTGAGCTGGCGCAAAACTTCTGCCACATTGTTGATGCCCGGCACGTCGTGCAAATCTAGCACAGCATCGTCACCGATGACGGCGAGTGCGATATTGCCGCTGCCGATCATGCGCTGGTGCGGTCCGCGGGTGGTGCTCACGCTGCGCACACGGCTAATCGCGAGTTCGCTGCGGGAGCGGGTGATCACGCCGCTGCGCACGATTACGCGCCGGGTGGTGATAATTGTGCGCTGGGCGAGCCATTTTAGAAACGGCACTAAAAACCCGAGAATCACTAGCGCTAGTACTCCTGCGGCCACCAGCAAATTTGCCCAAATCTGCTCAAAACTGCCGATAAATCGCCCGCCTAGTGCGGCTGCAGCCCACAGCGCAATCACCGGCAGGGTGAGGTTGCGTCCGTGCCGGCGAAATTTCACGACGAGTCGTTCCGGATCGTCGGGGTTGATTATCGCGCTGTAGTTTTGCATTGCTTCTATTATCGCGTATTCAGGTTGCGCTTGGCTGCATTTCGCCTGTTTTCGCGGGTTTCGGCGCTTAGCGGCTGTATTTTGGTGGGGTGTAAAACAGTTCTGGTGGCACGACGCGGTCGGTAAAGGTGTCGATTAGTTCGAATCTGCCGTGATAGTCGTGATTTACCGCAAGTTCGCATCCGGTAGGAAAGTCCCATACAGCGATGGCTACGGGGTCGATGCGACACATCCAGTTGTAGTCGATCATTGCGTAGGTGCCCGCTGGGGCGTGTTCTGGGTGTTCCAGTTCTGTTTGGAACAGCCAGCCGGTGTCATCTTTTTCTACTGGTTTTTTGCGCATGATCCAGCGCACGGGCGCGCCTTCTTCGATAATCGAGACTGCCACCTGGCAAATGCCGGCGTTTGGGATGATTATTTTTTGGTCACTCATTTTTGCCGTTCTTTCTTTACCATTCTTCGCGTTTTGGTGGGTCTTTGAAAAAGTCTGCTAGCCACAGTTGGCGGTCTGTGTTGCGCGTTTTTTCTTCTGTTGCCCAGATTTCTGTGGCTGGTTTGTGCATTAGCATGATCACTGTTTGGTTGCGGTGGATGTCGCTTGTGTAGCGCACGGGTACATGGTTTTCCAGCGCGAGCCGCATTTCGTGGATTATGCGGTATTGGGTTTCTGCGTCAAAAAATCGGCATTCGATGCTGATTTTGCCCGGTTTTGTCCCGTTTGGCAGGGGTTTTGGCGATACTGCTCGTTTTTTCGGGTCGTTGATTTTAGCGGTATCGATAATCCCGATGTCGATCGCGATTGGATAGAATAGGTGGTGTTCTATGCCGTTTTGGATGCGTTTTTCGGCGCGGTAAGAGGCGAAAACGCCGCTGATTTGTTCCCACGGCAAAAACGTGGTTTCGCTCACGCGCACCCCGTCTGGCTCGTTGCTGATGGTGATCCCGTTCGGCCCGATGCTGCGGCTAATGTTTTGTGAGCTGGCGATGCCATGAATTATTGCTATTGCGATAAGTCCGATGCCGAACCAGAGCAGAAATACGGGCGAGGAGTCGTTGCTGGGTTTCATCATGTCGGCCAGGAAATATGCCGCTGTTGCCAGCACGCCAGGCACGGCAAGTTTGCAGCTTTTTTGGGTTATTTTGCTGCGGAGATTTTTGACTGTGGCCGGGTCTGGCGCGTATGCGGTGGCCTTTTGCGGCTTGTATTTTAGTTTTAGCCAGCTTGGGTTTTGTAGGGTTACGCTCATATTTCAGTTTCTTCTTTGTTTTTTTGCTGTTTTACTATTTTATCGCGTGATGGCCTGTTTGAGACCGATTTTTTGTGTGAAAATGAGTGCTTAAAAAATTTTGAGAGTTCCTTTTTGCGTTTACCGCGTCGCAGTTTTTCTTCTTGTGCCCATATTTCGTAGTGTGAGCTGTCTAAAATTTCGGCCACTTTTGCTGTGGCTGTGTTTTTGCCGGTGATATAGCGCACTGGCACTTGATAGGGCAGGGCTTGGCGCATGGCTCTTAGCGCTGCTTTTTGGGTGAAAAAGTTTAGTCCTGTAAAACTAACTGTGAGTGCGCCGGGGGTGTCGCCGTTTGGCAGCGGCAGGCTTGTTTTTATGTGTTTTTTCGAGCCTTTGAGGTGCGCTGTGTCGATCACTCCAAAGATGATCGAAACGGGTATTACGCCGGCTTTTCGGTCGTAGTATTTGGCTAGTTTTTTGCGAATTTTTGGGCTTTTTAGCCAGTCGTCGACGCTGTCGCTTGATTTTTGTCTCGGGCCTTCGTGGGTGTCGTCTTCATCGTCGTAAGCGTCTGTGGCGCCCAGATAATACTGCAATAGGTAGTCGTCTTCTTCGTCTTCGGCACTGCTTTTGTCGAGCTGGCCATACA
>JAUNHM010000020.1:14018-18402 GCA_030523945.1 Microbacteriaceae bacterium
GTCTTGCGGTATGCGGTGATGCCGTTGTGGTCGAGTTTTAGCGTTTCTTTGCCTAGTCCGTAATTTTTTAGGTCTTTAAGGACCAGGAAAATAAATTTGCCCAGGCTCCAAAAAAATGGACTGAACGGCAAAAATACCAGAAGAATGCCGAGCACAAGCATCCATTCGGGAGGCTGGTCTCCTGGCAGTCTTGTGATATTTGGAGCAATTATTGAATATACTCCGAGAAGAAGCAGACCAATTCCCATTAGCTCGATTGTTAGTATAAAGGGAAATGGTTTGCGGAATTTAAAGTTTTTTTGCTTCCGTGCCAGACCGCGTTTTCGTTTATAAATTTTGGGGTCTGATGGCAGCTTGTGTGGCATAAACCAGCTGGGGGTTTGTGGCTGTGTGCTCATTTTGCTGCCTTTCTGTATGGTTTTCCGATTTTTTCTATTTGTTTGTAAGTTTAACAGGTGGGGGCAACGTTTAATTTTCCCCGGGGTTTTGCCTTGATTTTATACGGTTTTTTCGGGTCTCAGGTGTTCGATGTCGGCGCTGGTTATTTCGCGAGTTTCGCCGTTTTCGCCTTCCACTAGCAGTTCGCCGTTAGCGGTTAGTCCGGTTGCGATGCCTGCAAATTCGGGCCTGTCGCTGTAAATTACGCGTGTTTGTTGGCCGATTGTGGCAATTTCTGTGGTGATGTGCTCGCGTGCGGCTTGCGGGTCGGTTTTTGCTTGTTTTAGTAACGTGTCCAAATTTTGTATAAATCCGCTTAAAATTTGGTCAATTTTTGTAGCTTTTTCCAAATCGGCGGCCGTTTGGTCGCTCGGTAGTGCACCGATTATGCCGCAGGATTCTAACGAAGCCGCCCCTTCCGGCAGGTCATCAGGCATACCCCACAGATTCAGGCCAATGCCGATGATCACCCCGCCGTCACCGGTGAGTTCGCACAAAATTCCGCCAATTTTTAGGCCTCCTCGCGCATGTTCACCCGGCACCAGCAGATCGTTCGGCCATTTCAAAAAAACCGGCCCGGTCGTAGCCTGCCCGTTTCCCAACCGGTTACAAGCCTGCCGCATCGCCACCCCTGCCGCCAAAGCCGCCCAGCTTACAGGCAAACTCCCCGCAACAGCCTGCCACATTGGTAGATAAAAACTGAGCGCCAGCCCCGTTCCAGTCGGTTGCTGCCAGGTGCGGGCCAGCCTGCCCCGTCCAGCGGTCTGATTATCGGTCGCCAGCAGAGTGCGGCCCGCCAGCCGGCCAGCGCGCGCTAAATCGGCGAGTTCTGTGTTGGTTGAAGCGCTTTTTTCCCGCCAAATCGTGCTTACCAGGCTTGAAGTTTGTAGAAGTCTCACAAAAATAAGCATATAGTTCGTAACCTGAAAGGTAACTTTTTGCGCAAAACTCGGGCAAATTTTAAGCAAAGCAGGGTAGTATCGGAATGTGACTGAAAATACTACGAATCTACTTGCTACGACTGCCGGTCGGATTGCCGATCACCGCCGCAAATATCAGGAGGCGGTGGGAGATCGCGACGCTGCAGCCGCGGCAAAACAGCACCCGCGCGGCAAAATGACGGCTCGCGAGCGCATTAACGAGCTGCTGGACGCCGGGTCTTTTGTTGAGTTTGACAAGTATGTAAAGCATCGCACGCACGGTTTTGGCATGGAAAATAATCGTCCTTTTGGTGACGCGGTTGTTACCGGTGCGGGTGAAATTCACGGCCGTCAGGTTGCGGTTTATTCTCAGGATTTTACGACTTTTGGTGGCTCGCTGGGTGAGGTTGCCGGCGAAAAGATCGTGAAAGTTATGGAGTTTGCGCTGCGCACCGGCATTCCGGTTATCGGCATTCTCGATTCGGGTGGTGCGCGTATTCAAGAGGGCGTGGTTTCTTTGAGTAAATACGCCCAGATTTTTAAGCGTAACACAATGTGTTCCGGCGTGATTCCGCAGATTTCCATAGTGATGGGGCCTTCGGCAGGTGGTGCGGTTTATTCTCCTGCGCTCACCGACTTTGTGATTATGGTTGATAAATCCAGCCATATGTTTGTGACCGGGCCTGATGTGATTAAGACCGTGACCGGCGAAGATGTTGGGTTTGAGGAGTTGGGTGGCGCGCTCACGCACAACCAGACCAGCGGTGTTTCTCACTATTTGGCCAGTGACGAACTTGACGCGCTCGACTATGCGCGGGCTTTGATCAGTTTCCTGCCAGATAATAATATGGCTGAAAGTCCGGTTTACGACAGCGATACTGCCTATCAAATTACCGAGGCAGACAGGCGACTCAACACCGTAATTCCAGACAGTCCAAACCAGCCATACGATATGAAAGTTGTGATCGAGGCGATTTTGGACGCGGGCGAATTTTTGGAAGTGCAGCCGCTTTTTGCGCCAAACATTTTGGTCGGTTTTGGTCGGGTTGAGGGGCGCACTGTCGGAATTATCGCGAACCAGCCAAACCAGATGGCGGGCACGCTAAATATTGCCGCGAGTGAAAAAGCTGCGCGGTTTGTGCGGTTCTGTGATGCGTTTTCGATCCCGATTTTGACGCTGGTTGATGTGCCGGGATATTTGCCGGGTACCGAGCAAGAATATAACGGCGTGATTCGGCGCGGGGCGAAGCTGCTTTACGCTTATGCCGAGGCGACTGTGCCGCTGGTGACGATCATTACCCGCAAGGCTTATGGTGGCGCATACATTGTGATGGGCTCGAAGCAGATGGGTGCCGATTTTAATATTGCCTGGCCGACTGCCGAAATTGCGGTGATGGGTGGCCAGGGTGCGATCAATATTTTGTATCGTAAAGAGCTGGCGGCGGCAGAGGCTGCGGGCGAAGATGTGGCGGCTTTGCGGGCGGAACTGGCCGAGAAATATGCGGCTGACGTGACTAGTCCGTTTTTGGCGGCCGAGCGCGGTGAGATCGACAACGTTTTGGAACCGGCGGGCACGCGTCTTGCAGTTATTAAGGCGTTGCGCGGTTTGCGTGGCAAGCGGGCGGAAATGCCGACTCGTAAACACGGCAATATTCCGCTGTAGGGGAGTGTAATGCCTGAAAAGTTTGATCTTGCTGTGCCGAGCCAGGAGCGACTGGTGGCTGGGGCTGTGGCTGGCGCCGAGGTTTTGGAGTCGCTTGTGGAGGCAGAAAACGCATTACCGCCGAGCGCCGCTGACCGTGACGCGGCCAAAAGGGCTGAGATGGACGGCGAAGAGGTTTTGACAGCCGACGATTTTGTGTTCCGGACTCGTCAGGTCAGCGACTGGGAGCGCGCCGCCGCAATCGCCGCTTTGACGGCGTTGCGGGTGGAGGAGACTCACTGTGTGAAGCGTGTTGAGCGGGTTGAGCGCCAGCCGTGGCGGCGCTCCCAGCGCACACCGCGCCGCATCGAAGAGTTTTTAGACGGCTAGCGCGGCTGCTGCCGGCTGCGCTGCCCTCCCCGTCGCCGCACGGCGACGGGCGCGCAAATCGCGGTAAAACGCTGCGCGTTTTACTTTTAGCGATTTTGCGCGTGCGGCGCGGTGTGCCCGCTCCGCGGTAATGCGTTTTCTGCCGTGTAACCGTTTTTTAGGTGTTTTCCCCCACTTTCGCATGTTTTAAGCTTTTCTCAGGTTTCTGTTTATAGACTGGTGGTGCAAAGTTTTGCACTTTTTCTATAATTTTTACGAAAGGTTTTTGTATGCTTACCGGGTTTAAGAACTTTATTATGCGCGGCAACGTTGTTGAGCTTGCTGTCGCGGTTGTGATCGGTGCTGCTTTTAGCGCTGTTGTTGACAAAATTGTAAAAGCTGTGATCAACCCGCTGATCAGTGCTGTGTTTAAGGCAGATCAGCTTGATAGCGCGCTGGTGGTTGAGTTGCCTGGTGGCAGTCAGTTGCTGTTCGGTGCTGTGATTGGCGCTATTTTGAACTTTATCATCGTTGCTGCGGTTGTGTATTTCGCAATCGTATTGCCGATGAACAAAGTTGCTGAAAAGGCTGCTCAGCGCCGTGGGGCAGGTGAAGAGGAGAACGATAAGCTTTCGCCTGAAGAGGCACAGGAACAGCTCCTCCGCGAAATCCGCGACCTCCTCGCCTCTAAACAGTAATTTTTGACATTCACTAAATTGGGGTTGAGCTGCTTAGTAGTTCAACCCCAATTTGTGCATGTTTGTGTAAGTCTTTTACTTATCAAAAATATGTGCTATTGTTAGACAACCCGTTTTTCACTATTAGATAGGATTTATTATGGCTCGTTTAACTGTTCACACTCTTGAATCTGCCCCAGAGGGCTCGAAGGCGCGCGTTGAGAGCGCGGTAAAAGGCTTTGGCTTCCTGCCAAACCTGATCGGTGTTTTGGCCAGCTCCCCAGAGGCGCTGAAGTTTTACCTCGAGGTTGGCAAGTGGAACACCGAAACCTCGCTGA
>JAUNHM010000021.1:0-1299 GCA_030523945.1 Microbacteriaceae bacterium
GTGTAGTTACGCAGGGTCTCCTGGTTGATTACAGAAGCGTAAGGAGCAACTGGCAGCAACTTACCATCGCGACCCTTTGATTCATTGTCGCCTGCAGGGCGCAGCTTCTTGCTGTAGAACTTGCTACCGCTTGAAGAGTTACCGGTGATGTAGAGCACGTCGCCCTGCTTTGCGGTGATCTCAGTCTGGCCTTCCTTCTCAGCAGGGTTAGACTTCTGACCGTCCTTGTTGAGCAGGAAGGTGCGGGTGTAGTTGTGGTCGTGACCCATCAGTACGAAGTCATAACCGAACTTAGAGATCGCGTTAGTCAGGCTTGCATCTTTCATCTTCTCAACGTTGTACTTACCGCCACGCATCGCCTCGATGATTGGAGTATCGCCAGCATCAATAGCGTGAGTTGCTGCAGAGTAGATTGAGTGGTGGAACCCAACTACCTTCCACTTTGCGTTCGGGTGAGCCTGCGATGCTTTCTCCAGGAACGCGGTGTGCTCTGCGATATCCTTCGGGCTGTTTGCGTTAGAGTTCAGGATTACAAACAGGGTGTCCTTGTACTCAAAGTAGTAGTTACCGCTCGAGAAATCTGTGTCCCCTGGTCGGCAACCACCGTAAGTAGCACAGCCGCCACCGTAGTTCTTATCCAGACCTGGCAGAGTGAAGTGGTTTTCAAATGCCTTTGACCATACATCGTGGTTACCGATTATCGGCACCAGTGGCAGGCTGCGCAGCTGCTCCGGAGCCAAGAAGGCATCGTACTCGTCCTCGTTTGGCGCGCTCTCAACCTGGTCGCCACCAGAGAACAGCAGCTCGGTGTTAGGGTATTTCGCCATACCTACGTTAAGGGTGTCGATCCAGCCCTTCTTGTCTTCTTCCAGGCTACTAGAAGCACCAACCTGCGCATCACCGAAGAACAGGAAGCTGTAGTCGCCGGTGAACTTCGCGGTCTTGAAATCGTAAACAGGAGACCAGCCGGTCTTTTCGTTACCTACGCGGTAAGCATACGCGGTGTCCGGCTGCAGAGCCGCAATGCTTACGCGGTAGTTGAACTGCTCCCGTGGGTGCGTAAGGGTGCGCACATCGCCATCGCTCTGCGCCTTTACTTTGATTGCGTTCGCTGGGAATACGCCACCCTTAACGTCAGCCTTTGGCGCGTACTGCAGCTCCTGGTCAACCTGCTTGTTCAGGGTGTACCAGGTGAAGTTACGCGCGCCAGCTGACTTGCCGATGGTCTGCACGAGAGCCTTTGGCAGAACCTGCTCTGCTGCCGCCTTGGTCACTGGGGTCAAGCTCTTGAAGTCGAAG
>JAUNHM010000021.1:1322-17915 GCA_030523945.1 Microbacteriaceae bacterium
TCCTTTGGAATAGAGATTTTCGCGTCAACTGGAGCGCCGTTGCTTGCGCCAGCGTACATCAGGTTGCGCTGCGCCTCTGGAGCCGCCTCAACCTTTTCATCTACAACGCCGCCAACTTTTACGCCGTTCACAAATACCTGTGCAGCGTCATCAACGGTCAGCTCAGCGTTGAATGAATCCGCGCCGTCCAGCTGTGCTTTAGTCAGAGTTACATCGGTCACGAAGTGGTAGGTCTTGGTGTTTTCCTTGCCATCGGCAGTAGGTGCGCTCGCTAGACGAGTGGTCCAGGTTTTGCCGTCAGCGTTGTCGCTTTCAATGCGACGTGGTGGGGTGCCGCGTTGTTTGAAGCCGAATGCGCCCTTTGCGCTCTTCCACTCTGCTGGAATGGTGAAGCCGTCTTTTGCCCAAACCAAGCGGTCTGCTGCGCCTGCAGCTGGGTCGGTGTTGGTCTCGTTGTATTTCCAGGTGGTGTCGCTGGTAGTGATGATCGGTTTTAGATCATCCACTGCACTTGCGCTCTTTGGCGCAGCGATCCCTGGAATCAGTGCGGTGCCGAGGAAAGCCGCGGCAATACCTGCAACCGTGATCCCACGGAACAGTTTCTTTTTAGACATTGAATACCTTTCTGTGAACAAACATCAATGCACTAACAATCCAAGCATTTCTGAATGACGAAAATATTACAAAAAAGTAAACTCCAGGGGTAAGAAAGGTTAACAACAGGTAACACAAAGAGTGTCTACAGTTTTCACTAGCACAACCCAGCAAACACTCAGCGTTTAATCAGCTTTCTTACAGCTGTTACTCAGCTTTTGCCCCCAGCACATAAACCATTCCAGGCTCCTCCTCGAGCCAGGCGAGCAATCCCATGCGCACAGCATCTTTCGCCCATTTTGCGCTGTTCCCGAACTCCATTTTTTCGGTGACCACCGCCGCCCGCGAAGTCGCCCCCGGCCAGACGACCGCGTTCACATTCTTAGTCGGCTCCGCGATCTGCCCGCCGAGGGTCACGATAGTGGTTCTTATGTACTGAGTCGAAATCGAATCGGTCAACCCCAAGATTTCGGTGCCGATCGTGAAAACCATATCCGGTTTCTGACTCATAATCGCCCGAAACTCGTCGAACCCGTTTCTCGGGATCGTGTTAATCTTTACCTTTTGACCGAGCTGCCGCTCCAGCTCCGCCTTTAGCGGTGCGACCTCTTCCTGCTTTTCGCTAGCTGCCACAACCACCTGGATCTTCGTGCTATCTGGCAGCTGCACATCAGTCTCCGGAGGCTCCGCGGCAACCAGCGATCCAACAGGCAAAACCGGCCGCTGATCCATCCGATAAATCTTGCCTGAATCATACTGGGTTAACGGCTGTGGTTTCTGCTGCCCCTGCTTCTCCCCCGACTGTTGAGCCGGGGTTTTCTCAGTTGCACATCCCGCCAGCGCAATGCTTGCCGCAAAAGCCGCAGCAAACACGGCCTTGCCAGTAAATCTGCCGAAAAAACCTGAAAACTTTTTCATCACAATTCAAACTTAGCAGACCAGCTTGCAAACAGCTTTCAGCAAACAAAACCGCAACAAATCTCTGCCAGGCTTGTCACCAAACAAGCAGCAAATTAGTGCTGAGGTGGCTGCTGTCCGTAATGCTGCTGTTGCGCAGAATGACCATAAACCGGCGTAATATTACCCGTTTTTGACCTGCGCGGCTTACTCGCAGCAAAACACAAAATCACTCCGAGCACCGCCAAAATAAGCAGCATATAATACATGCCGATATGGGAAGCAAGCTTCAGATAACCAGGCAAAACCCATTTAAAAGTGAGCCCCCAGAAATAGAAAAACTCAAACACAAAAACTATGCCGGTCACAATATACACAACCACATGCCGCACTAGCAAGCAAACAATAGGGAAAATCGGCAAGCACAAAAATATAATCTCTCCGACCGCATGCTCCAGCGAAGTATTAAACAACTCTTTAATATAGTTAAACTGCGCGCCCAAAAAATCCCCGTAGCTCATGCCAGCATTAGGATGCCTTCTGCCCCCTACAGCGCTATTAACATCATGATGCAAAAACAACGGATGTAAAAAATAGTGCGCAATAATTATGAGCAACATAATCAAAGGCACCCACACACCCAAAGCAACCCTGAAGCCGCTCGGCTGCCGCTGAAAACCTGCCGGCTGGCCAGCATACTGCGAATGCGGCTGATGCTGCTGGGGTTGAGCCTGGTACTGTTGATGAGCCTGATACTGCACAGGCTGCGAAGGCGCAGCTCCCGGAACCGTGTTATGCGTCATAATCTGACTTTCCTCACCGAAGCAACAAAGCTTCATCTAAAAATTGGAGCGCGCTGCAAAAACGCAAACCAAATTACACATCTATCATCTCGCCAATTCCGCACGATGTCAAGCCCAAAACAGATTAATTTTAGAGCATTTGCGAGCAAGGCAAAAACGAGGCGTGATCGTGCAGAAAACGGGCTTCGAAAAAGCGGTAAAATGAAAGCAGAGCAAACAACTAGGCGAAAGGCTGAAATGAGCACCAACGACTTTGAAAACAACCCGCAAAACGTCGCAGCAGACAGCGCAAAAGTCATAGGCGATGCGCAAAACGCCGAACACCACCTGGTCACAAGCAAAACCGGCGACGAATTCGAACTAGCCGAAGCCGGGCAAATCGACGTCACCCCCGAAATCGACGAAATTGTCGAACTCGAACGCAAACTAGACAAAAACATTAAAGCAGCCGACCCAGACGCCTGGAAACAAGGCTACCCGTACAGCAAAAAAATGAAACGGGAAGAATACGAACAAACCAAACGGCGCCTGCAAATCGAGCTGCTCAAACTACAAGCATGGGTAAAAGAAACCGGCGAAAAAATCGTGCTCATTTTTGAAGGACGCGACGCAGCCGGCAAAGGTGGCGCAATCAAACGCTTCACAGAACACATGAACCCGCGTGGCGCCCGCGTGGTTGCGCTCGAAATCCCGACCGAAAAAGAAAGCAAACAGTGGTATTTCCAGCGATACACCGCCCACCTGCCAACCGGCGGCGAAATCGTGCTGTTTGACCGCTCTTGGTACAACCGCGCCGGCGTCGAGCGCGTGATGGGATACTGCACCCCGGCACAATACCTCGAATTTACCCGCTCCGCACCAGAATACGAGCGCATGCTGACCCAGTCTGGCATTCACATTATCAAATTCTGGTTCTCAGTGGGCAAAGCAGAACAGCGATCCCGCTTTCTCAGCCGCTCACACGACCCGGTGAAACAGTGGAAACTCAGCCCGACAGATCTTGCCTCCCTGGACAAATGGGACGCCTACACCCAGGCCAAAGAAGCGATGTTCTTTTACACCGACACCCCGCACGCACCGTGGACCGTCGTGAAATCAAACGACAAAAAACGCGCCCGCATCGAAGCGATGCGCTGGGTGCTGAACCAGTTTGAATACACCGGCAAAGACCACAAAATTGTGGGCACGCCAGACCCGAAAGTCATTGGCAGCCCGCGCGATATTTATGACCAGGGCGAAAACCCGGAAAACGACATTTTCCCGGTCGTAAACGACTAATCTGCGCTGCTGTTGCACTGCTGCTGCCCTGCTTTCTGCCCCTGAGTTTAATCGCTAAGTTCGGGGGCAGAGGTGTGTTTACTTGCGTTTAAGCTGGGCAGTTACACGGATCGCCGTAATAAAATTTATGCTAACCTAAAGCAGAAATTTAGCCGAACCTAAAAATTAGCCCAGCCTAAACCCAAACTTAAGCCGCAACTAAACTAGCGACGCAAAGAGGTTTCAACAGTCAGATTCTCAAACTCCGGCGCAATCCCGTTTTTACCAGCATAAATAACCGAGTCGATCATAACCGCCAAAGCCACACCAACACCCATCAAACACGCGATCAAAGCCGTGCCACCGGCACTAATCAGCGGCAAAGGCACACCCAAAACCGGCATCAGCTTCAAAGTCACACAAATATTTACAAAACCCTGACCGACAATCCAAACCAGCACGCCGCCAACAATCGCCCGACCAAAATTAGTGCGCGCAGTATTGATCGCATGCAACATCAAAAACGCCAAAAGCACATAGGTGAGCACCGTCACCGTCGTGCCCACAAAACCAAACTCCTCGCCGATAATCGTGAAAATATAGTCGTTATCGGCAGCCGGCAACCAAGACCACTTCGCCTTAGACTGACCCAGACCACTCCCCCAAAAACCGCCGCTCGCAAGCGCCCAAATACCGTGCGTCGGCTGCCAATCCAAACCGCTATAGTCATCGGTGCCGCCACCAAAACTCATAATACGCGCAAGCCGGTTCTGACTAGTAAACACGAAAAACGCAGCCGCCAAAACAGCCCCGGCCACAAGCACCCGCAAACTCTTCCAGCTGATCCCGCCAAAATACATGCAGCCAAACAGCACCATACTCATAATCGACGCCGTGCCCAGGTCGTGACCGAGCACAACCAGGCCGAGAGCCAGCAAACCGCCCGGAAAAACAATCGGAATCAACTCGTGCTTCCAGTCCTTTTCAAACAGCTTTGCCTTGCGCGAAATCGTGCCCGCAACCGCAATAATCAAACCAAACTTCAAAAACTCCGACGGCTGCACCGTCAAAACACCCAAATTTAGCCAGTTACGGTTACCGAACCGGCTCTGACCGAGCGGAGTAAACACCAAAGCCTGGAACAAAAGCATCGAAAGGAAAATAAGCGGCGAAAAACGCTGATAAAGCCGCAGCGGCAAAAGCGCCAGAAACATCATCAGGCCAAAGCCGACCGCCGCGAACGCAGCCTGCTTCGCGCCAGCACCCCAAAAACCCTGATTTGAAAGGTAGGAAGTAACGGACGAAGCGGAAAAAACCATGAGCAGACCAAAACCGACAAGCGCGGTGACGATCGAAATAAAAGCGATGATTTTGCGATGCCACAGCGCCTGCACGCTGCGGCGCAAATAGCTGGTAAGCGACATGTTTTCAAAATCTTGCGCGCACGCGACTGGAGTAGAATGTTGCGATGCTGAGTTAGCCGGTGCCGAGCCGACTGTTGACGAGCCACCCGATGCAGAGCCGGACGCGGCGACCGTCGAGGCAGACCCAGAATCCGGTTTCAAAGCAGCTTTATCTGTGATACCACCGTCAAAAGGTGAAAAATTCATTAGCTTTCCGACCTTTCTTGCCCTTGCTGCGCATCTTTAACCGACTGCGCCTCGCTATCGCCGTGCTGATTTTGAGACTCGGCAAACTCGGTAACCGCCGCCGCAATATTTTCCGGGGCAACTCCGCAAGCGCGCGCCAAAGCCGCAGCAGCCAAAATATTTGCCACCGTGTGCGGCTGATCCAAACCCAGCTCTTGCAACTGTTCCAGCGTTAGAATCTCCAAGGCGCTGCTGCCGCGATCGGCATGAAAACCGCGATCGGCCAAAATCCCCTCGACCAGGCCAAAACCTGCCCGCGGCGGCACATCCAAACCAAAGCTCACAGCCCGCGCCCCCTCGCGCACATCGGCGTCCATCACCATCCGCTCGGTCGCGCTGTCAGCCCGGTTATACACGCAAGCCACCTTTGTCCGCTCAAAAACCCGCGCTTTCGCCGCCGCATAACCCGCAAAACCGGAATGCCAGTCAAGATGCTCTTCCGTAATATTCAAACAAGCAGCAGCGTGCGGTTCCACCGAAAAAACATCGTGCAGCTGGGCGCTGGAAATATCCACAACCAACACGTCGAAACCAGCCGGATCACGCACCGCATCCAAAACCGGTGTGCCGTTGCTGCCAACCGGAGCCGCCCGCAAGCCGGCCTGCCGCAAAATATGGGCCGTTAGCTGCGCCGTGGTAGTCTTGCCTTTCGTGCCAGTAACCAAAAGCCACTCTGCCGCGTGCACCTTATCTCGCACCCGCCACGCAAGCTCGATCTCACCCCAAACCGGCAGCTGCGCCGTTTCAGCCCACTCACGCACCGGGTGATCCGCCGCAAAACCCGGCGAAACTACCAGCAAATCCGGCGCAAAATCCGCAACTTTAGTAACCTGCGCCGCATCGTCGCCTATAAAAAACTCCGCTCCAATAACACTTAAAAGCTGCTCCCGCTCGTTATCCGGCCGGTCAGCCACAACCAAAACCTCAGCACCCAACTCGACCAGGGTATCCGCAGCCGCAAACCCGCTCAACCCCATGCCGAGCACAGCAACCCGCAAACCAGGCCAGCCATCACTGCCCCAGCTGTGCAGCGAGTCAAACCGGCCTGCACCCTGCCTAGTTTCCACTCAAAACCACCCACTCAGCATAGAACAGGCCGATACCAATCACAACTAGCGCGCCGGTAATAATCCAAAATCGCACCACGACCTTAACCTCGGTCCAGCCCTTCAACTCAAAATGGTGATGGAACGGGCTCATCAAAAACAGCCGCTTGCCCTTGGTCAATTTGAAGTACAGGCGCTGCAAAATCACAGAACCCGACTCCATCAAAAACAGACCGCCCAAAATCGGCAGCAGCAGCTCGGTGTGAGTCAAAATCGCCAAAGCCGCAATCGCGCCACCGATGCCCATTGAGCCGGTGTCGCCCATATAGAGCAGTGCCGGAGACGTGTTCCACCACAAAAACCCGATCAAACCGCCCGCAAAACCAGCCGCAACAACCGCCAAATCTAGCGAATCACCAATCTGATAGCAGCCCAGCACCTCAGGTTTTTTAAAACAGCTCTGCCCCGACTGCCAAAACGAAATCAGCAAATAGGCGAGAAACACCAAAATCGAGCTGCCACCGGCCAAGCCGTCCAGCCCGTCAGTAAGGTTCACAGAGTTCGAAGTTGCGATCGTAATCAACAAAATCCAGGCGACAAACAACACCAAACCGACAACCGCACCGAGCGCCAAAAAATCAAAATCCAGGTCGCGGAAAAGCGAAATTTTAGTCGATGCCGGAGTCTGACCGCGCGTGTTATGGAAATTGATCGCAACCAGCGCAAAAATCGTGCCGACCAGCACCTGACCCAAAATCTTGGCCCAGCCGCCCAAACCGAGCGACTGCTGCTTGCGTGTCTTCAAAAAATCGTCCAAAAAGCCGACCAGACCGCAGCCGAGCGCCATGCCCAAAACCAAGAGCGCGGCGAGCGTCACAGACTCGCCCATCACAAGTTTTGCCGCAAAATATGACAGCGCCGTGCCGAGCAAAAAGACAATTCCGCCCATCGTCGGCGTGCCGCGCTTGGCAAAATGCGACTGCGGGCCGTCTTCACGAATAAACTGCCCCCACTGCAGCCGGCGGAAACCGCGCACAAACAGCGGCGTCAGGAAAATCGAGAAAGCAAGGCTGAAAACGCCCGTCAAAATGAGCACAATCATGCCAGCGCCTCCACCAGTTTATCCCCCAAAAATCGCAGTCCGGCCGCGTTTGATGATTTAACCAAAACGGTGTCGTGCGGCTGTATCGATTTTACCAAAAACTCGAATGCCGCGTCGGATTCGGCGAAATAGTGCGCGTCGGATTCGTCCCAAACGCCCTCGTTAATGGCCGAAATATACATGCGGCGCACATCCGGACCGACCACCACGAGTTGCGAAATACGCAGGCGCACTGCGAGCAGGCCGAGCCGATCGGTTTCTGGGCCGAAATGGTCGCCGAGTTCGCTCATGGCGCCGAGCACCGCGACTGTGCGGCCGTGCGGTTTGCCGATTTGCGCGAGGGTTTTGAGGGCGGCTGCCATTGCGTCCGGGCTGGCGTTATAGGCGTCGTTGATGAGCGTGATATCGTCGCGGCAGGCGGTCACTTCCATGCGCCATTTGCCCGGCTTTTCGGTTGCGGCCAGGGTCGCTGCGGCGGTTTGGAGGCTTGCGCCGCAGGCGGTTGCGATGGCGGTTGCGGCGAGTGCGTTTTGTACGTGATGCTCACCCAAAACCGGGAAATGCACCGACAAGCTTTCTCCGTCTGCGGTCAGGGTGAAGCTGGTGCCGGCAGCGGTCACCTCAATGTCGGAGGCGGAAACCGCACCCCCCTGCCCAAACCAGCGCACTTGCGCGGCGGTGTGCCCTGCCATTGCTGCCACGCGCGGATCTTGCGCATTAAGCACAGCGGTTGCGGTAGCCGGCAAGTTTTCGATAATTTCTCGTTTGGTTGCGGCGGTAGTTTCGATGCTGCCAAACCCGCCAATATGCGACAGGCCGATCATCAAAACCGCAGCGACATCAGGCACAGCCAGATCGCACAGATAGCGGATTTCCCCGGCCGCCGAAGCACCCATTTCCAGCACCAAAAATTCGGTAGTTTCGGTGACACGCAGCATCGTCAAAGGCGCGCCAACCTCGTTGTTAAAAGATTTTTCGCTCGCCACCGTCTCGCTCTGCCGCGCTAGCATTGCTGCAACCAGGTTTTTGGTGGTGGTTTTGCCATTGGATCCGGTAATCGCCACAACTTTTAGGCGACCAGCCGCACGCACCTTCGCCACAACATATTTTGCGAAAGCAGCCAAAGCCAGGTCACTATCGGCAACGATAATCTGCGGCACGTCCAGCCCCAAATCGCGCTCGCCAATCACTAGCGCCGCACCGTTTTTCACCGCCGCACTAGCATAGTCGTGCCCGTCACTGGTCTCACCGCGTCTGGCAAAAAATATCCCGCCGGCAGCGATTTCGCGCGAGTCGGTTTGCGCCTCACCACTCACCCGCATCTGCCTGGTCGCGCCAGCCGCACCGCACAGCAGCTCGCCACCAACCGCGTCCGCAATTTCTTGAAGTTCTAAAGCAATCATTATTACTATATTTTACATCTAATAGGTTTGCGGCAGAGGAGTAAACTGACCCTGTGACGGTGGAATATTAAATCTGCGAATTGTCGCGCTAGCCGATGCTTTCCAAGCGTCAAGAGCGGCAAAATCTTTATTTTTGACGGGAAAGCCGACAGACGTCACCAAAACAAAACGCGGATTATCTGCCGGGAAAAATCCTGCAAAACTATACACAAAGTCGCTCCGATAGCCACCTTTGCCGTCTGGTTGCTCTGCGGTGCCGGTTTTACCAGCCAGTCTATAGCCCGGAATCTGAATACGTTCACCAACGTAGTTGCTCACATCCGTAATAGTTTCAAGCATTTGCGTAGTTTGCGCGGCAGCTTCTGGTTTCAACACCTGCACTGACTGCTGGTCTTGCCCATATGGATGTAATTTTCCTTGCTCGTCTCGACACCCGCGCACCAGTTTTGGCGGCACGCGTAGTCCACCGTTTGCAATGGTCTGGTAGATTCCAGCGGATTGGATAATTGTGTAAGACAAACCCTGACCGTACATCGTATTGTAACGGGTTTGCGGGTCCCAGTCTTTCCAGTTCCGTAAAATACCACCTGATTCAAGCGGCATTCCCGCATGTGTTGGGCCACTAAGTCCAAATTTGCGCATGTATTCGTAGCGCTTTTCTGTCGGTATTCTGCTGCCCAACATAGAAATGCCGACGTTCGAAGATTTCACCATGATTCCGGCAAGCGTCCATTGCTGAATACCATGGCCAAAAGCATCCCGAAAGAAAACACTCGGCTCCGGATTCCATGCGCCAGGAGTCGCGTTTTGAGTTGACGGGTCTGCTAGTCCTTCGTTCACCAGCACCGAGGCGGTCAGCGTTTTTAGTGTCGAGCCTGGCTCGTATGGTGCGGTAAATGCGCGCGAGTTGCGTCGTGTCGGGTCGGATGCTTGCACGTTGTTTGGGTCCACGGTGCCGTCTTCGCCGACCGCCAGCAGCTCTCCGGTTTTCGCATCCATCACAACCTGCATCACCCATTCGGCTTCGGCGTTGAGTCGCGCTTCGTTTGTGATTTGCTGAATTTGCCATTGCAGGTCGCGGTCTATGGTCATTTCGAGGGTGCCGCCGTTGCGCGCTTCTTTGGTTGTGACAAAACTACCCGGCAGCGGCACACCGTCGGCCGATCGCTCGTATTGCACAGACCCGTTTTCGCCGGCTAGGCAGGCGTTTTGCGAGAGTTCGACGCCGCCTTGCGCGAGTCCGTCTTTACTCATGAATCCGACCAGGTTGCCCCCAACTGCCCCGTTTGGGTATACTCTATTGTATACCGATTCGTATGTCATCCAGGGAATTCGCAGCTCTTTCAGTTTATTGAGCGTGTTCAGGTCAATATATCTTTTGATGTAAGCAAAGTCAGACTTCGGGTTTTCTTCTAGCGCCTTGTCAACGATTTCTTTAATTTCGGAAGGCTGCTGGCCGGTTATTGCCGCGATTTCCGCGAAGGCTTGGTCGCTGGTAACGGTTTCTGTTTCTTGCCCGCCTGCTTTGAAACGATAAAAAATCCCGCCGTTAACCCGCGTGTTTTTTGGGGAAAGTTGCACGTCGTAGCGCTCGTCTGTGATGGCTAGTTCGTTGCCGTTGCGGTCGACGATCGGGCCGCGCACGGCAGATATAACCAGAGGTACGGCGCGTTTGTCGCGTGCTTGGTTTTGAAGTTCTCCGGCATTTAGGATTTGAACGAAAGTGAGCGCACCAATGCAGAGCATGCTGACCAGAAGCAGCAGCAGGGAGGGCAAAACCACCCGCCATCTAATTCGATAGCGGGTTTTCTTTAGTTTTGCGCGGTTGCGTCTCATTTGGCAGTCACCAAAATTTGGTTGTTAGCGGGTTTGCGGGGCAGGCAGGTCACCCTCCCAAACTACAGGGCGTTTGCCGTTAGTTGCGGGAAGCGCGGCGGTCTGTTGCAATTCTCGAGTCACAGTTTTCCCGCTTGCGTCTGCTAGTGGCAGGTTTTGCAGGGTTGCGTTTGGCACGCTGTTTGCGCTGGCTGCGCCTTTTGCTGCTTCGATGCTGCCGAGGATCGCTCCGTCACTGAGACGCAAATATGCTGGCGCACTATTTTGCACCATGCCGAGTGCACGAGCGTTGTCGGAGAGGTTTTGTGGGGAGTTGAGTGATTCTACGTTTTGTAGCAGCACCTGTTCGACGCGGTTGAGGTCGCGTTCTGCGGCTTGCAGGGAGCGTAGTTCATACGCGTCGGAAGATGACATCACACTTAACATTAGTTGTCCAGCAGCGATTGCAACGCAGATTGCACCTGATATCAACGGGATAAATCGCCCTGCTTTGCGTTTTGTGCCGAGCTGCGGCAGCAGGGTAAGGCCCGCGCCGGTAGCGCGCTCGGTTGCGGCTCCGGCTGCTCTGGTTGCACCCGGCACTGCTCTGGTATAGGTGCCGGTTTGCGCGAGCGACTGTGCCGCGCCGGCCTGTTTGGCGGCTGCGATCGCGTCGATTAGGCTTTGTTTGCGCGGGTTGGTTTTGAGTTGCGCGGTTGCGGTCATGGTTTCCTCACTCGTTCTGCGGCTCGCAGGCGTGCCGGGATGGCTCGGGGGTTGGTGGCTTTTTCGGTTTCGGTGGCTTGTTCGGCGCCTCGGGTTAGCAGCTTAAATTCTGGTGCGTATTCGGGCAGGGCTTGGGGCAGTTTGGCTGGGGTTTTGTCTTTGCTAGCTCGGGCAAATTCGGTTTTGACGATTTTGTCTTCGTGTGACTGGTAGGCCATGGTCACGATGCGGCCGCCGACTGCGAGCGCGCCCATAGCGGCTGGGATAGCGCGGGCGAGCACTTCGAGTTCGTCGTTTACGGCGACGCGCAGGGCCTGGAACACGCGTTTTGCCGGGTGGCGCTGGTTTTTAAGTTTTGCCGGGGTGGCGTCCTGCAAAATTTCGACCAGTTGGCCACTGCGGGTGATCGCCTCGGTTTCGCGGGCTGCCACAATGGCGGCGGCGTAGCGGGCTGCGAGTGGTTCGTCGCCGTATTTTTGGAAGAGGCGGCGCAGCTCGTTTGCGTCCAGGGTTGCGAGCAGTTCTGCTGCGGTGGTGCCGGCTGTTTGGTCCATGCGCATGTCCAGTGGCGCGTCTTGGGCATAGGCGAAGCCGCGTTCTGCTTGGTCTAGTTGCATGGAGGAGACGCCCAGGTCAAAGAGCGCTCCAATAATCGGCAGGTCAAGCTCTGCGGAAAGCTCGGCTGCGTGTTCGGCAATTTCGTCGTAGACTGTGTGCACGCTGTAAAATCGCGATTCAAACGGGGTAAGTCTGTCGTTTGCGCGGGCGAGCGCGTCAGTGTCGCGGTCGAGGCCAAGCACGGTCACCTGCGGCAGGCGCTGTAAGATCGCTTCGCTGTGACCGCCGAGGCCGAGGGTTGCGTCAATGATGATACCTTCACTCCCGGTCGACGCAGCGGTCAAGCATTACCGGCAAGTGCAGTGGTTGGGTTTCGTTTGTTGCAATCATAGCGCAAGGCTCTAGAAGAGGCCCGGAATCACCTCCTCAGCAATGTCTGAGAAGTTTTGTTCCTGTGCGGTAAGGTATTGCTGCCAGGCTGCTGCGTCCCAGATTTCCGCTCTGCTGCCGCTGCCGATTACGGCGAGTTCGCGGTCGAGTCCGGCATAGCTGCGCAGGGTTTGTGGAATGGTGACGCGGTTTTGCCGGTCTGGGGTTTCGTCGTGTGCGCCGGAGAGGAAGACGCGCATGTAGTCGCGCACCTGTTTGGAGGTGGTTGGTGCGTTGCGAATGCGGTCGTGCAGGGATTGAAATTCGGTGGCGCTATAAACGTAGAGGCAGCGTTCTTGGCCGCGAGTGATCACGAGGCCGTCACTGAAGGCGTCGCGGAATTTGGCAGGCAGGATTAAACGCCCCTTGTCGTCTAGTTTCGGATAGAACGTACCCAGGAACATTTCCCACCTCCTTCTCTAATACTCCACTTTACTCCACTTTTGCAAAAATTGCACCCAAAAACAGACTTTTTTCATAATTTTTACAAATTTTTTGCCCTTTTTTCCTGAATTTTAAAGCAGTGGATGAAAGTGGAGCAATTTTTCAACATTCTCCCTATTTTTGGGTAAAAAAATAACCGCTAAATCTCTTAACGGTTTCTTCAGATATCAGCAACGATCAATTACACATTTTCTCAGCACAAACAATACAATGAAACACGCAACAGAAATTAACTAAAATGGGTACGCCAAAAAGTGGCAACGGTGCCGCAAAATACTGAGGCAAAATGTAATTTGCTAAAAACTTTTAAAATATTTAGAAAGCCGGGTTAGTCGCGGTCGAAGCGGCGGTTCCAGCGTTCTTCCATTTTTTCGCGGAAGGACTGCGCTTTTTTGCGAATATCCCCCACAGTATCCGGTGCAACACCGGTCGCATCATGCCCTGCACGCACCACCCGCGGCGCGTTTTTTGACGGAGTCAGAGCATACCAAAGCCCGGCCAAAGCCAGCACGAAACCGGCCACGCCAAGCGGCATCAGCGGAATCGCAACCGCAGCCAAAATCACCCCAAAACCGGCCAAAACCGCCAAAAAACCCAGCACAATCGCCTTTTGACTGCGCTGCCGCGGCGCCTGGTCAGTGGGCACAACATCTGCCTCAGCGGCATAAAAATTGCGCTCCAATTCCTCCAGCAGTTGCTGTTCCTGTTCCGAAAGCGACATTTCGACCTCCAATTTTTGCTCTACTTCAAGTTTAGAGCAGAAAATCGCGGTATGCTGAGAATGTGCAGCAACATCAAAGACTCGCAGAACTCGTGCAGGAAACCATCACCGCTTTTCTGGCGCAAAAACGCGCCGATTTAGAGCCTTTAGGGGCCGATATTGACGAGTTGCTGAGCACCGCAACCGAGTTTTTGCAGGGCGGCAAAAGATTTCGCGCATACTGTCTCGCGCTCGGATTTTTGGCGCGCCGCAGACTCAACCTGGCAAATGGCAACCACCCCGACGTGGTGTGCGTGGTCACAGCCGCTGCCGCCCTCGAGGTTTTTCACGCCGCCGCGCTCGTGCACGACGACATTATCGACCGCAGTGCGACACGCCGAGGAAAACCTGCCGTGCACACCCGCTTCAGCGAACTGCACTCAGCCAGTAGATGGCGCGGCTCGGCCAGTCATTTCGGTATTGCTTCCGCGATTTTGCTAGGCGATCTGCTCCAGTCCTGGGCTGACGAACTAATGCAGCAGGCGATCGAAATGACCTCCCCCAAAGCTGGCAAAGTCGTGCGCGAAAACTTTAACCGCATGCGCACCGATGTGGTTTGCGGCCAGTATTTTGATGTGCTGGAAGAACAATACCCGAATTTTGCACCGCAGCAGTTGCAGCTGGAACGCGCAACCCGGGTCGTAATTTTCAAAACCGCGAAATATTCTGTGGTTGAGCCCCTGCAAATCGGGGCTGCTCTAGCCGGCGGCGGCGAAACTCTCGCAGAAGAACTGAGCAACTATGGCATGCCGCTGGGTATAGCATTCCAGCTGCGCGACGACATTTTGGGCGTGTTTGGCGACAGCGAAGTTACCGGCAAGTCAAACGGAGACGACCTGATCGCCGGCAAACGCACAGTTTTGGTTACGCTCGCGCGCGAAAAAATGAGCGGCAGCGTGCTTAAAACCTTTGACGAGCTGTTTGGCAACCCAAATCTCACCCAGCTACAACTCGAAATGCTCCAGCGCACAATTCAAGAAACCGGAGCCGCCGAAATTGTGGAAGAAATGATTGCCGGCAACGCGAAACTCGCCACCAAATCTGCGCGCTCCACCGAAATTAACGCCGACGCTGTCGAACCGCTGGTCGAACTGGTCGAAAAAATGACCGTGCGAGCAGCATAAAACTATAATTTTACCTGCCGAAACCGGTAAATCAAAACCCGAAAACCGGGCATTTAAGCCCCAAAACCGGGCTCACTAAAAACTAGGCTTTTCCACCCAAAAACTAGAGCAAAAACGCAGCCGCACGCCTCACCGGAGTTTTATGGTTCAAACGCAACTGCGAAATCGGCGTTTCTCCGTCCAAATATTCGTTCGGCTCAAGCAGCCACGCAACCGCACTCTCGATATCCAACCCGTTATCATCGAGCAAAATTAGCGTGCCGCGCAAGCCCGCAACCGGCTGTCCGTTCAACAAAAACTCGGCCGGAACCCGCAAAACTCCATCAATTTTAACCGCAGCCAGCACCCGCTCTTCAAACAAGCGCCGCACCTGTCCCGGACTCAAATCGAGCATTTCCACCAAATCTGGCACGGTATATGTTTCGGTTAGTTGCATACTCTAACTTTGCCAGAAAAAGCAGAAAGTTACCTCAAAACAAGCCCAAACAGCGCAAAACAACCCCAAACACAGCAATATTTTGATTACAAGCGATAGAATCAAAAAGTGACTACAGCGAATCGAGACCAGTTTATCGGGCGTACGCTCGATGGACGCTACCGTGTGCGCGCCCGAATTGCGCGCGGCGGCATGGGCACTGTGTATCTCGGTGACGATCTGCGTTTGAGCCGCAAAATTGCGATTAAGCTGATGCATCCGCACCTGGTCGATGACGCGGCTTTTTTGCGACGTTTTGAAAAAGAGGCGCAGGCGGCGGCGGGGCTGCAAAACCCGAATGTGGTCAATGTTTTTGATCAGGGACGCGACAATGGTGTGCCGTATCTGGTGATGGAATATGTGCCGGGGATTACGCTGCGCGAACTGTTGAAAAAGCAGAAGCGGCTGACCGCGGCGCAGGCGATTGAGATCAGCTATGGGGTGCTTTCCGGTCTGGCAGCGGCGCACTCGGCCGGGTTTATTCACCGCGATGTGAAGCCGGAAAATGTGTTTTTGGCTGATGACGGGCGCATTAAAATTGGTGACTTTGGGCTGGCGCGTCCGGCTGACAACAACACTACGACCGGGCAGGCCCTGCTGGGCACGATCGCGTATTTGTCGCCGGAGCTGGTGTCGCGCGGGGTGGCCGATGCGCGAGCCGACGTTTATGCTTTTGGGATTATGCTGTATGAAATGCTGACCGGTGTGCAGCCTTTCCGCGGCGAAGAAGCGATCAATGTCGCCTATAAGCACGTTTATGAAGATGTGCCGAAGCCGTCGCTGATTTCGGCAGAATCGACCCCGGAACTTGACGAGCTGGTGCGGTGGACGACGCTGCGTGACGCAAACCAACGACCGAAAGACGCAAAAATTGTTTTGACCAGGTTGCAACATTTGTTGGAAGGCGGCCTGGACGGGCCGACCAAGGTTGCGCCGCGTGGCGGTGAAACCGCCGCGACCACCCGGGTTTTGCAGGGTGCGACCGCGGCGACCACGGTGCTGCCCGGCGGGGCTGCGCCAGCACCTGTGACGCCTGGAGGCATAGTGCCGGGTGGCGCTGTTCCAGGCGCCGGGCAAGCACCGCTGGGAGCTGCTGCCGGAGCCGTCCCACTGCCAGAGGCTCCGAGTGTGCAAACCACTGACCCGGGGCACAGCAGCACCGCAGACAACCTGCCGCAATTGCCAGCCACTCCGATTGACCGTGCGCAGGCAGCGGCGCGCAAGCGCGCCCGCCGCGGTCGCACCCTGACTTTTGTGGTCGCGGCTACCACCGCGTTGATTTTCCTGGTGTCTTACTGGTTTGGCCAGGGCACAGGCTCCATGGTTGCCGTGCCGAATGTTGTGGGTCAGCCGCTCGCCCAGGCCACCGCCGCTATGAAAAAACAGGGCTTTCAGGTTACCAGCGGCAAATGTCACAGCCCAGAGGTGCCGCCTGGCAGCGTTACCTCCACCGAGCCTGCCACCAACCAGCTGGTAAAACCCGGCTCCGCAATCAAAATCTGCGAATCTAT